>JBLUOL010000111.1:0-15993 GCA_048065775.1 Pseudomonas sp. GW6
CAGCCGCGCGCGGCCAGGCTGGCTGCCGTGGCGCAGCCGGCCAGACCTGCACCGATCACCACCGCGTGTTTTTCCTGCGTGGGGCGGGCGGGGCGGGCGAACCAGGGTTTGCCCTCATCTTGTGGGTTGCCGATGAACTGCCCTTTAGCCACTTCCCATTTTTTGCCCAGGCCTGGCACGCGTTTCATCTTGAAGCCGGCTTCATTCAGTGCGCGCCGTACCCGGCCGGCGCTGGAAAATGTACCGATGGTTGTGCCGGGGGCCGACAGCCGCGCCAGTTCGGCGAACAGCTCGGGCGTCCACATTTCAGGGTTCTTCGCCGGGTTGAAACCGTCGAGAAACCAGGCGTCGATGCGCGCATCCAACTGCGGCAATTGCTCCATCGCGTCGCCGATCAACAATGTCAGCACCACCCGACCACCCGCCAACAACAGGCGCTGGAACCCGGGGTGAATGGCGCGGTACTGCGCCAGCAGTTCTGTGCTGAACGGCGCCAGCTCCGGCCACAGGGCCAGGGCGCGCTGCAGGTCGTCGTGATGCAGCGGATATTTTTCGACACTGACGAAGTGCAGACGCGTGCCGGCAGGGGCCTGTTGCTCGAACAACTGCCAGGCGCAGAGGAAGTTCAGCCCGGTGCCGAAACCCGTTTCGCCGATGTTCAGGCATTCACCGTCGGCGAGAGCGGCGAAGCGCGCTGCCAGATCGTTGTTGGCGAGGAAGACGTAGCGTGTCTCTTCCAGGCCGTTTTCCTGGGAGAAATAGATGTCGCCGTAGCTACGCGACAGAGGTTGGCCGCGCTCGTCCCAGTCGAGCTGGGCGTGATGGGTGTCTGACATGGCTGGGTTCCGCTGGATCGTGCGGCGATTCTACCGTGCACAGGTGTCGCGGCGCTGGAACAAGGCAGCGTGTCGGCGGGCAAAGCGTTGGATGTTCCGTTAGGCTGTGAGGATGATTCCAGGGAGGTTGCTTTATGTTCGAGTCCGCCGAAATCGGCCGCAGTATCGACAAGGCCACGTTCGAGGCCGAAGAGCCGGCACTGCGCGAGGCGCTGCTGGAAGCGCAGTACGAGCTCAAGCAGCAGGCGCGTTTTCCGGTGATCGTACTGATCAACGGCGTTGAGGGCGCCGGCAAGGGCGAGACGGTGAAACTGCTCAACGAGTGGATGGACCCACGGCTGATCCAGGTCAGCACCTTCGATATACAGACCGACGAAGAGCTGGCGCGGCCGCCGGCCTGGCGCTACTGGCGCCAACTGCCGCCCAAGGGGCGCATGGGCGTGTTCTTCGGCAACTGGTACAGCCAGATGTTGCAGGGGCGGGTGCACGGCAAGTTCAAGGACGCGGTGCTGGACCAGGCCATCGACGGTGCCGAGCGCCTGGAGCGCATGCTCTGCGATGAAGGCGCGCTGATCTTCAAGTTCTGGTTTCACCTGTCCAAGCAGCACATGAAGGCGCGACTGGAGGCGCTCAAGGACGACCCGCTGCACAGCTGGCGCATCAGCCCGCTGGACTGGCAGCAATCGAAGACCTACGACAAGTTCGTGCGCTACGGCGAGCGTGTGCTGCGCCGCACCAGCCGTGACTATGCGCCCTGGTATGTGGTCGAGGGCGTCGATCACTATTACCGCAGCCTCACCGTCGGGCGCATCCTGCTCGAAGGCTTGCAGGCGGCGTTGGCCAGTCCGCAGCGTACCCAGCTGCAACCGCATGCTGCGCCGCTTGTTTCCAGTCTGGACAATCGCGGTTTGCTGGCCAGCCTGGACATGACCCAGGCACTGAGCAAGGACGACTACAAGGAGCAGCTGGCCACCGAGCAGGCGCGCCTGTCCGGCCTGATGCGCGACAAGCGCATGCGCAAGCACGCCCTGATCGCGGCATTCGAGGGTAACGATGCCGCCGGCAAGGGTGGCGCCATCCGTCGCGTCACCGGCGCCCTCGATCCGCGCCAGTACCGCATCGTGCCGGTGGCTGCGCCGACCGAGGAAGAACGTGCCCAGCCCTATCTGTGGCGCTTCTGGCGACACATCCCGGCGCGCGGCAAGTTCACCATCTTCGACCGCAGCTGGTATGGCCGTGTGCTGGTGGAGCGGGTCGAGGGGTTCTGCAGCCAGGCCGATTGGCTGCGCGCCTATGGCGAGATCAACGATTTCGAAGAGCAACTGGCCAATGCCGGAGTGATCCTGGTGAAGTTCTGGCTGGTCATCGACCAGCAGACGCAGCTGGAGCGCTTCAAGGAGCGCGAGCAGATCCCGTTCAAGCGCTTCAAGATCACCGAAGAGGATTGGCGCAACCGCGACAAGTGGGACGACTACGGCGATGCGGTGGGTGACATGGTCGACCGCACCAGCACCGAGATCGCGCCCTGGACGCTGATCGAGGCCAATGACAAGCGCTTCGCCCGGGTCAAGGTGCTGCGCACCATCAACGAGGCCATCGAGGCGGCGTTCGCCAAGGATTGAAGCGTTAATCGCGGCTAAAGCCGCTCCTACGGTATTCACTGCACTGTAGGAGCGGCTTCAGCCGCGATGCTTTTGTGTCGATCCCAAAGCCCCGGATTGCATCCGGGCTACGCCCCTGGCCCGATCTCCCCGTATACGCCAGATCAATGATGCTCGCGCCCAGGGATGGGCTGGATTTATCTTCATGCCATTCGCCATCCAATAACAACGAGGTGCGTCATGCGTGAAGTGGTGATCGTCGACAGCGTCCGGACCGGCCTGGCCAAGTCCTTCCGCGGCAAGTTCAATATGACCCGGCCGGACGACATGGCCGCCCATTGCGTCGATGCGTTGCTGGTGCGCAACGGCATCGACCCGAAGCTGGTCGATGATTGCATCGTCGGTGCCGGTTCCAACGAGGGTGCGCAGGGCATGAACATCGGCCGCAACGTCGCCGTGCTCTCACGCCTGGGTAATCCGGTGGCGGGCATGACCCTCAACCGCTTCTGCTCCTCAGGCCTGCAGGCCATCGCCATCGCTGCCAACCAGGTGGCGTCCGGCTGCAGCGACATCATCGTCGCCGGCGGCGTCGAGTCCATCACCATGACCCTGAAAAGCATGAACATGGACAACCTGTTCAACCCGCTGCTGCAGCAGGACAACCCCGGCATCTACTACCCCATGGGCAAGACCGCCGAGATCGTCGCCAACCGCTACGGCATCAGCCGCGAGGCCCAGGACGCCTACGCCCTGCAGAGCCAGCAGCGCACCGCGCGGGCCCAGGCCGAAGGCCTGTTCGCCGACGAAATCGTGCCGATGGCGGTCAAGTACCAGATCGAGGACAAGGCCACCGGCGAGAAGAAGATCGTCGACGGCGTGGTCGAGGCCGACGACTGCAACCGCCCGGATACCACCCTCGAATCCCTGGCCAAGCTGCAGCCGGCGTTCGACCCGGCCGGTAGCGTCACCGCCGGCAACGCCTCGCAGCTGTCCGACGGCGCCTCCATGACCCTGGTGATGAGCCTGGAAAAAGCGCTGGAGCTGGGCCTCAAGCCCAAGGCCTATTTCCGCGGCTTCACCGTGGCCGGCTGCGAGCCGGACGAGATGGGCATCGGCCCGGTGTTCTCGGTGCCCAAGCTGCTCAAGGCCAAGGGCCTGACGGTCGACGATATTGACCTCTGGGAGCTCAACGAAGCCTTCGCCTCGCAGTGCCTGTACTGCCGCGACACGCTCGAGATCGACAACGAGAAATACAACGTCAATGGCGGCTCCATTTCCATCGGCCATCCATTCGGCATGACCGGCTCGCGCCAGGTCGGTCATCTGGTGCGCGAGCTGCAGCGCCGCGAGCTGCGCTACGGCATCGTCACCATGTGCGTCGGTGGCGGCATGGGCGCCACGGGGCTGTTCGAGGCCTATCGCGGCTAAACGACGTAGGGTGCGCCGCGCGCACCACCGGCAACACGCACCGCATGACCGAACCGCGGTGCGCACGGCGCACCCTACGACAACGCTGGCCCACACGACGGCCAGTGATGCGCTGTTTATACTCGCGCTCTGCCCTGCGGACGGAGCGCCTGCCGATGCCCTTTGCCGAAAACCTGATCGCCTTCACCCTTGCCGCCACGCTGCTGACCCTGACGCCGGGGATCGACACGGCGCTGGTGTTGCGTACCGCTGCGGTCGAGGGGCGGCAGCAGGCGTTTCGCGCGGCGCTGGGCATCAATGCCGGCTGCCTGCTCTGGGGCGCGGCGGTGGCCTTCGGCCTCGGCGCGCTGCTGGCGGTTTCCGAATTCGGCTACAACCTGCTCAAGTATTGCGGTGCGGCCTATCTGGCCTGGCTCGGGCTGAACATGCTGCTGCGCCCGCGTACCTCGCTGGCGCCAGCGCAGGCGAGCGGCACACCTGATGCCAACTGGTTTCTGCGCGGCCTGCTGGGCAATGTGCTCAACCCCAAGGTGGGGATCTTCTACCTGTCTTTCCTGCCGCAGTTCATCCCGCAGGGGCAGCCGCTGATCGCCTGGACATTCGGCCTGGTGGGCATTCACGTGGCGCTCAGCCTCATCTGGGCGCTGGTGCTGATCGGGGCCACTCAGCCGCTCGGTCACTGGCTGCGGCGCGAGGTGGTGATCAAGTGGATGGATCGCAGCACGGGGCTGATCTTCGTTCTGTTCGCCGCGCGTCTGGCATTGAGCCGGCGCTGAGTCCTGGCGCCGCTTCTGCTTGGGTTACTCTGTGTCTATGCAATAGAAAAGGCTATGTCTGCGTTAGCTGTTGCCAAGCGGTTCTAGGAAGGCTCTGAGCCTTGTAGGGTGGGCTTTTGTACCAACGCCCAACACTTAACGCAGGTATAGCCATAGAAAGCCAGGCGGTGACGATGGATCGGTTTCAGGAAATGAGGGTGTTGCTGGCGGTGACCGAGGGCGAGAGCTTCGCCGGAGGCGCCAAGCTGCTGGGCATTTCGCCGCCCAGCGTCACTCGCGCCATCGCCGCGCTGGAGGCACGTCTCGGTACGCTCTTGCTGGCCCGTAGCACGCGCAGCCTGCGCCTGACCGAGGCTGGCCAGCGTTATGTCGAGGACTGTCGGCGCATCCTGCTGGAGCTCGAGGAGGCCGAGGAGCTGGCCGCCGGTGGCAGTGTGCGCCCGCGTGGACGACTCACCGTGACCGCGCCGGTGATGTTCGGCGAGCTGTTCCTGATTCCGCGCATCGCCCAGTACCTCGACACCCACCCGGACGTGGAGGTCAATGCGCTGCTGGTCGACCGCGTGGTGAACATGATGGAGGAGGGCATCGACGTGGCCGTGCGCATCGGCTCGCTGCCGGAGGGCGATCATCCGGCGTTGCAGGTCGGGCAGATCCGCCCGGTGGTGTGCGCCTCGCCAGATTTTCTCGACCGCGTCGGGCGCCCACGCCACCCGGATGAGTTGCGCGATGCGCCCATCGTCATGTCCAGCGCCAGCACGCTGCTGTCGCACTGGCAGTTCGTCGGCACGGACGGCCCGTTCGGCTTCATGCCGCAACCGCGCTTCACCGTCAGCTCCAACCAGGCGGCGATCAGCGTGGCGCGCCTGGGCTGGGGCTATACCCGCGTGCTGTCCTACCAGGTGGCTGCCGCGGTGGCGCGCGGCGAGATCGAGCTGGTGCTCGAGGCGTTCGAACCGCCGGCCTTGCCGGTGCATATCATTCATCAGGGCGGTCGCCAGATTTCGGCCAAGGTGCGCACCTTCGTTGACCACTGCGCTGCCAGTTTTCGTGCCGACCCAGCCCTGCGCGCGGCTGGTGCAGCGCCTGTTTCATGAACGCTCATCGCGAGATGCAGGTGTTTCTCGTCGTGGCCCAGGCGGGCAGCCTGGCCGCTGCTGCTCGGCAGTTGCAGCTGTCGCAGGCCACGGTAATGCGCATCGTGGCTGGGCTGGAGAGTCGTCTGGACAGCACCCTGCTTCTGCGCGGGCCGCGCGGTGTGAGCCTGAGCGCGGCGGGTACCGCTTTCGCCGAGAGTTGCCAGCGCATCCTGCAGCGGGTGAAGGAGGCCGAGCGCTCCGTGACCGGTCTGCACGCCAACCCCGTCGGACAACTGACCCTGGCCCTGCCGCTATTGATGACGCATCAGGTGCTAACCCCCATCGCGGTCGACTACCTGGCGGAATTTCCCGAGGTGAGCCTGGCCACCCTGGCGCGCGAGGAGCCGCCCAGGTTGCTGGAGGAGGGCATCGACCTGGCCGTGGTGGTCGGCCATCTGCCCAGTTCGTCCGGTTTCGCCGTGCCGTTGGGATGGGCGCGACCGTTGGTCTGTGCGGCACCAGCCTATCTGCAGCGCTGGGGCTGGCCCGCCAACCCGCAGGCGTTGCACGCGCACCGCATCATCGCTCGTTCTTCGACCGGCCATGCGGGGGAATGGGGCTTTGTGGACGGCGCGGTGAAGCTCGCGCCGCGGCTGACTTGTAGCACGCCGCAGGCCGCGATCCGCGCGGCGCTCGCCGGTTTTGGCCTGACCCGCTGCCTGAGCTACGAGGCCTATCAGGAGTTGCAGAGTGGGCAGTTGCAGGCGGTGCTGGAAAACTTCGCCGCAGCGCCTTTGCCGGTGCAGCTGTATTACCGCGAAGGGCGCCGGGCGGCGGGACGGGTACGTAGCTTCCTCGACTTTGCCGTGCCGCGCCTGCGTGCTCATCCGGCGTTTCAGGCCTGACGTGAGAAAATTGCAGAAATTGAAATAGTGGATTGTTCTTTGTGGTGATTCTTATCCGAGTTGGATAGGGCGAACATGGCCCCATCGTCGCGAAGGCCAGTCGTCTCGCGGTGACCTTATCCAATCACGCTCGAAGGAGTCATCGTCATGTCCCGTCCCGCCATCAAGCTGTACAACTTCCCTCGTTCCGGCCACGCTCACCGCGCCGAGCTGATGCTCTCGCTGCTGCAATTACCCACCGAGCTGATCTTCGTCGATCTGGCCAAGGGCGAGCACAAGACGCCGGAGTTCCTGGCTATCAACCCCTTCGGCCAGGTACCGGCGATCGATGACAGCGGCACCATCATCAGCGACTCCAACGCCATCCTCGTCTACTTGGCCAAGCGCTACGGCAATGACGACTGGCTACCGCAGGAGCCCGCTGCCGCTGCCCGTGTGCAGCGCTGGTTGTCGGTGGCTGCTGGCCTGGTCGCGTTCGGCCCTGCTGCCGCGCGCCTGGTTACCGTATTCGGCTACTCGTTCAACACCGAAGAAGTGATCAATCGCGCCCATGCGCTGTTCACCGTGATGGAAGGCGAGCTGGGCGAAACCCCATTCCTCACCGGCGACAAGCCGAGCATCGCCGATGTCGCCAACTACTCCTACATTGCCCACGCGCCAGAGGGTAACGTCTCGCTGGAACCCTATCCGAACATCCGCGCCTGGCTGGCACGCATCGAGGCACTGCCGGGTTTCGTACCGATGCCGCGTACCGCCGCCGGCTTGCAAGCCTGAGTCGCCGATAGCTGCCGGGATCACTCGGCAGCTTCTTGCGTGGAGGACAGAACATGCAACAGCTCCCCAGCCATCGGCACTCGCCCTGGCATGCCGGTGAAAAGCAACTGCAGGAAAAGGTCGGCGTCGGCGAACGCATGGAAGTGCTCGGACAGAAGGTGATCCGCGACTACATGCCGGATCAGCACCGCGAGTTCTACCAGCAACTGCCGTTCATGATCGCCGGTGCTGTGGATGGTACAGGCCAGCCCTGGGCCACCTTGATCGAAGGCGAAGAGGGCTTCGTCACCTCGCCCGATGCACATCACCTGTCGTTCGACCTCGCCGCCATGGCGCTCGACCCGCTCGACCCGGCCACTCCCGGTCTGGACAGCGGCGAGGCCATCGGCCTGCTTGGCATCGAGCTGCATTCGCGGCGGCGCAATCGCATCAACGGGCATATTCATCAGGCGTCGGCACAGCGTCTGGACATCACCGTGGAGCATTCCTTCGGCAACTGCCCGCAGTACATCCAGCTGCGCCATTACCGCCGCGTACCCGAGCGGGGCGTCGAACGCCTGGAAGCGACCGAACTGGATGCGCGTACTGCCGAGATGATCCGTAGCGCCGATACCTTCTTCGTTGCCAGTTACGTCGAGCATGACGATGGCCGCCGTTCGGTGGATGTCTCGCACCGTGGTGGGCGCTCCGGCTTCGTGCGGGTAGAGGGCAATCGCCTGACCATCCCCGACTACGCCGGCAACCTGTTCTTCAACACCTTGGGCAACCTCAGCGTCAATCCGCGCGCGGGCCTGCTGTTCGTCGACTTCACCACGGGCGACGTGCTGCAACTGGGCGGACGCGCCGAAATACTCCTCGACAGTCCGCTGATAAACGTCTTCGAGGGGGCCGAACGGCTGTGGACACTCGACGTCGAGCAGGTGGTGCTGCGCCCGGCCGCGACTTCATTGCGCTGGGCCTTCGAGGAGTATGCGCCGACCAGCCTGATGACCGGCACCTGGGCAGAAAGCGATGCGCGCCTGCGCGAACGTGAGCAGCGCAACCAGTGGCAGCGCTGGCGTGTGCTCAGCCTGCAGCAGGAGAGCAGCGATATTCGCTCGTTCGTGCTCGCGCCGGAGCAGGGCGCTGCGCCGTTTTTTGCGGCTGGGCAACACCTGCCGATTCGCATCACCACCGCCACGGGCGACACCCTGCTGCGCACCTACAGCCTGTCCAGCGCGCCGTCCGACGGTCAACTGCGTATCAGCGTCAAGGCGCAGGGCCTGGTCTCGCGCCACCTGCACGAACAGGTTCAGGTCGGCGATGTGCTGGAAGTACGTCCGCCGCTAGGGAGCTTCACCCTTAATCGCGACACCAACCGGCCGCTGGTGCTGATCGGTGCCGGTGTCGGTATCACGCCGTTGCTGTCGATGCTGCGCGAGCAGGTGGCGCTGGGGCAGGGCAAACGCATCCATTTCTTCCAGAGCGCGCGGACGCTGGGCGACCTGCCGTTCCAGACCGAGTTGCACGAGCTGGTGCAGCGCGCGGGTGGTTTGCTAACGATTCACCGTGCCCTCAGCGCGCCCGAGACGGACGCTGTGCTGGGGCGCGACTACGAGCAGCAGGGACGTCTCGATCTGGCGCAGATCAAGGCGGCGCTGTCGTTCGACGACTACGACTTCTACCTGTGCGGCCCGGCCGCCTTTACCCAGGCGATCTACGACGGCCTGCGCGACCTGAACGTCGCCGACGCACGCATCCACGCCGAGGCGTTCGGCCCCTCGACACTGACGCGTCGCACGGACGGTCAGACCGACGCCTTTGTGCAGCCGCCAGCGGCAACCGAGCCGGTACCCGTTTACTTCACCACTTCAGCCAAGGAAGCACGCTGGCTGCCGGAGGGTGGCAGCCTGCTGGAGCTGGCAGAAAGTCGTGGCCTGACGCCCGAATTCAGCTGCCGTGGCGGTTCCTGCGGCACCTGCAAGACGCGCCTGGTCAGCGGCCAGGTGCATTACCCGAACCCGCCAGCCGAGCTGCCGGAAGGCGATAGTGTGCTGATCTGCTGCGCGGTGCCGGCACAGGGTGAGGATGGCGTGCAGCCCCTGGTGCTTGATCTGTAAGAGGGCCGAACTGATGAGCATTCGATCTGAACGTCGTTACGTCTGGGCTGATGTTGAAGCAGGCGATGCGCATAGCTCGCCTGGAAGTTACGAGCACGGCGAAATGGAGGTCGGCTATCTGGCATCGCAGTTGTTACTGCCGCGCGAGTTGCCGAGGTACGCACCTGAACGCTCGAGGGTCTGGCAGCAGGTGGTGCGGTGCCTGCGTTATTGGCCGTCGAGAGATTGTCGGGGCTTGCGGGCTGTTGGCGGGGTAGCGTCGGTGGCTCGGTTGAGGGCGCAGGGTGCGTTGGGCTGAGCGCTTGTCTGAAGCTGTTGCCGTTTCGATCGAAACGGCAACAGCCTCTGCTTATCCTTGCGGCTGCGCGTCTTCCAGCGCCTTGCGGTAGGCATCGGCTTCGTCCTGGGATGGGAAGATACCGACCAGCTCTCCATTCTGAATCACATCCCAGATCACCATCCCCATGGCACGGGCTTCACGGGAAAGATGTTCGCTGTCACGTTCGTGCACGATCACGTTCATGCTTGTCTCCTCGTAATACGAATGCGGCTAAATGTCGCAGTTCGTTTATACGCCTCGTTAGCAAGCTTATTAAACCGGGGATTTGGCAAAGGACTGTTCTTTTAATGCAACGAACAATGGAATTTTAGTTTGGTCGTTTCCTGCTTGGGACGTTTTGAAGCATCTTGAAATATTCAGTGGTGAGGATTGGCAGGAAACCCCGTTTCAAATCTCTGTGTATTACTGACGCCCGTACTGCTGGCGATATTGCGCAGGGGTCAACCCAGTCAGCGCCTTGAACATACGCCGCAGGTTGGCCGGGCTGCTGAAACCCAGTTCAGCGCTCAGGGTACTTAGCGGCGACGAGGTCATGGCCAGACGTTCGCTGAGTTGGTAGAGCTTGATGCGCCGCGCGTAGCTCGCCACCGGCTCACCGGTTTGCGCGCTTACCTTGCGCGCCAGGGTACGTTCGGACATCGCCAGTTGGTCCGCCAGCATCTGCACCGTCAGTTGCTCGGCAGGCGTTTTTTCGATCAGGGCATGCAGGCGGCGCAACAGACCCACGGGCTGCTGCATCAGGCTGGCGCTCTGGAACGCACTGTGCGGGACGGCTGGGCGGGGCAGCACCATCAGCTGACTGATGTCTCTGAAGGCCTGTTCGCTGAGGTGTCGCTCGATCACCCCCTGAGCGATGGGCAGGTAGCCGTTCACCCCGGATGCAGTGGCTACGCCCAGATCGAACACGCAGCTGCTCTCGCTCTGCCAGCGCACCCGGCCGAAGCTTTCACGCATCGCATCCGCCAGCCACCAGGTCACCGTTGCCGCCTGGCCGTTCAAACGGCCGCTGGCTGCAAGCAGGCCGACGCCGGTGCAATAACTCCATAGCTGGACGCGCTTACCGATTGACGCCAGCGCTCTGATCAGTGCGGCATTGCCGCTCAGCACTGCCTCTGCCTGCTCCGCCGACTCGGCCCAGAAGCCTGGAATCAGCAGGGCATCGAGTTCGCGTGGATCGAGAGCCGCGCCTGCCTGCAGACTCATCCCATGGGCGCATGGCACGGGCCCGGCGTGCTGGGCGACATAGATAGCCTCGAACAGTTGCCGTCCACTTCGGCGATTGGCAGCGTGCAGCAGATCGGCGAAGGCGAACAGCCCGGCAGGCATGCAATCGGGATACAGCAGCAAACCAATGCGCATGAGTGGGTGGCCTGAAATGAATCGAAGATGTCCAATACTGCCATTATTGCCCTGACGCCGGATAGGCAGCATGGAGCCCTCAGACCCCGAGGGCTTTTCATGAAGATTCAGCAGCTGCGCAACGCCACCATCATCATCGAGTTCGGCCAGCACCGCGTTCTGGTCGATCCCATGCTGGCCCGCCAAGGCGCCTTGCCACCGCTGCGATTGTTCGGTGCCCGTCAGCGCAATCCACTGGTCGAGTTGCCAGTCAGTGCTCGCGCCGCGCTGGAATCGGTCACCCACTGCCTGATCACTCATTGCCAGAAAGGCCATTTCGATCACCTGGATCGTGCCGGCGTGCGGTGGCTGCGCGAACGCAAGATTCCGGTGATCTGTACGCCACATGATGTGGACTACCTGGCGCAGCGCGGCCTGAACGTCCGGCCGCTATTGTCGGAACACGAATTTCCCGGCCCGTTTCTCGGTGGGCTTATCCGCACCATCCGCTGCACCCATGGCCGGGGACTGGTGGGGCGCCTGATGGAGCACGGCGTAGGTTTTCTGATCGAAATACCAGGCGAGCCGAGCCTTTATCTGGCCGGCGATACCCTGCTCACCGACGAGGTGCGCGCCTGTGTACGCGAGCACCGTCCAGCCATCAGCGTGGTGCCGGCAGGCGGGGCGCGTTTCGACCTGGGCGGCGACATCATCATGGGCATCGACGAGGTGATCGAGTTCGCCCAGTTGAGTGGCGCGGCAGTGGTTGCCAATCACCTCGAGGCGATCAGCCACTGCCCGGTCAGCCGCTTGGCGTTGGCCGAGGCTGCTAGCCACGCGCAAGTCGAGCTACTGATTCCGCAGGATGGCGAGGTGCTGGAATTCTGAGTGGTGGGGCGTAGTCACCGCGCCTGTCGCCGCGCCATCCGACGGCGATATTGGCGAGTACGGAAGAGGTCTTTCACCTGCTGCGTCACCAGCGCCCACAGGGGGGATACGCCGGGCTGGGAGTCCCGGCCCTGACTGAGCTGATGCAGCTGATACTTCACCACCGCCATGTTCGCCAGCGAGGCCAGCACCTTGTTGTTCCAGGTGATCGGTGGCAGCTGGGGAGCGCTGCCGAGGCCGAGCTGCCAGTTACGCGGCAGGTTCGGGTCGATGGCCAGGGCCGTGCCGATGCCGACCATCTCGATGCCGCTATCCAGCACTTGTTGTGCAACCGGTGCACGGCGGATGCCGCCGGTGACCATGACTGGCATGCTCGCCACCGCACGAATCTCACGGGCGAATTCAAGGAAGTAGGCTTCGCGCGCCAGGGTGCGCCCATCGCGGGCCTGGCCCTGCATGGCCGGCGCTTCGTAGCTGCCACCGGACAGTTCGACCAGATCCACGCCCAGCCCGTCGAGCAGGCGCACCACCTGCTGCGCGTCCTCGGCGCTGAAGCCGCCGCGCTGGAAGTCTGCCGAGTTGAGCTTGACCGCCACGGCGAAGCTCGGCGACACCACGGCACGCACCGCCTTGACGATCTCCAGCAGCAGGCGCGCGCGATTTTCCAGCGAGCCGCCCCATTGGTCGTTGCGCTGGTTGGTCAGTGGCGACAGGAACTGGCTGAGCAGATAGCCGTGCGCCGCGTGGATTTCCACGCCCGTGAAGCCGGCCTGCTCGCCCAACTGCGCGGTGCGGGTGAAGCGCTCGATCACCTCCTGAATCACCGCCGGGGTCATTTCCTGCGGCGTGGCGAAACGCTTGGACAGGTTGCCCAGCTCCAGCGCTACGGCCGAAGGCGCCCAGGTTGGCTGGCCCAGGTTGGACTGCATCTGCCGGCCGGGATGATTGATCTGCAACCAGAACTGCGCCCCTTTGCCGCGGCCGATGCGTGCCCAGCGTTCGAATCGGGCCAGGTGCGTGTCGTCTTCCAGCACCACGCCGCCGGGGCCGGTCATGGCGCGGCTGTCGACCATCACGTTACCGGAAATGAGCAGGCCGGCGCCGCCCTCGGCCCAGGCCTGATAGAGGCGCATCAGATGCTCGGACGGTGCGTGGTCGGCATCCGCCATGTTCTCTTCCATCGCCGCCTTGGCGATGCGGTTGGGCAGGGTCGAACCATTGGGCAGGACAAGGGGATCGAACAGGGTCATGGGTGCTTCCTCGGTTGAGCCAGAGGTGACCTTAACTTTAAAGTTCACTTTAATGTCAATGGGTATTTGTGCTCGCTTCAACGCGTTACCGCTTTGAAACAATCTCATCGGTTTGGCTGCTTGACCTTAAAGTTCTGTTTAACCTTAGGGTTGCCGCGTCTGCTTCTCGGAGACCATTCCGGTGGGCAGGGAACTTATGAATCTCTCAACGCGGATAACAACGATGAAGCAGTTTGCCGAGCTTACGAAACGTCTGAAACGCCAGCGCACTGCGCTGCTGGTCGGCGTGATTCTCAACGCCGTCGCCATGCCCTCGTGGGCACAGGAGGCCGATGCGCCCGCTGCCACGGTCGATATTGCCGGCCATTCGGTGCCGGTGGAGGCGGGCGGGCTTTACCAGCGTTTTCACTCCAATCCGCCACTGTCGGTGATCGCAGAAGAGGCGCCGGATATCGATCTCAGCTGGTTCCGTGGTCTGCAGAAAACCAAGGTGGACATGGGCTTCGAGTCCTACTCACCGAACTTCTACTACCGCAACACCCGCGTCACCGCCGTCTTCACCGCTGACCTCGACAGGCTGCGCGAACTGATGCCGACAGAGGTACTGGAGCAAGTGCAGCCACTGCAGATCTGGCCGGGCAGGGGGCTGGTCGCTTTCACTGCCTACGCCTATCACTACTGCGATAACGACAGCTACAACGAGATCGCGCTGTCCATCGTCACCAACAAGCCTGGCAATGCCAACCTGGGGCCCATCAGCCTGGTCGGGCAATCACTGTCCAAGGACTTCTGGGGTTACGTGCTCAAGCTGCCGGTCAACACCGAGCTGGCGCGTGTGCGTGGTGTGGTCGGTTACAACCTACCGAAGTGGCTGACGCCCATCGATTATCGCGAGACCGACAAGCGTCTCGTCTTCGAAATCGCCGACAGCGAAACCGGCAAGCTCGACGTTACCTTCGACGTAGAAAAACTTGCTGAGGTATCTAGCGAGCCTGAATGGGTGACCAATAGCTTCACCAATATTGGTCACGATGGTGAGCTTGCCTACGGCTACGCCGTTTCTCGGCAGATGAGTCACGCTTCCAACTCGAATGCGGATTCGGTGAACCTCAAACTTGGCGATGGCAGCCTCTCGACCTACATCGAGTCACTGAAGCTGGGCAAGATGCTGAAGTACGAATACGTGCCGGACTTCCAGAGCGCGCTCTATGCGCCGGAGCCGCTGGCGCAGATGCTCAGTCAGGAGTAAAGGCGCTTCCTTGTCGACTGCGGGACAAGTGCTTTTCGTAGGAGCCAGCTTGCTGGCGATGCTCTGTGCTTTCAGGCAGATCGCCAGCAAGCCGGCTCCTACGGATGTAGCGAGCACTCGTTTATTTCTTCGCGCGCTTGGGTGTCTCGCTCGGCTCGCCCGGGTTCATTTTCGACAGCACCCGCTTGGCGTTGGTGGCACAGTCGATATCGTCCGGTTTGCTTTCAATCTCGTCGATCAGCGCCAGCAGGTGCGCCTTGCTCTGTGCCAGGCGCTGCTCCAGCGCTTCGATGTCCTTCACTTTTGCCTGCAGGGTATCGAGCAGCTTGCCGTGTTCCCACTGCGCCAGATCCTGCGGCAGCAGGGTGCGCAATTCGTCCAGGCTGAAGCCGGCCTGCTGTGCGGTGGTGATCAGGTTGAGCACCAGCACGGCCTGTTCCGGGTAACTGCGATAGCCGTTGGCCTGGCGCTCCACCAGCTTGAGCAGGCCAATGCTTTCGTAGAAGCGAATGCGCGAGGCCGCAAGGCCTGTGCGTTGCGCCAGTTCGCCGATCTTCATCTGGGTAAATCTCCGTGGCAGGAGCGTTGTGAGCTCAAGGTTAACTTTAACCTTCGGCTTTGGCCATGAGGCTGCAACACTGGCATAACGTCTATGCTTGCCGAGCCCCCTGATCAGAGCCGCTCTTGAACTGCATCCCCTCCAGCAGGTACAGCCCGTGAAGCACTCGATACTCATCGCCGCGCTGCTCTGCCTGCTGATGGGTGCGCTTGCCAGAGCCGAGACGTATCAGCTCGTCACCGAAGAATGGGCACCCTACAACTACCGGGAGAACGAGCACATCACCGGCATGGCCACGGAGGTGGTGCGGGCCATCATGGCGCTGACCGGCGACGACTTCGAGATCAGAATGAGGCCCAGCATGCGTGCCTCTCGTGTACTGCAGACTCAGCCCAGAACCATCATGTACTCGATGTTTCGCACGCCAGAGCGCGAGCCCTTGTTCAAGTGGGTCGGGCCCATCGCCGAGGAATCCATCTACCCCTACCAGTTGGCCATTGCAGCGCAGCCGATCCACACCCTGGAGCAGTTGCTGCACACCCCACGTATAACCACCCGGCACGCCGGCCTGGTGCCAACGATGTTGGCTTCGATGGGGTTCGACAACCTCGACACGAGCGCAACGGAGAGTGAGCAGCTCTACCGCATGCTGTTGGCCGGGCGTACCGAGGTCATCATCGGCGACACCGACACCGGCGTGGCCTATTACAGTCGCCAGCTGGGTATCGCCCCGGGCTCTCTCAGGCGGGTGCCCATCGAGCTGTACCGCTCCTCGCTGTATATCGCCTTCAGCCGCGACAGCGACGATGCGCTGGTCGCGGCCTGGGCCGCTGCCCTGGCCAGGTTGCGCCGCTCGGGTGAGCTGGCGCGC
>JBLUOL010000112.1:0-15752 GCA_048065775.1 Pseudomonas sp. GW6
GCTGGCGCCCGGCGAAACCGCCGCCGACGCCCTGGAACGGGCCGACCAGGCGCTGTACCGGGCCAAGCGCGGCGGTCGCAATCGCTGCGAATTCGCCGCAACCGATAAATAACCCGCAAGGAGCACTCGATGGCCGCCGCACTCGTCGCCTATCTGCATTTTCTGGCGATCTTCGCCCTGTTCGCCCTGCTCAGCATCGAACACGTGCTGTTCAAGGCGCCGCTGGATCTGTCCCGTGCGCGCAGCCTGATGATCACCGACCTGGTCTACGGCATCTGTGCCGGTCTAGTGCTGGCCACCGGTGTCGCCCGCGTGCTGTGGTTCGGCAAGGGCGCCACCTATTACATGGGCAACAGCCTGTTCCATGCGAAGTTAGGGCTGTTCATCCTGGTTGGCCTGCTGTCGATCCTGCCCACGGTGGTGTTCATCAAATGGCGCAAAACCGTGAAGGCAGGTCAGGTGCCCGCGCCCAGCGCTCGGCAGGTACGCCTGGTGACCTGGAGCATCCGCATCGAACTGCTGCTGTTGCTGGTGATACCGCTGCTGGCGACGCTGATGGCGCGCGGTTATGGCGTCATTGGCTGAACCGAGAGACGCAAAGCATCGCCGCTGAAGCGCCTCCCACAGAGCAGCACCGTAGCCCGGATGCAATCCGGGAACGATGTCCGACGTTGCACCATCCCCGGATTGCATCCGGGCTACCGGAGTTGCCGCAGGCGGTTTACGACGCCAGGTAGGACGAGCGGGTCAGTCCCAGACGCAAGGCATCGAGGAACTGCGTACGTTCACGGGCACTGATCTTGGCGCTGGCCACCTTGTCGCGGTAGTGGGTCATCAGCTCTTCCGGCGACAGGTGCACGTAGCGCAGCATGTCCTCGATGGTGTCGTGGGTCTCGATGCCGGCATGCACCACGCTGCCATCGGCGCCCTGGTAGATGTTCACCGAGTCGGTATCGCCGAACAGGTTGTGCATATCGCCAAGGATTTCCTGATAGGCGCCGACCAGGAAGATGCCCAGCACATAGTCCTCACCCTCGCGGATCTCGTGCACTGGCAGGCTGGTCTCGATCGACTGCTCGTCGACGTACTGACGGATCTTGCCGTCGGAGTCGCAGGTCAGGTCCTGCAGCACGGCGCGGCGCAGCGGCTCTTCGTCCAGGCGTGACAGCGGCAGGATCGGCAGAATCTGGCCGATAGCCCAGGTGTCCGGCAGGCTCTGGAATACCGAGAAGTTGCAGATGTACTTGTCGGCCAGCTTGTCGTTGAGCTCGTCGAGCACCGCACGGTGCGAGCGCTGACGCGCCTTGAGCTGGTTGTGCAGGCGACGGCAGATGGCGAAGTAACACTGCTCGGCCAGCGCCTTCTGCGCCAGGCTGAGCTTGCCAGCCGAATACTGCGCAGCCACTTCCTCGATGTAGTGGGTGGCGCGCCAGTAGGTCTCGGCGACCATTTCCGGGTCGCTGTCTTCCAGTAGTTCGATCAGCACCTGCAACACTTCCGGCTGCTCGACGCTGGCGTCGATCTCCGGCACCTTGTCGTTGTGCCGCTCGACGTCGGTGACCTGCACCAGCAGCACGGCATGGTGCGCGGTCATCGCCCGGCCGCTCTCGGAGAAGATGTGCGGATGGGGGATTTCCTGGCGGTCGCAGAACTCCTTGAGCATGTCGACCACAGCATCGGCGTAGTCCTGCATGTCGTAGTTGATCGAGCTGGCATTGCGCGAATGGGTACCGTCGTAGTCCACACCGAGACCGCCGCCGACGTCGATATGATCGACCGGCAGGCCCATGGCGCGAAGCTCGCCGTAGTAGCGGATGGCCTCGCGGAAGCCCTTGCGGTAGTCGGCGATGTTGGCGATCTGCGAACCCATGTGAAAGTGCAGCAGGCGGATGCCCTGATCCAGCCCGGCAGCGCGGAAGCGCTCCACCACCTGCAGGATCTGCGCGGCAGACAGACCGAACTTGGACTTCTCGCCACCAGTGTCGGCCCACTTGGAAGATGCCAGCGAGGACAGGCGCACGCGCAGGCCGATCTGCGGCGCGACCTTGAGGTCAGCGGCCTCCTCGATCACCAGGGCGACTTCCGACTCTTTCTCGATGACGATGAACACGTTGTGGCCGAGCTTTTGCCCCATCAGCGCCAGGCGGATGAACTCGCGGTCCTTGTAACCGTTGCAGACGATGGTGCCGCCCTTCGGCGCCAGCGCCAGCACGGCCAGCAGCTCGGGCTTGGAGCCGGCTTCGAGGCCGATGGAGACGTTCTGCGTGGCGATGATGTTCTCGATCACCGCTTCCTGCTGGTTGACCTTGATCGGGTACAGCGCGGTGTAACGGCTCTGGTACTCCAGGCGCTCGATACTGGCGTCGAAGGCACCGGTCAGGCGGCGCACGCGATCTTGCAGAATGTCCGGGAAACGCACCAGCAGCGGCAGCGACAGGCCGCTCTGACGCAGCTCGTCGACCTGCTGATAAAGATCGATGGGCTGGCTGTCCGGCCCATTGGGACGCACTTCGATACGTCCGGCATCGTTGATCGAAAAGTAACCGGCGCCCCAATGGCGAATGCCATAGACACTACGGCTATCGGCTACGGTCCATTGGCTGCCGTCGTCTTTGCGGGTGCGTCGTGCGGACATCGGGTTCTCCCATGAGAAAAGCCTGACCTTGCTGGCGGCCAGTTTAGAAATTATGAAAGCAAGATGACGTTTGCTCGGCGGTTGACCGTACTAACGTCATCGAAGTTTAGAAAAGGGCTTATCAGCCGCCGGACTTCTTCGCGGTAAACCCGCGTTTGCTCAGCTCGGCCAACAGCAGATCGACGTGATCACCCTGAATCTCGATCACCCCGTCCTTGAGTGCGCCGCCGGTGCCGCAGCGTTTCTTCAAGGCGCTGGCCAGCTCCTTGAGCGGCTCCTCGGCCAGCGGCACGCCGCTGACGGTGGTGACGGTCTTGCCGCCACGGCCCTTGGTCTCACGGCGCACACGGGCAATACCGTCGCCATCGGGAATGCGTGTCTGTTTGCAGATGCAGGCATCCACCGCCTGGTTGCAATCCGGGCAATGGCGACCGCCATCGGTGGAATAGACGAGACCGCTCAGGGCGGAGAATGAAGAGGCTTTCTTGACCACCGGCTTGTCCTCGTAGGGGTCAGGATAGCGACTGGCTGAACGGGTTCAGCCGCGAAGCCCCACTCAGGCAGGGGCAGCGCAAGCGGACAGACGTCCGCCGAAAAGGCCGCGCAGTGTAACGGCAAAGGCCGGGCTTGCTAAGACCAAATTTGCGTCATTGTGCGGCACTTTGGCGACGCCGTTCGCCATCGCGCACGGCACGCTCGAAATCCGCGACGCCGCTGGGTGCGCCGTGCGCACCAAGGCCCCCTGTTCGAGGTGAAGGCGCACCCTACGAGCCAAGCTCGACGAAATACAAGTGCCGACACAAACACCCTCTCCCGCCCTTCGGGCACCCTCGGCTTGGGCATCCTGCGTCGCCCTACCTCCTGCATCCATGCAGTCGTCTCCCATAAATGAGAGAGGGACATCAGCTAGCCGCAAGCGGCCTGTTTATGTAGCGCTCCAGCGCCGCCAGCGAATCGGGGCAATAGGACAGACGATGGGTTTCTTCCAGCGCCTGCTCGACGCTGATAAAGCGCGCTTCCAGTACTTCTTCCGGCTGCAACACCAGCGGCGCATCGGATACCGCCGAATAGGCCATGCACCACAGGCGACTTTCCGGAGCGTCATAGAGAAAGTGCGCATGCTCGACCAGGTCGGCATCGACGATGCCCAGTTCCTCGGCCAATTCACGCTCAGCGGAGAGGCGGTAGTCCTCGCCTTCGAGCACCATGCCGCCGGCCGCCACGTCCCAGTAACCGGGATATAGCGCCTTGCTCAGGGTGCGCCGATGCACACACAGCAGACCGGCCGTGTTGAACAGGAGAATGTAGGTGCCACGCCCGATCAGCCGGCGCTCGCGCATTTCGGCCCGGGAAACACCACCCAGTGGCCGATCGTGTTCGTCAACCCAGGCCACCCGCTCGCGGTCGGAGGCAGCACGATGCGCCGCCTCCGCTGCCGAAATGGCGACCATCAACCCTGGCTCAGCAACTGACGCAGATCGATCATGCCGGCATTGGCGCGGGAGATGTAGTTGGCCATCACCAACGAGTGGTTGGCCAGAACACCGTAACCGCTGCCGTTGAGGATCATCGGGCTCCACAGGGTGGCCTGCGCGGCCTCCAGCTCACGAATAATCTGGCGCACACTGACGGTGGCGTTCTTTTTCGCCAGCACGTCGGCGAAGTCCACCTCGATGGCGCGTAGCAGATGAGCCAGCGCCCAGGCCTGGCCGCGAGCCTCGTAGAACACGTTATCGATCTGCAGCCAGGGCGTCTCGTAAACGCCGCCTTCACCAATCAGCCCGGACTCTTCGGCATCGCTGCCCACCTGCAGTTTCTCGTTCAGGCGCACCTGACCCACGCTGGCGGACAGGCGCTGGGACAGCGAGCCAAGACGTGTGCCGGCATCACCCAGCCAGTTGTTGAGGTTGTCGGCACGCGCATAGAACTGCGCGTTTCTCTGCGCCGGGTCGGCCAGACGAGCGAGGTAGCGGTCCAGCGACTTGATGCCATCGCGATACTCGGACTCGGACGCCGGCAACGCCCAGCTCTTGTTGTCGAAGTGAAAACGCGGCTCGGCCTTGGCCAGGTCCGGGTCCTCGGTGGACTGCGACTGCGAACGGGCGAAGTCCTTGCGCAGCGCACGCGAGAAATCGCGTACCTGCACCAGCACGCCGTATTCCCAGCTCGGCATGTTGTCCAGCCACAGACCGGGTGGCGCAAGATCGTTGGACAGATAGCCGCCCGGCTTGTCGAGCAGCGTGCTGGCGACCTGCTTGAGGGTTTCCACCGAGGTGTAACCGGTGACCATCTGCCGTTGCGCCTGCTGCGCCGAATTCTGCGCATGCTGCTGGACCTGGAAGGCAGACGGTTCCTGACTCCAGTACCAACCGACCACCAAGGCGATCAGCAGATAGACACCGATCAGGCCGCCCAGAGCTCGGGCAATCAGGCTGCCGCCACTGCGACCGCCCCCTGAGGTCTTGGCGGCGCCGTCTTGCGAGTTCGTCGCGCGATTCTTCCAGTCCAGCATGGCAGTGTCCTTTTCAAGCGAATTCGAGTGTTCGACCACAACCCGACCAACGGGTTGCGACCTGCTACGCACTATAAGGCAAGCCCACAGCAAAACGCAGGGCAGAGGGGCAAACTTACCGCTGGTAAGGGAAAACTACATTTCTGTCGCTTATTCGACAGAAATACCGACGCCAATTGATCGACGGCAATGTCAGCGCCTCCAGCAAGTGATAGCATCAAGCCACCACTGACTTAACCACCTATAGAAGTCGGCCCATGACCGAGCACCCGGATCCCAGTCGAGATCGCCTCAAGCACCATTTCGCCCAGCGCGTGATTCACCAGGCACGCCAGGTGCTGGAAGTCTGGCAGCGCCTGCAACGCAGCGAATGGAACGATGCCGGCATGGCTGAGCTGACCGAGGCCAACCTGCGCCTGCTGCGTTACGCCGAGCGATTCGAGCAGATCGAGCACGCGCAGCTGGCGCAAAGCATTGGCGTCAGCCTCGATGAAGTGGTGGAAAATCGCGGTCGCCTCAACAGCACGTTGATCGCCCGACTCAATCAGGCCATGCAGCGCTTGTCGAGAACCGGTCTGCGTCATAGCGATGCCTTCGAACAGACCTTCCTGCCACCACTGCGCAAACCGGTGTACCTGGCCCTGCAGGATGCCCAGCGCGCCGAGCGTCTTGCCCAGCAACTGGATTTCTTCGGCCTGGCGGCGCAGGCCCTGAGTGATGAGCTCGCCTTCCGCGCCGCCATCAGCGAGCGCCACCCGGCTGCCATCGTCATGGACGTCGATTTCGCCGGCGCCGGTCTGGAACTTGCCAACTCGGTGCAAGAGGGTCTGGAGCAGAAGATTCCGCTGCTGTTCTTCAGCCACTGCGATACCGACACCCCAACGCGCCTGGCCGCAGTGCGCGCCGGCGGGCAGGAGTTCTTCACCGGTTCGCTGGACGCCTCCAGCCTGCTCGAACGTATCGAGGTACTGACCCACGTCTCGCAGTACGACCCGTACAAGGTGCTGATCGTCGACGACTCAAAGGCCCAGGCGACCCATACCGAGCGCGTGCTCAACAGCGCCGGCATTCTCACCCACACCCTGACCGAGCCGATTCAGGCGATGGACGCGCTGGCCGAATTCCAGCCAGACCTGATCATCCTCGACATGTACATGCCCGACTGCAACGGCACCGAACTGGCCAAGGTGATCCGCCACAACGACCGTTACGTCAGCGTTCCGATCATCTATCTGTCGGCCGAGGACGACCTGGACAAGCAGCTCGACGCCATGAGCGAGGGCGGCGACGACTTCCTCACCAAACCGATCAAGCCACGCCATCTGATCGCCACCGTGCGCAACCGCGCGGCCCGTGCACGCAACCTCAAGGCGCGCATGGTGCGTGACAGCCTGACCGGCCTGTACAACCACACCCATACCCTGCAGCTGCTCGAAGACGCCTGCTTTCGCGCCCGTCGCGACGAGCAGCCGCTGGCCTTCGCCATGCTCGACATCGACCACTTCAAGAAGGTCAACGACACCTATGGCCACCCCATGGGCGACCGCGTGATCAAGAGCCTGGCGCTGTTCCTCAAGCAGCGCCTGCGCAAGACCGACCACATCGGTCGTTACGGCGGCGAGGAATTTGCCGTGGTGCTGCCCGATACCGATGAGCAATCAGCGCTCAAGGTGCTGGAAGAGATTCGCCAGCGCTTCGCCGAAATCCACTACCCGGCCCAGCCGCAGGACCTGTCCTGCACTTTCAGCTGCGGCATCGCCATGCTGCAACCGGGCCTGGATGGCAACGCACTGTCCAAGCGCGCCGACGAGGCACTGTACAAGGCCAAGCACGGTGGTCGTAACCGGGTGGAGCTGTACGGGGATCGCACAATGCGCTAACCCACCTTTTCACACCATAAGCAGAATTATAAAATCCGGCGCATCACAACTAGCCGTACCCGGCTTCGGTCTTCTGCGCAGTCCTACATTCGGCGGCCATGCAGCCATAGCGAAGCGTTACGCCACTGGATTCGTGATGCATCGAAAACAGCGGACTGTTTGCCAGGTACTGAGGCTCGCCCTGCTTGTCTAGCGCCAACATCTGACGCAGGCATGCCCGAAGGTAGGGCCCACGTCGGAGCCCTTCATGCCGACATATTTAATTCAAGGAAGAATGTTCTCAGATGGCAATAATCAAGACCAACGACAATTTCGCACTGCTTACCAACATCATCGATGCCCTGAACTACAGCTTCAATGGCAACGCCAATAACGGCTATGTAGACGGCATCACGGGCGCCCTTGCCCTCCAAGCCTATCAGTTAGAGACCCGCAAGGTTTCCTGGGCCAGATTTGACGACTACAACCCATTCGTGGGAACGCCTGCAAACCTCTCGGCGAAAGTGCTCTATCGCTACGACACTACGAAACTGCTGGACGAGAATAAAAAACATATCGGCTGGGTCAACGGCTCCCGTGAGATCAAGCTGACCGACAGTAATCACTCATCCAGCTACAACAAGCTTTCCCTGAACGACAACTACGCGACGAAGAATATCGCCGGGCAGCCATTGTCCCAGACCACCATCAAGAACAACGCCAACGCAGACATTGCCCTTGCCCGGGGCTATGGCAGCGACAAGAGCCTGTCCATCACGAAAGCCAAAGCGAGCTATTCCAACAGCGAAACCTCGATAAACGGCAGTCAGACTTTTTCGGACACGATTAATTTCGTGGGGCAGGCCAACTACCAATCCACTGGTGCCCTGCAGACGCTCACCATCAACACCTACAACAAAACCCATAACGAGAAACTGACCGAAAAGAGCGGAGCGACCCAGACCACTTCTTCTTACTCCTACAGCCTCTCCTTGAGCAGCCAGCTAGGGCTGACCTACGACGCCCTGACTGGCACGTTCAAGCCCGGCAGCAAGCTGGACAGCCTCAAGTTCAATGGCCAGAGCCTCTATGCCGACGGCATGAGCAACTCCGGTTCCTATCAGGCTAGCGCCATGGCCCAAACCACCTTGGACGAGCTAGCTGATTACCTCTCATACCGGACTATTTCTCAGGTTGACCTGCTAATGGCCCTGCTGAGCGGCGACGACGTCATTACCGGCACCGACAAGCGTCATAACTGGCTCTTCGGTGGCGCTGGCAATGACAAGATCACCGGCAATGCGGGCTCAGACGAACTTTATGGTGGCGACGGCGATGACCAACTATTCGGCCTGGCTGGCGACGATCAACTATATGGTGGTGCCGGAAACGATCTGCTTGACGGCGGCAAGGGTCTCGACATCATGGTCGGTGGGGACGGCGACGACCTCTATGTCCTTGATGACATCCGCGAATTGGAGTGGATCAACCGGGATCACGAGAACACCTACTATGACGCTGGCAACGACACCCTGCGTATCACCTTCAAAGGTAGCAGCAACTCCGCTCCGGCAGTGATCGACCTGAGCGCGGTTAACCTGCTTGAAGTGGAAAACGTACAGATCGCCAGCAGCGGCCTGTTCGAGATAATCGGCAACGATGCCAATAACGTTCTCGATGCCGGCAAGACCGCCAGCATCCTTCGCGGCGGCAAGGGTAACGACACCTACCATGTGACTCACAGGGATGCTCAGGTGCACGAAAACGCCGGCGAAGGCTGGGACACGGTCATCTCCTCCGTTCACTTCACTCTCGGTGCAAATCTTGAAGAGCTTATCCTGACTGGCAGGGCTGCCCTAAACGGCACGGGCAACGCACTCAATAACATCCTGCGGGGCAACGACGGCAACAATATCCTCGACGGCGGCGCTGGTATCGATACCCTGATTGGAGGCAAGGGCAACGACACCTATATCGTCAGAAACATCGGTGACATCGTGGAGGAAAACGACAAGGAAGGCACCGATACGGCCAAGGCCCATGTCAGCTACGAACTCACCGACCACGTCGAGAACCTGATTCTCGAGGGCAGCGACCATCTCGACGGCACCGGAAACGGGCTGAAAAACGTCATCACCGGCAATTCCGGCAACAACGTCCTCGACGGCAAAGGCGGTGTCGACAGAATGATCGGCGGCAAGGGCGACGATACCTATATCGTCGACCTGATCGTCAAGGGCACAGGTACCAAGGCCACGGTCGCCCTCGAAGACAGCATCGTCGAGAAGAAAGGTGAAGGCGAGGACACCCTGCAACTACGGGTCAGCCAGGATGTCCTGGACAAAATGGCGGACGCCAGCAAAGCCACCACCCTGATCCTCGGCGCTAACCTGGAAAACCTTGACGCCAGTGACACTCAAGACCTCTGGCTCAACCTGACCGGCAACGCGCTGAACAACGTGATCCGGGGCAACGCTGGCGACAACATCCTCAGCGGCGGTGCCGGTGACGACACTCTCTATGCTGGTGAGGGCGGAAAAAACGTGCTGATCGGAGGCGCCGGAGCGGACATCATGCATGGCGGCGCAGGCGACGACACCTTCCGCTTCACCTCACTCAAGGATCTCGGCATCGGCGAAGGCAAGCAGGATGTGATTCATGGTTTCAATGAGGCAGGAGTGGACAAGCTCGACTTCAGCGCGCTCAAGGGCTGGAGCTTCAAGGAAGATGGCGTTATCACTGGCACCAAGCAGCTCTGGGCCGCGCATGACGGCAGTGACCTGATCCTCTACGGCAACAGCAGCGGCAACCTCGACGCTGACTTTTCCATCAAACTGGTCGGTGTAAGCGCACTAAGCGTGGATGACTTCATCGTCTAGAACCTAACCAACCGCCGGCTCCATCCCCGATGGAGCCGGCGCGACAAAGGTGGCAAACTGCCCGGCCGCCGACCAACCCGCCACCAAGTTCTTCGCCGCCCCCTCGACGCTCCGGACTCCCACCATGCTGCGGTTATCGCAAACCGACCTTGAACGCACCCTGCTCGCCTGTCGTACGAGCTTTTTCGCGGTGGCGCTGTTCAGCCTCTTCATCAACCTGTTGATGCTGGTGCCCTCCTTCTACATGCTGCAGGTCTACGACCGCGCAGTGGGTAGTGGTAGCGAAGCCACGCTGCTGATGCTGACCCTGATCATGCTGTTTCTGATGATCAGCCTGGGCGCCTTGGAGTGGGTGCGCTCACGTATCATGGTGCGCGTGAGTACCCGCCTGGAAAACGATCTGGGCGCCCGCCTCCACGACGCAGGCTTCAAGCTGGCACTGGACTCGGGCGGCGTGAAGGCCACCACCCAGCCGCTCAGCGACCTCAATGGCCTGCGCCAGTTTCTCACCGGCAATGGTCTTTTCGCCTTCTTCGACGCACCCTGGCTGCCAATCTATCTCGCCGTGATGTTTATCTTCCATCCCTGGTTCGGCTGGCTGGGGCTGGTCAGCTCACTGCTGCTGATTGCCCTGGCCATGCTCAACGAACGCCTGACCCAGGCTCCCCTGCAGCAGGCAAATCGCGAACAGTTGCTCGCCACCGACCTTACCGGCAAGAGCCTTAACAATGCAGAGGTCATCGCGGCCATGGGCATGCTGCCCAACCTCCGCCAGCGCTGGCTACAGCAGGTGCACAAGGTTCTGCTTCTACAGAGCAGCGCCAGCGATCGTGCCGGCGCGATCAGCTCTCTGTCGAAAACCTTCCGCCAATTGGTGCAATCGCTGATCCTAGGCCTTGGCGCATACCTGGCGATCAACCATGAGATCAGCGCGGGCCTGATGATCGCCGGCTCAATCCTTCTAGGTCGGGCCCTAGCCCCCATCGATCAGATGATTGGCGCCTGGAAGGGCTTTATCGGCGCCCGCTCGCAGTACGCGCGCCTGCATGAGCTGCTGGCCAAGGTAGCGCAGGAGCCCGAGCCCATGCCGCTTCCCAGTCCACTGGGCAGCATTGCCGTAGAAAACCTTCACGCTGGTGCCCCGGGCAGCTCCCGGCCGGTCATCAGGAATATCAACTTTCAGGTCACACCGGGCACCGCGGTCGGCATCATAGGTCCGAGCGGCTCGGGCAAGTCGACCCTGGCGCGCGCACTACTCGGTATCTGGCCAGCACTGGAAGGGCATGTTCGCCTGGATGGCGCAGACGTTAGCCAATGGCGCCGCGAGGAACTGGGCCGTCACCTTGGCTATCTACCGCAGGACATCGAGCTGTTCGAGGGCAGCATTGGTGACAACATCGCCCGGCTGGGCGAGCTGGATGCCGAGGCCGTCGTGGAGGCGGCACGACTGGCAGGAGTGCACGAGCTCATCCTGCAACTACCGCAAGGCTATGACACCCGCATCGGCGCAAATGGCGGCGGTCTTTCTGGCGGACAGCGCCAGCGTATCGGGCTGGCCCGGGCACTATATGGAAATCCCAGGGTGCTGATCCTCGACGAGCCGAACTCGAACCTCGACGAGGCAGGGGAAAAGATGCTTGCTCAGGCGCTGCAAAGCATGAAGCAGCGCGGTAGCACCCTCTTCGTCATCACCCACCACCCCAATGTGCTGGCGCAGCTCGACAGCCTGATCGTGATGAACGCCGGCGAAATGCCCCTATGCGGCCCCCGCGACAAAGTGCTCAAACAGCTGCAGAGTAAGCCAGAGCCCAGCATCAGCGGCCCTCGGCTCGCCGACCCTCAGCAGCCGACATGAATAGTCCCATGACCCCTAGCCACACCCTCCCCCCTTTGCCCATCGACGATAAGCCGATCCGGCGCCTGGGCTATGGCATTCTCTTCGTAACTTTTGGCCTGTTCGGCGGCTGGGCCACTCTGGCACCACTGGATGGCGCCGCGCTCGCCCCCGGGGTGGTTACGGTCAAGAGTTATCGCAAGACCGTGCAGCATTTGGAGGGAGGCATCGTCCATGCCTTGCATGTGCGTGATGGCGACCCGGTCCAGGTCGGCGACGTTCTTCTGGAGCTCGATGACAGCCAGCTCCGTGCAGAGTTCGAGATGGTGCGCAGCCAGTTGATCGCGCTATTAGCCCAGGAATCCCGACTGCAGGCCGAGCAGAAGACTCACGACGGCACCTTGCCAGTGCCCGATTTCGCCCCCGGCGATCCCCGCATCCGGGAAGCGATGGCCAACGAGGAGCAGATTTTCCAGACCAGACGCAGCAGTTTGTCCGGGGAAGTAAGCATTTTTGAAAAAAACATAGTGCAGCTTGAGGCGCAGATCGAAGGCCTCCAAGCCATGGTCTCCAGCAAGCAAGAACTGGCCAGTTCCTATGCCGAGGAGATTGCCGATCTGCGCGCACTGCTCGCAGAAGGCTTCATCGACATCCAGCGCCTGCGGGATCAAGAACGCAGCTTGACACGCCTTCGTAGCGAAATTGCCGAGCATCGATCGGCAATGGCCCAAGCACGTTTGCGCATAAGCGAGACGAGGCTGCAGATCCTGCAACTGAACAAAGCCTTTGCCAGCGAAGTGGCCAGCCAACTCGGCGACACCCATACCCGCGTACGGGATCTGCGCGAGCGCCTCGCAGCCATCCAGAGCCGGCTTGAAAGGACGCGGATCGTGGCGCCAGAGTCCGGCATGGTAATCGGCCTGAGCGTGCACACGGTTGGCGGGGTAATAGGCGCCGGCACGCCATTACTGGACATAGTTCCCACAGACGCGGAGCTGGTCGTCGAAGCACGCATAGCGCCTACGGACATCGACCGGGTAGCCATCGGTCGCCATGCCGATATCCGTTTCAGTGCTTTCAAGAGCAGCACCACCCCGGTGATCGAAGGAATGCTGACGCATATCTCTGCTGATCGTTTGATCGATACGGACACGGGTATGCCGTACTACCTCGGTCGTCTCGAGCTGACCGAAGAGGGCAGGGCCACTCTCGGGGGGCTGACCCTGCTGCCAGGTATGCCAGCGGAAGTACTGATCAACACGGGCGAACGCACACTACTCAACTATCTGATGCAGCCTGCCGGTGATGCACTGGCCCGCTCACTGATTGAGGACTGAAGCGTGCGCATCTCAATACTCAAGCTATCAGCCCTAGGGCTCTGTGCTCTGACGCATGCGAGTATCGCCATGGCCTCCGGCACGCCCGTCGACCTATGGGATCTGTATATCGAAACCCGCAACGCGGACCCCAGAATACTCAGAGCGGGGGCGCTGGAAAAAAGCAGTGAAGGGCGCCAACGCGAAGCTCTGGGCCGTCTGTTGCCGCAGCTCGGCGGCAACGCCAGCGTCAATAGTAGCCAGCGCGAGGACGACCTCGCCCGCAGCCGCTACAACGGCCAGGCCTATTCGCTCGGACTGAGCCAGCTGCTATACGCACCTCAGGCGTGGCGCAGCTATCAGAAGTTCTCGGCTCTCACCAGACAGAG
The DNA here is from genome assembly GCA_048065775.1 of Pseudomonas sp. GW6. Taxonomy (GTDB): domain Bacteria; phylum Pseudomonadota; class Gammaproteobacteria; order Pseudomonadales; family Pseudomonadaceae; genus Aquipseudomonas. The sequence goes on from JBLUOL010000112.1 coordinate 13,425, forward strand.
TACATTCGAATACGAGGAGGCTCGCGTACAGGCGAGCATTGACCTCGCCGAGCGCTACTTTGCGGCACTGGCGGCCGAGGACGAGTTACGCCTGGTTCAAGCGGAACTGGACGCAACGACGCGCAACCATGTAAGGGTTGAGTCACTGTTTGCGAAGAAGATGGCCAGAGTCACGGATGTGCTCGAGCTTCAGGCCCGCGTAGATCTACTGAAAGCACAGGCCATCGAAGCGGCCAATCAGATTGAAATAGACCGGGAAGCCATTGCCGAACTGATCGGGCGCTCGCTGGAACAACCCCTGAAACGGCTCGCCACGCAACCGAACTTCCTCCCACCGCAACAGAGCCAGGAGTTCTGGGTAGAGACCGCCTTGCGCAGCAACCCGGCCCTGCTGGCCAGGGGCCAGGCACTGGATGCGGCACAAGCCGCTCTCGGGGAAGCGAAGGCCGAACACCTGCCAACCCTGGCATTAGACCTAAACGCTCAGCGCAGCGATATCGGCTACGAAGGAACTGCAACTCCCCGCTCGGATACCTACGTTGCCTCTTTGGGCGTGCAGATTCCCCTTTACAGTGGTGGCTCGACCCAAGCCAGGGTTGCTTCACTACATGCGGAGCTCGATGCGACTCAGTACGAACACGAAGCCCTGCGCCGGCAGGTAGTGCGGGAGACACGCACAGCCTACCTCAACCTCGAGGCCAGCCTGAATCGCGTGACAGCCTTGCAACTCGCCCTCGCCTCTGCCGAGCGCTCACGGACTGCGACCGAGCAGGCCTTCAGCTACGGAGTAATGAACGCCGTAGATGTTCTGAATAGCATCGAGATGGAGTTCCGCGCCAAACGAGATCTACTGCAATCGCAATACAACTACATCACCAGTTTGTTAGTTCTATATCGCTGGAGTGGGCGGCTCAGCGATACAGACATACGCCAGGTAAACAGTTGGCTGACAGCCTCTCTGTCAAACTGAGACTTACTGGCGGCTCCCGCAGAACGTGACGCAACTCACGCCGTCATCAGGATGTAACCAAACCGCAATAAGCTCGCGGGCATCGTTCAGTCGTCGATCGAGCCCGTCATGCGCCTCAAGCTGCTCACCAACCTAAACACCCTGCTGCTGGTCACCGTCTGCGTTGCGCTGGCGGCGACGCTCTGGTGGTCGCAGCGCGCGTTGCAGCAACCGGTGCAACTGATGGAGCGCTACCTGACGCTGTCCCAGCAGTTCCAGCGCGAGGTGGCCGACAATATTCAGGCCTACCTGGCCGGTGGCAACGCGGTGCAACACAGCAGCGCGACCCAGGCCATCGACGCCTTCGACGAAGCCCTCGAACAACTGCCGCAACAATTGACCACCGAGCTGCGCCCAAGCCTTGAGCAACTGCGCGACTTCAGCGCCAATCAGCTGCTGGCGGCCGGCAAACTGGCCGGTGATCCGCAAGGGCTGCTGTTGCAAGCCGAACGCGAGATGCTCGCCGCGCTGGAACAACTGACCCAGTACGTCGCAGATGCCAGCAGCCCCGCCGCCGGTGACTACCGCAAACCACTGCAGGAAGCCGGTTCGCGCCTGCTGAAGCTGGCCCACGCCCGCGAACGCTTCACCAGCCAGGGTCGTAGTGAGCTACTCGGCGACGTCGAACGCGAACTCAAGGCTCTTGCTCAACAGGCAGAGGCGCTGGATAAGTTACCGCTACTCGGCGTGCAGCAGGCCGACAGCTCTGCCAGCGTCGGTTTCGCCGCGCTGCTAGGCCTGGATGAAACACAGCAGGAGCAACAGGCGCAGGATCGTGGCATCGAGCTGAAACGCGAACTGAGCACCCTGGTACGCCGCTACCCCAGCGAACTGCAGCGTACCCGCGAGCTGGTCGAGCAACGCCAGCAATTGGCCGTGACCACCACCGAACGCGTGACCCAGGTGCAACAGGCACTGGCGGCGCTGGAGCCTCTGGTAAAAGGCGAATATGCGCGCATTCAGGGCGAGGTGCGGCTGATTCAAGGCCTGATGATCGGTCTGATCCTGCTGATCGCCCTGCTCATCGACCGCATCCAGCGGCGCCTGTCGCAAGTACTCGAGCGCCTGGTACCGGCGCTGTCGCAGTGGGCCAAAGGTGATTTCGCGACGCCGATCAGCATCAATTCCCGCACCCGCGAGCTGCGCGATATCGAAGATTCGCTCAATCACCTGCGCCGCTATCTGGTGGAGCTGGTCGCCAGCATTCGCGGCCACGCCGAGCATGTCGCCGGCTCCAGTCGTACCCTGGCCGACCTCAGCGGCGGCCTGCACGGCGGAGCCGAACGCCAGGCCGGCGATACCGCCCTGATCCGCGACGC
>JBLUOL010000113.1:0-15729 GCA_048065775.1 Pseudomonas sp. GW6
TGGCGCTCGCGCCAGTATCGAGCAGGCCTATCGCGACCACGGACTGGAGCCACAGGCCGGCATGGCCATCGGTAGCACCGAAGCGCTCAAGCGCCTGCTCGCCGACGGCCAAGGCATCGCCTGGCTGTCGCAGCGGGTGGTCGAACGTGAACTGGCCAGCGGCGAACTGCAGCGCTTGGCGGTGCAGGACCTGCAGATCGAGCGTGAACTGCATGTGCTGTGGCGGCTTGGTACCAGCCTGAGCCCGGCTCCCGCCGCTTTTCTGCAACTGAGCCAGGCGCCAGGCTAGCCCCAATACCAATATCAAAACTTTTTGATATTGGTATTGCTGTATGAAAAATGACCGACTAGACTGCGCCCCCATGACCCTGCGCGCACCCCAGTTGGATTTCGACCCCTGCGACGAGCTCGCCGCCCTGTGCAAGGCCGGCGGCGATCCGCTGCGCCTGAATGTGCTTCGCGCGCTGAGCAACGATTCGTTCGGCGTGCTGGAACTGGCGCAGATCTTCGCTATTGGCCAGTCGGGCATGAGCCACCACCTCAAGGTGCTGGCCCAGGCCGGCCTGGTGGCCACGCGCCGCGAGGGCAACGCGATCTTCTACCGCCGCGCGTTGCCCAATGGCCGCCTGCACGCCGCCCTGCTGGACGATATCGACGAACTGCCATTGCCTGGCGATGTGCAAACGCGCATTGCCGCCGTTCATCTGCAACGCGCCACCGTCAGCCGCGATTTCTTCGCGCGCATGGCCACCAGCTTCCAGGCCCAGCAGGATCTGATCGCCGGTTTACCGCAGTACCGCGACAGCCTGCTGGCCCTGCTCGATGCCCTGCATTTCGCGCCGGGCGCCACGGCATTGGAGATCGGTCCTGGTGATGGCGCCTTCCTGCCCGAACTGGCGCGGCGCTTCGCCCAGGTCACGGCACTGGACAACAGCCCGGCTATGCTCGAACTGGCCAGCCAGCGTTGTGCTGCCGAAGACCTGCATAACGTCGAGCTGAAACTTGCCGATGCGCTGCAGGACGCGCCAGTCACGGCAGATTGCGTGGTACTGAACATGGTGCTGCACCACTTCGCCACCCCGGCCGAGGCCTTTCGCAAGCTGGCTGGCCTGGTCGCACCAGGCGGCAGCCTGCTGCTCAGCGAACTGTGCAGCCACGACCAGAGCTGGGCGCGCGAAGCGTGCGGCGACCTCTGGCTCGGCTTCGAACAGGAAGACCTGGCGCGCTGGGCGACGGCCGCCGGCCTGACACCCGGCGAAAGCCTCTACATAGGCCTGAAAAACGGCTTTCAGATTCAATTACGGCACTTTGCCAAACCCGATGCGCACAGCGCCTTCAGCCTCCGGCAAGAAAGGAACCGATAGATGAGCGAATATTCCCTGTTTACCTCCGAGTCCGTGTCCGAGGGGCATCCGGACAAGATCGCCGACCAGATCTCCGATGCGGTGCTCGACGCCATCATCGCCCAGGACAAACACGCCCGCGTGGCCGTGGAAACCCTGGTCAAGACCGGCGTGGCCATCGTTGCCGGTGAAGTCACCACCAGCGCCTGGGTCGACCTGGAGCAGATCGTCCGCGATGTGATCTGCGACATCGGCTACACCAGCAGCGATGTCGGCTTCGACGGCGCCACCTGCGGCGTGCTCAACATCATCGGCAAGCAATCCCCGGACATCAACCAGGGCGTCGACCGTGCCAAGCCGGAAGATCAGGGTGCCGGCGACCAGGGCCTGATGTTCGGCTACGCCAGCAACGAAACCGACGTGCTGATGCCGGCGCCGATCTGCTTCTCGCACCGCTTGGTCGAGCGTCAGGCCGAAGCGCGCAAGTCCGGCCTGCTGCCGTGGCTGCGCCCGGATGCCAAATCCCAGGTCACCTGCCGCTACGAGAACGGCAAGGTCGCGGCCATCGACGCGGTCGTGCTGTCCACCCAGCACAACCCGGAAGTGAAATACGACGACCTGCGCGAAGGCGTGATGGAGCTGATCGTCAAGCACGTGCTGCCGGCCGAACTGCTGCACAAGGATACCCAGTTCCACATCAACCCGACCGGCCAGTTCATCATCGGCGGCCCGGTGGGCGACTGCGGCCTGACCGGACGCAAGATCATCGTCGACAGCTACGGCGGCATGGCCCGTCACGGCGGCGGCGCGTTCTCCGGCAAGGACCCATCCAAGGTCGACCGTAGCGCTGCCTACGCCGGCCGCTACGTGGCCAAGAACATCGTCGCCGCCGGCCTGGCCGAGCGCTGCGAGATCCAGGTGTCCTACGCCATCGGCGTGGCCCAGCCGACCTCCATCTCGATCAACACCTTCGGCACCCACAAGATCGCTGAAGACAAGATCATCAAACTGGTGCGTGACGTGTTCGACCTGCGCCCATACGCCATCACCAAGATGCTCGACCTGCTCCATCCGATGTATCAGGACACCGCTGCCTACGGCCACTTCGGCCGCACGCCGCAGTCCAAGACCGTCGGCGATGACAGCTTCACTACCTTCACCTGGGAGCGCACCGACAAGGCTGCCGACCTGCGCGCCGCCGCTGGCCTGTAAGCCCGCCTCGCTACGCGAAAACAAAAAACCGATGCCGGCAACGGCATCGGTTTTTTCATGCCTGCAGATCGCAGCGGCTTACCAGCTCACCGCGATACTGCTGGCCTGCGTGGTGCCCTGCACATTGCTCATGCGCAACGGCAAGCCGGCGAATTTGCCCGAAGCAATGATCCACTGCTGCCAGGTAGTTTTCGACACCATCGCGCCCTCGGTCGAGAACTCCATCTTGCAGGTATCGAAGGCGCCGAACTCCGTCTCGATGCGTTCACGCCCTCGGTACGTCACCGTGTTGGTCAGCTTCATGGCAAAGGGCTCTGCCCCTGGCTGCACCGTGATCGCGTCGAAGCTGACCGAATGGGTCTGGTCCTGGGGCAAATCCGCAGGCACGGAAAAGCTCGGCTGGTTATAGCTTTCATTGATGGCCGGCTGGGTCATCACACTTCCATACCAATGGACGACGCCATCGACGACATTGCCGTAGGCGTCCGCCACCGTTCCCACGCTGTTCTCGGTATGAGTGCGATAAGCACTCTGCCCACGATAGTCGGCCAGCTCTGCAACCGTATTGACGTCGCGCTGGCCGTCGGTGGTGATCGTCCAGGTATTGCCGACCGTACGTAGAGCGGGCACATCGAGACAGGCCGCACTGCCGCCATTGGATGCTGCCACGGCTGGGGATGCCTCGGCAGGCGCGGCAACCGCTTCCTCGCTGACAGCGTCGGCCTTGGCGACTTGCTTGTCAGCGCTTTCACCACAACCGGCCAGCATGGCCATGGCCAACAGCGGAGTGATTCGCTTGGTAAAACGCATGTCCTGCATATGAACGTCCCTCTGAATGAACGAGTTCCTTGCCAACCCTGAGCGGGCCGCCGTCGAACAGGGTAGTAGACATGGCCCGCGCCTTACCGTGCCCTGATCATGTTTCCGCATCTACACCAGCCTGGTGAGCAGCCCACACTGGTCTAGACTGCCAAGTATCTCGACTTGGTACTGCAATCACAGGCCCAGGCCACTCGACCAATCGGAGCAAGGATGCTCAACATGAAGCGCTGGATCGCTCTGCTGCTTTTCCCCCTCACCGCCCAGGCCAGCCCCTGCCCCGACTGGCCCTCCAGTCGCGCCAGTTCCGAGCTCACCGCGCTCAGTCAGCAGATCGCCGAGTGGGACGACGCCTACCATAATCACGGCCGCTCGCTAGTGGCCGATGAAATCTATGATCAGGCACGCGAGCGCCTGCAGTCCTGGCATCAGTGCTTCCCGACTGCCCATACGGCACTGGCAGACCCACTGGCTGGCAGCAGCGGAACGATCGCCCATCCAGTGCCGCAGACCGGGCTGCGCAAGCTGAACGACGCGGCGGTGGCCGAATGGATCAATAGCCGCGACGACCTGTGGATTCAGCCCAAGGTCGACGGCGTTGCGATCACCCTGGTCTATCGCAACGGTTCATTACAACAAGCCATCAGCCGCGGCGATGGGCGCCATGGACAGGACTGGACGGCCCGCGCCAGGCAGCTACCGGCCATTCCCACGCACCTGATACAGCCACTCGATGCCGTGCTGCAAGGCGAGCTTTACTGGCGCCTGGACGACCACGTGCAGGGCCGCGACGGTGGCGCCGGAGCCCGCGGCAAGGTGGCCGGCCTGATGGCGCGACAAACGCTCGACCAGCAACAGCTCGATGCCATCGGCCTGTTCGTCTGGGATTGGCCGGATGGCCCAGCGAACATGCCAGAGCGCCTGCATACCCTGCAGAAACTGGGTTTCGCCGACAGCCTGCATTACACCCAGCCCCTGCGGGGCGCCAAGGAAGCTCACAGTTGGCGCCAGCGCTGGTTCGATCAACCGCAGCCGTTTGCCAGCGATGGTGTGGTCCTGCGTCAGGGCACGCGGCCACCCGGAGCGCGCTGGCAGGCAGAAGCACCGTACTGGGCGATTGCCTGGAAATACCCGGCCGGCCAGGCGCTGGCCGTGGTGCAGGCGGTGGATTTCAGTATCGGCCGCACTGGGCGCATCACGCCGATCCTGCGTTTGCAGCCGGTCGACCTCGACGAGCGGCGCATCAGCCGGGTCGCACTCGGCTCGCTGCAAGCCTGGGAAGAGCTGGACATTCGCCCCGGCGATCAGGTGGCGATACGCCTGGCTGGCCTGACCATTCCGCGCCTCGACCAGGTGATCTGGCGCAGCCAGGAGCGCGCAGCGGTGCACGCACCTGACCCTAATCGATATCACGCCCTGAGCTGCTGGCGACTCAGCGATGAGTGCCAGCAACAGTTCCAGGCACGCCTGAACTGGCTCGCCAGCAAACAGGGACTGAACCTGCCCGGCGTGGGACCAGGCACCTGGAGCACGCTACTTACGGGGCAAAAACTGCATGGCTTGCTCGACTGGCTGGAGCTCGATAGCGAGCACCTGCAGCAACTGCCAGGTATCGGTCCACGGCGCGCCTCGCAGTTGCAGCAGGCCTTCGCCCAAGCCCAGCGGCGCTCACTGCAACAATGGCTGCAGGCCCTCGGCGCACCACCTGGCATTCAGCTAAGCGCGGAGGATGACTGGGCCACGCTACTGGCACGCAGTCACGCCGACTGGATGCAGCAACCCGGCATGAGCCAGAAGAGCGCTGAGCGTCTGTTGGCGTTCTTCAGCCACCCCGAGGTTCAGCGCCTGGGCGCACAATTGCAGGAGGCCGGCACCGTTGGTTTCCTGCCGCAGGAAAATTCACCGCGCGGTTGACCCGGGTCAGCAGATGACTCACTCGGGTCGAACCTCGCGCGGTAACCAGGGTCACTTCGAAGTAGACCTACACGAGGACAGACCATGATTCGTCAAACCGCTTTGCTCGGCCTGTTGCTGGCCGCCAATCTCAGCGCCACGCCCATCCTCGCTGCGGAAGGCGACGGTGGCTGTGCGGCCAAGCGCCAGGTCATCGAAGAAAAGATCGAGGCTGCGCGCAAGAACGGCAACTCACAGCAACTGGATGGACTGCAAAGGGCGCTAGGCAATGTGGAAATGAATTGCGACGACGCCACCCTGCACAGTGATCGCCTGGCCAGCGTCAAGGAAGCCCGTGAGGAAGTGCAGGAGCGCGAGATGGATCTGCGCGAAGCCATGGGCAAGGGCGATCAGGAAAAGATCGCCAAGCGTCAGGCCAAACTGGCCGAGGCGCGCGCCGAACTGGAGCAGGCCGAGGCCGAAGCGCGCGCCGATCAGTAAGCGCGAAACGCCTTGTGGCAGGCCTCGCAACTGTCCTCGACGGCCTGCACTGCCGGCTCCAGTTCGGAGCGGCGTAGCGGCGGCGCGGTCGTCGCCTGAACCAGTGCGGCGGTGGCCTGCTCCAGCTCACGCGCCATCTTCTGGAATTGCTCCTGGCGCTGCCAGACCTCGGGATTGGCCTTGCTACGCTCGTCGTCACGTACCTGCGGAAAGTGCTGCCAGGGCTCGTGCGACAGACGCTCGAGCTCGGCTGCGCCGCTGATGAATGCGGCTTCGTCGTAGGGAATACGACTGCGCAACATCCCACCGAGGTCTTCGCTGACCTTGAGCATCTCCTTGAACGCGGCTTGGCGCTTGCCCAACGGCGAGTCGGGGTCGACCCCACCACAAGCAGCCAGGGTCAGGCAGACGCAGGTGAGCAGCAGGAGTTTCTTCAAGGTCATCGACACGACTTCCAGGCGACAAGGGGCCGCCAGTATCGCGGCTAGCCCCGGTCGGGCCAAGCGACCTCTTGTCACAACGGCTGTCGTTTGTGTGCATTGGTCAGCCGGGGTTCAGGTACGGAAGCGCCCCAATTGGCTGTTGAGCTGCTGCACCTCGCCCTGAATCTGCGCGCTGACCTGCACCACACTCTCGGTTTCGCCCTGGCTGCGCTCGGCCAGGCTGGAGATGTGCGTTACCCGCTGGTCGATCTCCTGCGCCACCTGGCTCTGCTGTTCTGCGGCCGTGGCAATCTGCGCGTTCAGGGCATTGATGCCGTCCACTGCGCCGACGATGGTCTCCAGCGCCTCACTGGCCTGACGAATATGCTGGAGATTGCCATCGGCCAGGGTCGCACTGCGCTGCATCGCCAGAACCGCATCGCGCGCACCGCCCTGTAAACGCTGGATGATCGCCTGAATTTCACCAGTGGACTGCTGGGTGCGACTGGCCAGGGTGCGCACCTCATCAGCGACTACGGCGAAGCCACGTCCTGCCTCACCAGCGCGCGCAGCCTCAATGGCCGCGTTGAGCGCCAGCAGATTGGTCTGTTCAGCGATACCGGTGATCACTTCGAGCACCTTGCCGACACCACCGGTTTCGACCTCCAGGCGCTGTACCTGCTCGCCACTGCGCTGCAGTTGCTCCACCAGCTCGGCGATCTGCGCCGCACTGCGCTGCACCACCTGTTTACCACTCTGCGCACAATCATCAGCACTGCGCGCAGATTCGGCAGCATGTGCAGCATGACGCGCCACCTCGGCCACGGTGGAACTCATCTCGTTCATTGCGGTTGCGACTTGATCGAGATCCTCGTACTGGCGCCGTACGCCATCACCCGCCGAGTGCGCAGCGCCGACCACACTGCCGACATGCTCTCCGGTACGCTCGCCGCTGCGCTTGACCTCCGCCAACAAGCCACGCACCTGCTCCTGCATGCGGTTGTAGCCAGCGAAGATGCGGCCGATCTCGTTGTCACCCTGACGACCTTCCAGGCTACGCGTGAAGTCGCCGGAGCCGACCCGGGTCAGCGCCGCCTCCACCGCATTGAGGTTGTGCATCAGCGGACGCAGGCCGAACTGACGGCCCAGCACTACCAGAGCCAGAATGCCCAGCACGCAACCGAACGCCAACCACATCTGCCGGCGCTGGCTGCCTTCAGCGTGCGCGGCCATCAAGCCGACAGCCTGGTTCATTTCGCGCAGCAGCTCGACCGACTGCTGCTCCAGGGCCTTGAGGTCGACCGCTGCATCCCCCGTGACCACACGCTGCAGCTGAGCACGAAAACCCTGCCAGAGACCACCGACCTTGTTCATCTGCGCCTGGACGTTAGGCTCGGCGATAGCACTGATATTGCGCGCTGCATTGCCACTCAGCAGATCACGATGGGCGGCGTCGAACTGCGCCATGGTGGCTTCCAGCGTCGTTGCAGGCAGGACGCCTTCACGCAGCAACAGCGCCTCCTTGGTCATCTTCTGGCTGAGCATGCGCTGCGCGCCGGCGACGTTGATGGTCTCCGGCGACACCGACATGCTCAGGTACAGCGCTACCGAAGCGACCACCGCGAGCAGAAACATCAGCGCATAGGAAAACAGAAACTGCTGATTCAGCGTGCGCAGGCCGATGGCGCAGAGCAGGCGGTCGAAAAAGGTGGTGGCGGACATGAGAGGCTCCCTGGCAGACGGCGGGAAACCCCGCCAAATAACCGGGAGCAAGCAAGAACGTGGCCAACGGCCAGCCGCCCTACAGGCTGAGCTAGCCCATAAAACGCACCAAAGCAGAGCAATGACTGATTGGTCACGCGCTTTTTCAGTCCATTCCCAATAGTCGGCTGCAGACGCCCGGCTAAGCGGACACCACGAACAACGCCGCGATCAGCCCCATCCCAGCGAACCACACCAGCGAGCGTACGGGGCCCCAGTCGGCCAGGTAGCAGATGAAATACAGCACACGGCTGACGATGAACGCCATGGCCAACTGGTCGAGCAGCGCTTGCTCGGCGCCACCGGCCTGGTGCGCGATGATCACTGCGGCGGCGAACGCCGGAGTCACCTCGAAGCCATTGAGCTGGGCGTTGTTGGCGCGCTTGCGCCAGCCCTCCAGGGTACTCAGGAACGCGCGCGGATCCTGATTGGCGCGCGGTCCGTAGCCGGGGCCAAGGAACTTGGCGGTGGCGGTGCCCAGGTAGGGCAGAAAGATGGCGATCAGTACGCACCAGTAGGCGAGGGTCATGGTGTGGCTTCACTCGAAAGGTCGGGAAGCCAAGCCTGAGCGAGCGCCCAGTTATCGTCCATGGCCGCACCCGCCAATGATGCCGGTACTTTGGCCAAGCCCGCAGCCATCCGCGCCAGCGGCGCTCAGTCCGTGAAGCGATCTCTGGCGTAGGTGATCGCGCTCTTGCCATGCGGCTGCGGCTGACCGTCCTCGCCCAGATTGACGAACACCAGCTTGTCGATGGTCAGGATGCTCTTGCGGGTCACCTTGTTGCGCACTTCGCAGCGCAGGGTGATGGAGGTGCGGCCAAACTCGGTAGCAGTGATGCCCAGCTCGATGATGTCGCTCTGCCGCGCCGAACTGACGAAGTTGATCTCGGAAATGAATTTGGTCACCACGCGCTGATTGTCGAGCTGGACAATGGCGTAGATCGCTGCTTCTTCATCGATCCATTTCAGCAGGCTGCCGCCGAACAGAGTGCCGTTGGGGTTGAGATCCTCGGGCTTGATCCACTTGCGAGTATGGAAATTCATGCAGTGTCCTCCGTACCAGATTGGGCGCCCATAATGCACCCGCAGCGCTGCGCTTGTCGTTGCATCGCTGGCTATGACGATCATAGCCAGGCAAATGCGACGGAAAGCCTTGGGCTGCGCCGCGCACACGGCTATAATTTGCCGGTTTCACGCAACCGGCACCGCTCCGGTTGTGCCCGCCACCTGTCCGAGGGGCGCTGCAGCAGGGCAACCTGTCAGGCTCGGATGGGGCGTTAACCATACGCATCAACGGCGCCCATTCGCAGACAACGAATGGAGTGCTATTGCATGTCTTTCAATGATTTCAAAGTCGCCGACATTTCCCTGGCCGATTGGGGCCGCAAAGAGCTGATCATCGCCGAATCCGAGATGCCGGCACTGATGGGCCTGCGCCGCAAGTACGCCGCCAGCCAGCCGCTGAAAGGCGCCAAGATCCTCGGCTGCATCCACATGACCATCCAGACCGGCGTGCTGATCGAGACGCTCACCGCCCTGGGCGCCGAAGTACGCTGGTCCTCCTGCAACATCTTCTCCACCCAGGATCAGGCCGCTGCCGCCATCGCCGCTGCCGGTATCCCGGTGTTCGCCTGGAAGGGCGAGACCGAAGAAGAGTACGAGTGGTGCATCGAGCAGACCATCCTCAAGGACGGCAAGCCGTGGGATGCCAACATGGTGCTCGACGATGGCGGTGACCTGACCGAGATCCTGCACAAGAAATACCCGCAGATGCTCGAGCGCATCCACGGCATCACCGAAGAGACCACCACCGGCGTGCACCGTCTGCTCGACATGCTCAAGGCCGGCACCCTGAAAGTCCCGGCGATCAACGTCAACGACGCGGTCACCAAGAGCAAGAACGACAACAAGTACGGCTGCCGCCACAGCCTCAACGACGCGATCAAGCGCGGCACCGACCACCTGCTGTCGGGCAAGCAGGCGCTGGTCATCGGCTACGGTGACGTGGGCAAGGGCTCGGCGCAGTCGCTGCGTCAGGAAGGCATGATCGTCAAGGTTTCCGAGATCGACCCGATCTGCGCCATGCAGGCCTGCATGGACGGCTTCGAGCTGGTTTCGCCGTACAAGAACGGCATCAACGACGGCACCGAGGCCAGCGTCGACGCTGCTCTGCTGGGCAAGATCGACCTGATCGTCACCACCACCGGCAACGTCAACGTCTGCGACGCCGGTATGCTCAAGGCCCTGAAGAAGCGCGCCGTGGTGTGCAACATCGGCCACTTCGACAACGAGATCGACACCGCCTTTATGCGCAAGAACTGGGCGTGGGAAGAGGTCAAGCCGCAGGTGCACAAGATCCACCGCACCGGTGCCGGCAGCTTCGATCCGACTAACGACGACTACCTGATCCTGCTGGCCGAAGGCCGTCTGGTGAACCTGGGCAACGCCACTGGCCACCCGAGCCGGATCATGGACGGCTCGTTCGCCAACCAGGTGCTGGCGCAGATCTTCCTGTTCGAGCAGAAGTTCGCCGACCTCTCCGCCGAGAAGAAGGCCGAGCGCCTGACCGTCGAAGTGCTGCCGAAGAAGCTCGACGAAGAAGTGGCGCTGGAAATGGTCAAGGGCTTCGGCGGCGTGGTCACCCAGTTGACCAAGCAGCAGGCCGAGTACATCGGCGTGACCGTGGAAGGCCCGTTCAAGCCGGACGCTTACCGCTACTAATGCGTAGGGTGGGTAAGCCCCTGGCTTATCCACCGCCGACTTCCCGCAAGGTGGATGGAAAAACGCCATCCACCCTACGTCTCCAAGGCTAGAAACCCTATGAGCCAAGAACGCCGCTACAGCTTCGAGTTCTTCCCCACCAAGACCGAAGCCGGGCATGAAAAACTGATGGATGTGGCGCGCCAGCTGGCGACCTACAACCCCGATTTCTTCTCCTGCACTTACGGCGCCGGCGGTTCGACCCGCGACCGCACCCTCAACACCGTGCTGCAGCTCGATGGCGAGATCAAGGTGCCCACCGCCCCGCACCTGTCCTGCGTCGGTGACAGCAAGGCCGAACTGCGCGAGCTGCTGAACCTGTACAAGAATGCCGGCATCAAGCGCATCGTTGCCCTGCGTGGTGACCTGCCATCCGGCATGGGCATGGCCAGCGGCGAGCTGCGCTACGCCAATGAACTGGTCGAGTTCATTCGCACTGAAACCGGTGACCACTTCCATATCGAAATCGCCGCCTACCCGGAGATGCATCCGCAAGCGCGCAACTTCGAGGACGACATCGCCAACTTCGTGCGCAAGGCCAAGGCCGGCGCAGACAGCGCCATCACCCAATACTTCTTCAACGCCGACAGCTACTTCTACTTCGTCGAGCGCGTGCAGAAACTGGGCGTGGACATTCCGGTGGTGCCGGGCATCATGCCGATCACCAACTACAGCAAGCTGGCGCGCTTCTCCGACGCCTGCGGTGCGGAAATCCCACGCTGGGTACGCAAGCAACTGGAAGCCTACGGCGACGACGCCGACAGCATTCGCGCCTTCGGCGAACAGGTCATCACCGAGATGTGCGAGCGCCTGCTGCAAGACGGCGCGCCCGGCCTGCACTTCTACAGCATGAACCTGGCCGGTCCCAGCCTGGCCATCTGGAACAATCTCAAGCTGTCGCGTTAGCAGACCGCTTACTCACAGGCTGCCCACCCTGGGGCAGCCTGCTCGCTTCGCCCTCCCGCCTTGCCGCAGAAGGATCGCCCCTCATGCTCAAACGCACCAAGATCAACGCCTCAGTCAGCCCCAAGGGCAGCCTGGAAACCCTCTCGCAGCGCGAAGTGCAGCAACTGCGCGAAACCGGCTCCGGTAGCGTTTATCACCTGTTCCGCCAGTGCGCATTGGCGATCCTCAACACCGGCTCGCACAGCGACAACGCCAAGACCATCCTCGAGGCCTACCCGGACTTCGAAGTGAAGATTCACCAGCAGGATCGCGGCATCCGCCTGGAGCTGATCAACGCGCCGGCCGACGCCTTCGTCGATGGCGAGATGATCGCCAGCACCCGCGAGATGCTGTTCAGCGCCCTGCGTGACATCGTCTACACGCAGAGCGAGCTGGAGAACAAACGCATCGATCTGGACAGCTCCGAAGGCATCACCGATTACGTCTTCCACCTGCTGCGCAACGCCCAGACCCTGCGCAGCGGCGTTGAGCCGAAGATGGTGGTGTGCTGGGGTGGCCACTCGATCAGCACCGAGGAATACAAGTACACCAAGAAGGTCGGTCACGAGCTTGGTCTGCGCGGCCTGGACATCTGCACCGGTTGCGGCCCGGGCGTGATGAAGGGGCCGATGAAGGGTGCCACCATCAGCCATGCCAAGCAGCGCAACCTCAAGGGCCGTTACCTGGGCCTGACCGAACCCGGCATCATCGCTGCCGAAGCGCCGAACCCGATCGTCAACGAGCTGGTGATCCTGCCGGACATCGAGAAGCGCCTGGAAGCCTTCGTCCGCGTCGGCCACGGCATCATCATCTTCCCCGGCGGTGCCGGCACTGCCGAAGAGTTCCTCTACCTGCTGGGCATCCTCACCCACCCGGACAACCAGGACCTGCCCTTCCCGGTCATCCTTACCGGCCCGAAGAGCGCCGGGCCTTATCTGCAGCAGTTGCATGATTTCATCGGCGCCACCCTCGGCGAGGCCGCACAGCAGCGCTATCGCATGATCGTCAACGACCCGGCCGAAGTCGCCCGCGAGATGGCTGTCGGCATCAAGACCGTGCGCCAGTTCCGCCGCGAGCGCAACGACGCCTTCCACTTCAACTGGCTGCTGAAGATCGACGAAAGCTTCCAGCACCCGTTCGAGCCGACCCACGAAGCCATGGCCAGCCTCAACCTCACCCGCGAGCAGCCGCTGCATCACCTGGCCGCCAACCTGCGTCGTGCGTTCTCCGGCATCGTCGCCGGTAACGTCAAGGAGAACGGCATCCGCTTGATCGAGGAGCACGGTCCCTACGAGATTCGTGGTGAGACCACCATCATGCGCCCGCTGGATCGCCTACTGCAGTCCTTCGTCGAGCAGCACCGCATGAAGCTGCCAGGTGGCAGTGCCTATGAGCCCTGCTATCGGATAGTCGACTGAAGCTGCGCAAGACGCACTTTCACGGCACCCGCAAAATCGCTAACCTGGCATCATGCCATTATTCCAGCGCCAGATTATCGCCACGCTTTTACTGTGCTGTTGCGCCTTCGCCGCCCGCGGCGAAACGCTGCGCCTGGTCACGGATGCCTGGGCACCCTACGTCTACGAGGAAGACGGCCAGGCCGCGGGTCTCGACTACGAGCTCACCCGCGAGGTACTGCAGCGCCTAGGGGTAAAGCTGGACCTGCAGTTCCTGCCGTGGAAGCGCTGCCTGCTGGAGCTGGAACTAGGCAATGCAGACGGCATACTGGATATTTTCCACCTGCCCGAGCGCGAAGCGAGCATGCTCTTCGTCGAAGAGCCGCTGAGCGACGTCGAACTGGTACTGTTCTACGCACGTAACCGCCCCTACCCCTATGACAGCCTGGAAGACCTGCGCGACCTGGTGATTGGCATCTCGCCAGGCTACTGGTACAACGACGAAACCTTCCGCAATTCGCCCTTGTTCAGTCGCGAAGCGGCTCCGACTCACGAGGCCAATCTGGGCAAGCTGATCCGCCACCGCGTCGACCTGGTCATCAATGACCGTCGCGCCGGCCTCTATCTGACCACCCAGATGGGCTTGCAACAGCAGGTCGACTACAACCGCAAGGCGGTCGGCCACGACCGTCTATACCTCGCGCTGCGTCACGACCCTGCCCTGGCTAGCCTGGCCAGGGACTTCGCTGACGAACTGCGCCGCTTCAAGCGCGAACCAGCCTATGCCCAGCTGCAGCAGCGCTACGCCAACCCCGATCGACTCAGGCCGTGAACCAACCGACAGGCTGGTAGCTGCGTAAGGCCTCAGCTCTGTTATACTCGGGGCTTCCCGCCAGGCTTGCGCCCGGATGCTGGTGCTCTAAAGCCAGCAGTACCGGACGGGATCACGCCCCCCACGTGTGATTCAAGCCAGGCTCTACACCCCCAGGGCCACGCCCTCACTTAGTACAGGATTGCTCATGTCCTTTGCCTCCCTCGGTCTCTCCGAGGCTCTAGTCCGTGCGGTCGAGTCCGCCGGCTACACCCAGCCCACTCCGGTGCAACAGCGGGCCATTCCCGCCGTGTTGCAAGGTCGCGATCTCATGGTGGCGGCCCAGACGGGTACAGGTAAGACGGGCGGTTTCGCCCTGCCGATCCTCGAACGCCTGTTTCCGGGCGGTCATCCGGATCGCGAACAACGTCACGGCCCGAAACAACCGCGCGTGCTGGTGCTGACACCCACCCGCGAACTGGCCGCCCAGGTGCATGACAGCTTCAAGGTCTATGCCCGCGATTTGAAATTCGTCAGCGCCTGCATCTTCGGCGGCGTTGGCATGAACCCGCAGATCCAGGCCCTGGCCAAGGGTGTCGACGTACTGGTGGCCTGCCCAGGTCGCCTGCTCGACCTGGCCAACCAGAAAGCCATCGACCTGTCGCATGTGGAAATTCTCGTGCTCGATGAAGCCGACCGCATGCTCGACATGGGCTTCATCCACGACGTCAAGAAGGTACTGGCCAAGCTGCCAGCCAAACGCCAGAACCTGCTGTTCTCGGCCACCTTCTCCAAGGACATCACCGACCTCGCCGGCAAGTTGCTGCACAACCCCGAACGCATCGAGGTGACGCCGCCGAACACCACGGTCGAGCGTATCGAACAACGCGTCTTCCGCCTGGCCGCCAGCCACAAGCGCGCCCTGCTCGCCCACCTGATCACCCAGGGCGCCTGGGAACAGGTGCTGGTCTTCACCCGCACCAAGCACGGTGCCAACCGCCTCGCCGAATACCTCGACAAGCACGGCCTGCCGGCTGCCGCGATTCACGGTAACAAGAGCCAGAACGCGCGCACCAAGGCCCTTGCCGATTTCAAGGCGAACCAGGTGCGCATCCTCGTCGCCACCGATATCGCCGCCCGCGGCCTGGACATCGACCAGTTGCCGCACGTAGTCAACTTCGAGCTACCCAACGTCGAGGAAGACTACGTTCACCGTATCGGCCGCACCGGTCGTGCCGGCCGTAGCGGCGAAGCCATCTCGCTGGTGGCGCCGGACGAAGAGAAGCTGCTCAAGAGCATCGAGCGCATGACCAAGCAGAAGATCCCCGATGGCGATCTGCTGGGCTTCGATGCCAGCACCGTGGAAGCGGAACGTCCGGAAGCGCGCGAACCACGTCAGCCGCGCAATGCCGGGCCGAAAAAGGCCAAAGCCGAAGGCGCCGACAAGCCCCAGCGCGAGCGCAACAACGGTGGTCGTCGAGACAAGGGCAAGGACAGCGGCAAGGAGCAGAAAGCCAAGCCGCAGCAGCAGGGTCAGGGTCAGAATCGCCGTGGTCAGCAACCGCGCAACCAGAGTCGTGGCGCCGCCCCGGCCATTCCACTCTTGCCTCCGGATCGTGATCCGGAAGAGTTCCTCGACGACGAGATCGACAATTTCGGCAACCGTGTCGACTATGTGCCGGTACAGAACAAGCCGCAAGGCCGTGGTCGCCGCCCAGGCGCTGCCGCTGCGGGCAATGGCGCCGCTCAGGGTCAGGGCCAGAAAGCCAAGAGCAGCAACCGGCAGCCGCGCAGCAATGCCGCCGGCACCCCGGGCACGCCAGGCAAGAATCGTCGCCAGGGTGGCCAGGGCCGCACTGGCGGTG
>JBLUOL010000114.1:0-15607 GCA_048065775.1 Pseudomonas sp. GW6
TGCGCCGCTGCTGGGGCGGAAGTCGCCGGCGGCCAGGGCGCTGGCCCAGGCTGCGATCACCAGGCCGATGACGAACAGGCCGTTGTTCGACAGCAGGGTTTCCTTGACCACTGTGGCGCAGCCGGAAAAGCCATCGAGTCCCTCCAGGCGTGCTGGCAGCCAGCCCAGGCTGTCCGCGCCGGTACGCGCCAGGCTGCCCAGTTCGGCGGTCACCCCCAGTGGCGCGACGCGAAAATAGGCCAGCACCGCCAGCCCACCGATCAGCACACCGCCGACCCAGGTCGGCCAGCGTGCGCCGAACAGCAGCGACCACAGTCCTTGAGCTTCAGTCCTAGAGCCCGTCTGGCGATAACGCAGCAGCCAGGCGGCCAGCGCACCCAGCAGCGCCAGTTGCAGCAGCAGCGAGCTGCCGTAACCAACCCGGCCGGGCAGCCAGAGCACCGGCGCTTCCTGCAGGGCGGCCAGATACAGCGGGTTCCAGCTTAAAAAGCCCAGGGCGAAGCCGAGCAGCGCGCCGCCCAGCGCGGCCAGCGAGGCGAAATTGCCCTCGCCGAGGCGATACAGGTGCGCGCTGATGCACGAGCCGGAAATCGCCATGCCGAGGCCGAACACCGTGGCGGCCAGAGCCAGAACCCAGCTCAGCGGGCCGATATGGGCATCCGGGGGCAGGCGCCCGCCGCTGGGGTCGGGCAGGAAGGCGCCGAACACCGCGTGATAGCCGAGGGTGCCCAGCGCCAGGGCGGCGAGCAGGCCGAGCAGGCCGTCCGGTATGCGGCGTTCGACGAAGTCGCGGGTGACGCAGAAGAAACAGAAGCGCGAACGCTGCAGCAGCAGGCCGAACAGCGTGCCGCTGGCCAGCGAGTAGCTGAAGGCGCGACCTTCGTTGCTGCCGTCGGCCAGCTGCCAGATGAAGGCGAGCAGGGCGATGGTGAGCAGGCCGGACGTAGCGATGGACAGCGTTGCGCGAGGAGTGGCGATACTGGCGGTCATAGGTTGTCCTTGCTGACCGTAATGACGAAAGCGGCCCCGGTGTTTAGGCCGGGGCCGTGTTGTGCGTGACTGACGTTTGTTTTGTAGGAGCGGCTGCGGCCGCGAAACTCGCGGATAAATCCGCTCCTACAGGAGGCATCAGCCTTCATAGCGATGGATCGGTGAGGCGTGATCCACCCTACGCCTGGATCGGTTCAAGACCTTACTTGCCGCCCCAGACGGTGCCCGCCACGTTCACCACCGGCACGCCTACGGCATTGCCGTATTCGGTCCAGGAGCCGTCGTAGTTGCGCACGTCGTAGCCGAGGATTTTCTTCAGGGCGAACCAGGTGTGGCTGGAGCGCTCGCCGATGCGGCAGTAGGTGATGATCGGCTTGCTGCCATCGATACCTACTGCGCTGTAGACCTTCTTCAGCTCTTCAGCCGACTTGAAGGTGCCGTCAGCAGCGACCGCCTGGCCCCAGGGCACGTTCACCGCGCCGGGCACGTGGCCGGCGCGCACGGCCAGCTCCTGCACGCCCTGCGGGGCGAAGACCTTGCCGTTGTATTCGTCCGGCGAGCGGATATCCACCAGTTGCACGTCGCTGCGCTTCTCCGCGGCGGCCAACACGTCTGGCAGGAAGGCGCGCAGATCCTTGTTGGCGGCCTGCACCGTGACGTTGCCAGCCTTCGGCGTGCTGGCGCGGCTGTCCAAAGTACGGCCTTCAGCTTCCCACTTGGCGCGACCGCCATCGAGCAGCTTGACGTTATCCACGCCGTACACGTCGAACACCCAGGCGCCCCAGGCGGCGAACCAGTTGTTGTTGTCGCCGTAGAGAATGGTGGTGCTGTCGTCGTTCACCCCGGCCTTGCGCAGCAGTTGCTGGAAGGCTTCCTGGCTGGCGATGTCGCGGCGTACCGGGTCGACCAGGTCGCTGTGCCAGGCGAAGTTCACCGCGCCGGGGATATGCCCGCGCTCGTAGACGCCGGGCACCACGCTCACTTCGATGATGCGTACCTTGGGATCTTTCAGGTTCTTTTCCAGCCAGTCGGTACTGACCAGATAGTCGCTGGCGGCCTGCGCCGTCAGCGTGTGCAGCAGGGTGGCGGCGGCCAGCAGGCCGGCGCCGAACAGGGTCTTGATAGTCATTGTCGACGACCTCTCTAAGGTTGGCAGATTTCAGGCTAGTCAGCCTTTATCGAAGCGAGATACCGCTTTTTTCTATGCATATTCCCGGTTGAACGCACCTCCCTCAGCCGTACAGCGACGGCTGCGGCCCCTGGCCGCTGAGCAGCCAGTGACCGAGGTCGCGCACCTTGTAGTCGATGGGGTCGTGCAGGCTGTGCACCCGCACGTTGCGCCAGAAGCGGTCGAAGCCGTAACGCGAGCTGGTGGCGCGGGCGCCCATGGCTTCGAAGATCTGGCTGGTGATCTCCAGTGCCGCGCGTACCGCCACCACCTTGGCCTCGCTGATGGCTAGCGCCACCTCGGCACGTTCGGCGGCGGTCAGCGCCGGTTTTTCCCAGGAGCTCTGCAGGCGCTGGGCGGCGTGCTCGGCTAGGGGCAGGGCGCTGCGGTAGCGCAGCCACAGTTCGCCGTAGCGTTGCTGGATAAACGGATCGTCACTGGCATTGGCCACGCCTGATGCCGGCCAGGCGCGGCTGTGCTCGCGGGTGTAGCGCAGCGCTGCATCCAGCGCGCCCTGGGCATTGCCCAGGTAGAGCTGGGTGAGGATCAGCTGTGACAGGCAGGCGCGCAGGGTGGTACGCGGGCTGGGGCCGACCGGGCCGAGCAGCTCGCTGGCGTCGACGAAGACCTGCTCGAACTGCACCGTGCCGCTGTCGGTCTGGCGCTGGCCGAAGCCGTCCCAGTCGCTGTTCACCGCCAACCCCTCGCGCTGGCTGGGCAGGACGATGAACACGCGATCCTCTGGGCTCTTGCCGCGCGGTGCGCTGATCACCAGCGCATCGGCGCCGAGCGCGCCGGAGCAGAACGACTTGCTGCCATTGAGCTCGTAATGCTCCTCACGCGGGCTGAGCTTTAGGCCGGTGTCGCGGCCATTGGTGGCGTTGCCCCAGAACCAGCGCTCCTGCACCGTACGCGTCAACCAGTGACGCTGCTGATCGGGGTTGCCGAATAGCACGATGGTCGCCACCTGCAGGTGCTGGAAGGCGAACAGGTGGGCCAGCGAGCTGTCCACCGCCGCCAGGTAGCGCACGATGCGGTAGATCTCCGGCCAGGCCACGCCCTGGCCGCCGTACTGCTGCGGCACGGCCAGGGTCAGCAGGCCGCTTTCACGAATCAACTCGCGTTCGGCCTGGGCGCTGCCGCCAGCACGATCACGCTCCACCGCGCTGGCCGCCAGGCGCCGGGCCAGGCGTTCGACCTTGGCCGTGCGGCTGCCGAAGTCCACGGGGAACAGGTGCGCGGCGAACAACGGTTCGTCGCGCAGGCTGGGATGCAGGCGGGCCTCGGCGCTCATTGCGGGCTCCAGATGCTCACTTCACGGGCATCCACTGAGGTCGGCAGCAGGCTGGCGCCGTAGAAGGCATCGGCGATCTTCTGCTGCTCGGCGAGGCTGTCTGGCTGTACCAGACGCACCTGGTAGCTGCGTTTGGCGTTGGCTTTCTCGACGATGGCCGGGTCGAGGTTGCCCCACAGCGGGCCGAGGATTTCAGCCGCCTGGCGCGGGTTGGCGCGCAGCCAGTCACCGGTCTTCACCAGCTCGGCGAACACGGTCTGCAGCACCTGCGGGTGGCTCTTGGCGAACTTGGCGCTGGTCAGGTAGTAGCGCTGGTAGTCGGCCAGGCCCTTGCCGTCGGCGAGGATGCGCGTCGGCAACTGCTGCTGCGCGCCGCTGAGGAAGGGCTCCCAGGTGACCCAGGCGTCCACTTTGCGGTTCTCGAAGGCGGCGCGGCCATCGGCCGGGGTCAGGTAGGCGGGTTCGATGTCGCTGAACTTCAGGCCAGCCTTGTTCAGCGCGGCGATCAGCAGGTAGTGCACGCCGGCTGCCTTGGTCACGGCGACCTTCTTGCCCTTGAGGTCGGCCAGGGTTTTGATCGGCGAATCCTCGCGCACGATGATCGCCTGCGCGCTGGGGGAGGGTGCTTCCTGGGCAAAATAGGCGAGGTCGGCACCGGCGGCCTGGGCGAATACCGGCACGGTGTCGGCGACATCGGCAGAGAGATCGATATTGCCGACGTTGAGCGCTTCCAGCAGCGGCTGACCGTTGGGGAATTCGTGCCAGCTGATGGTGATGTCCTGGTCGGCCAGTGCCTTCTCCAGGGTGCCCTGGCTCTTCAGCAGGCTGATCAGCGTGGAGGATTTCTGGTAGCCGATGCGCAGTTGCTCGGCAGCCTCGGTGAGCGGAGCGACGAGCAGACCGATGGCCAGCGAGGCGGCGATCAGTGTGCTGCGTTTGGAATGAGTGTTGGACATGGCGGCTCTCGATACGAACACGTGCCGGCCATGGGATTGCGGCGGATCACGCGTACTTCAGTGTTTAGAAAAAGAAGTCCGGTGATCCGGTGAAGAGAAGCTAGTCGATATAAAAAGCAGTTGTTAAATAATTTTTAGGAATTAGCTAAGGCCAGTTTGTCAGGCGCGGCGGGGGCTCTGTGCGGGCTGGCGAAGCAAGCCGTCAGAAGTGGCTCGCAGGATTCGCGGATGAATCGGCTCCTACGGACCGAATTGCATCGGGATCAGGCTTATATTCTTTTTAGTTACTACAAAGTGAAAAATAATTCTTTTTAGGGATTAGTGTGTATTCCGTAGATTAGCCACCAGCCGACAGCGGACCACCGCATCGGGCCCGAATCAGGGGCTCTTAGAACCTGTTCACGGTCTCGCGAGCTAGAGTCAGGCAAGGCGAAATCAGGCGAAAAAGCGCAGTTTACGAGCTGTAAATGAGCATTTTGAGCCTGGTTTCAACGCAGCATGGCCGACGCGCAGCAGATCGTGACCAGGTTCGTATGCCAATCCGCCGAGACCAGCGCCATGTCCGCTGTCCTGCCGAGCCCCTGTGCAGTGCCAACCCCAGAACAGCACACAAAGCACTTGGAGCATCGAGCATGAAAAAATCCACCCTGGCCTTGGCCGTCACGCTGGCCGCCATCGCCAACCAGGCCACCGCCGCCGGTTTCATCGAAGACAGCAAGGCCAGCATCGGCCTGCGCAATTTCTATTACGACCTGAACAACAAGAACACCGCCAACAACAACGGCGAGGCGCAAGAGTGGGGTCAGGGTTTCATCTTCAACTACAGCTCCGGTTTCACCCAGGGCACCGTCGGTTTCGGCCTCGACGCCATCGGCCTGCTTGGCGTGAAGCTGGACTCCGGCGGCACCGCAAGCAAGGCCGGCCGTGATCGCACCCCAGGCCAGCTGTTCCCGCTCGACAGCGACGGCAGCGCCGTGGACGACTACAGCAAGGCCGGCGTGACCGCCAAGGTGCGCCTGTCCAAGACCGAGGCGCGCCTCGGCACCCTGCTGCCGAAGCTGCCGGTGGTGACCTTCAACGACGGCCGCCTGCTGCCGCAGACCTTCGAGGGCGGGCAGATCACCTCCAACGAGATCGACGGCCTGACCCTGACCGCCGGCCAGTTGGAAAGCACCAAGACTCGTAGCTCCACCGACGACATCTCTCTGCGTATCGCCGGCGCCACCGGTGACGCCGACACCAACAAGTTCTACTTCGCCGGTGGTGACTACAAGCTGACCAAGGACCTGACGCTGCAGTACTACTACGGCAACCTTGAAGACTTCTACAAACAGCACTTCCTCGGCCTGGTGCACAACTGGGCGATCGGCCCGGGTTCGCTTAAGACCGATCTGCGCTACTTCGACAGTGGCTCCGACGGCAAGAACGGCAGCGCCTCCGGCCGTGCCGATGGCTACCGCAGCGCCGGCTACTGGCGTGCTGGCGACAGCAGCACCGGCGAGGTCGACAACCAGACCTGGAGCGCGCTGTTCACCTACACCCTGGGCAGCCACTTCGCCAGCCTGGGCTACCAGCAGGTCGAAGGCGACAGCGCCTTCCCCTTCCTCAACCAGGGCGGCGGCAGCTCGTCCTACCTGATCACCGACCGCCAGATCGGCAAGTTCCAGAACGCCGGCGAGCGCACCTGGCTGGCCGAGTACGGCTATGACTTCACCAAACTCGGCGTCCCGGGCCTGAAGGCCAGCGTCGCTTACCTCAAGGGTGACAACGTCGACTCCGCCAACGGTGACCTGAAAGAGTGGGAGCGCGACTTCCGCCTCGACTACACCCTGCAGGACGGCCCGCTGAAAGGCCTCGGCGTGTCCTGGCGCAACGCGACCCAGCGCGGCAACGTCACCACCGACGCCGACGAAAACCGCCTGATCCTGAGTTACACCCTGACCCTGCTGTAACCCAAGTTGTGACATCTCCTGACCGGCCCGCCAACGGGCCGGAAGGCCATATATCCACGAGGAGATGACCATGAAGAAGAATGCCTTGCGTGTTGGCCTGGCGGCGCTGTTCGCCGCCTGGTTGCCAGCCGCCGTACATGCCGCACCACCGAAAGAAGTCCGCCTGGACTACGCCTACTACGCCCCCACCAGCCTGGTGCTCAAGCAGCAGGGCTTGTTGGAAAAAGCCCTCGCGCCGCAGGGCATCGCCGTCAAATGGACATTCAGCCAGGGCAGCAACCGCTCGCTGGAATACCTCAACGGAGGTAGCACCGATTTCGCCTCCACTGCCGGCCTGGCCGCCGTGCTCAGCCGCGCCAACGGCGCGCCGATCAACACCGTCTACGTCGCCAGCCGCCCGGAGTGGACAGCGCTGGTGGTGCCCAAGGACTCGCCCGTCCAGTCGCTGGCCGACCTCAAGGGTAAAAAGGTCGCCGCCACCAAGGGCACCGACCCTTTCCTGTTCCTCCTGCAAAGCCTGCAGAAGGCCGGGCTGGACAAGAACGACGTGGAGATCGTCCACCTGCAACACCCGGACGGTCGCGTCGCCCTGGAGCGCGGCGACGTGCAGGCCTGGGCCGGGCTCGACCCGCTGATGGCGGCCAGCGAGCTGCAGGCTGGTTCGCGCCTGCTGTACCGCAATCGTGACTTCAACAGCTACAGCGTGCTCAGCGTCACCGAAAAGTTCGCCAAGGAGCAGCCCGAGCTGATCAAGCAGGTGATCGCCGCTTATGAGCAGGCGCGCCAGTGGGCCATCGCCAACCCCGATGCCCTGGCCCAGTTGCTCGCCGACGAAGCCAAACTGCCGCTGGAAGTGGCCAAGCTGCAACTGTCGCGCACCGACTTCAGCAACCCGCAGCCGGGCGCCGAACACATCAAGGCGCTGAAAGCCTCTGCACCCATCCTGCTCGACGAGCAACTGGTGCGTCCGGGCACCGACGTCGCTCAGGTGGTCGACCAACTGATCCAGCCGCAACTGGCCGCTCAGGTGATCGGCAGCAACGTGGCCAAGGCGGGGAACTGACCGATGGGCGCGCTCAACCTCGTCATCGGTCGCTGGGCCGAACGGCTTCCAGGCTGGCGGCCGGCACTGACCGACCTGCGTGGTTGGGTGGTGCCCCTGCTGATTCTGGCTCTGCTGGAAGCCCTGGTGCGCAGCGGCGTATTGCCCGCGCACCAGATGCCTGCGCCGAGCCAGGTGGCGCAAACCCTATACCTGCTGGCGCAGAGTGGCGAGCTGTGGCGGCATCTGAACGCCAGCCTGCTGCGCGTCGGCGCCGGTTTTGCCATCGGCGCCGCGCTGGCCATCGTCATCGGCACCTGGGTGGGCCTCAGTCGTCGCGCTGAGGCCTATCTGGAGCCGACCTTCCAGGCGCTGCGGGCCATCCCGAGCCTGGCCTGGGTGCCGCTGCTGCTGCTCTGGTTGGGCATCGACGAAACGCCGAAAATCGTGCTGATCGCCCTCGGCGCCTTCTTCCCGGTGTACCTGGCGCTGCTCGCCGGCATCCGCAACATCGACCGCAAGCTGGTGGAGGTGGGCCAGCTCTACGGCCTGTCGCCGATGGCGCTGGTGCGCCGCATTCTGCTGCCGGCTGCGCTGCCGAGCCTGTTCACCGGCTTGCGCGGGGCGCTCAGCCTGAGCTGGATGTTCCTCGTCGCCGCCGAACTGATCGCCGCCACCCGTGGCCTCGGCTACCTGCTCAGCGACGGTCGGGAAACCTCGCGGCCGGATCTGGTGATCGCCGCGATCCTGCTGCTGGCGCTGTTCGGCAAACTCAGCGACAGCCTGCTCAAGGCCTGGGAAACCCGCGCCCTGCGCTGGCGCGACAGTTACCAGGGTGGGGAGGGCGAAGCATGAGTGCGCTGCTGAAACTGCAGAATATCCACAAGGCCTTCGCTGACGTGCGCGTGCTCGAAGACGTCAGCCTGAGCCTGGCCGCCGGCGAAGTAGTGAGCCTGCTCGGCCCCTCCGGCTGCGGCAAGAGCACCCTGCTGCGCATCGCCGCCGGGCTGGATCAGGACTATCAGGGCGGGCTGGAACTCAACCCGCTGCTCAACTTCGGGCGTGGCAGCGGCATCGGCGTGGTGTTCCAGGAACCCCGGCTGATGCCCTGGCTCAGCGTGGCGCAGAACGTCGGCTTCGCCGATGGCTGGGTGGCGGATGATAAATGGGTGGAACAATTGCTCCGCGACGTCGGCTTGCACGGGCGTGGCGAGGCGTTGCCCAAACACCTATCCGGCGGTCAGGCACAACGCGTGGCCATTGCCCGTGCGCTGTACGGCAAACCGCAGGTGCTGCTGCTGGATGAGCCCTTCAGCGCGGTGGACGCCTTCACCCGCATGAAGCTGCAGGATCTGGTGGTGGAGCTGGCTGCCCGCTACGAAATCGCCGTGCTGCTGGTCACCCATGACCTCGACGAAGCCTTTTATCTAAGCGACCGCGTGCTGATCCTCGGCGGCACGCCAAGCCGCCTGCAACGCGAACTGGCCGTGCCCCTGGCCCGCCCCCGCGACCGCCGCTCGGCCGAACTGGCCTACCTGCGCGGCGAGGCCCTGACCGAGCTGTACCAGTCGCACGTGCTGTAAACGAACTCTTCAAGGTGGAGTACTTTTTCGGGCCGTAAGGCCCGATTTTTTTGCCCGCGCCGCACGCGCAGGCTTTTGTAGCCCGGATGAAATCCGGGGGCTTTATCAGGGCGAGGCTCAGAGGTTATGGCGGGTATGAAACCGAACGTGTCATTCGGCTGAAGGCGCTCTACCCAGGCTACATGCTGACGTAGGGCGGCCTCGCTCGCGAAGCGAGCAGCCCGCCAGGCCGTGCTGAGATTAGATCCTGCGCCCGACACATCATCGGCGTACTGCTTCCGAACGGCCGGCGTCCCGGTACGCCCTACGCGCTGACGTGTTGATTTCGCCCTGCCGGGCGAGTCACTTTTGTCTTGGCAAAAGTAACCAAAACCGCCCGCCCCGCCATCCGGCCCCGGCTTCGCCGGGGTTCGTTCGCTCCATCGTCGCTCCAGAGGCCCGCTGCGAAGGGCCATCCCTGGCCCATCGCAGCTCTCGCGGCATCCATGCCGCTCAACCTCTTCCGCGACGATTCCGCTCACCCTCCTGAAGGGGCTACTCGCGCGCATGATGCATCGGCGTTCTTATCCTAGGGTGCGCCATGCGCACCGAATTTTTTATGCTCTGTTGGTTGCAAGTGCAGTAAATAAATCTGTCCTCTTTGGGGCACTGCCTGGACTCCTTGCTATTAGGAGCTAAAGTATCTGCAATGCTTTAAATAACCCCCTATGAACAACGACCCTTTCATTATAATTTAATCTTGCTTCTCTGTTTTGATAGCGAAAAACATAACGTCCTCCGCGAGGGCTGTTTCCGATGACGCTGAATAGGAAAAGAATTTGTAGAACAAATTTTACGTTTCGCTCTTGGATGAATCCTTGTTCTACACGCTGTTGATATGCCTGCTCGAATTCCGGGATGGAAAAATTCCATTTTCTTAACTGTGAAATTGTGTCAAAGGTGTTGGAGATGTCAGGTAAGATAGCAAATAATTCATCAGTTAATTCTTGTCTCAAGTAGTTTGAGAAAGCTTTGTCGACGTATCTCACAACGGTTGGTCCAATCTGGACGTTTGATTCTATTGCATGCTGTGCGCAATTTTGGAGGTAAAGGACAAAGTCTCGTGGGCGTATTAAAGTACTTCGACAGATGAATTCAAAAGTGGATATCTTGCTTTTTTGTCTGTTCGATCCTACGCCAATTCGGCGCGCTCCAAATACTCGACCCCAAGCTGCATCAAATGGGAGAATGTTCTTGCAGTCTTGGTCAATTGCCCTTGATATACGAAAAGCAATGAGGCGTTTGATTTTTTCTACATCCCAGTTTAGGTCGACCCTGAAATCTCCCCATTTGTTTTTGTCAGAGTCCTTTACTAGGTCGTATATGTCGTCACGCAGGAACACAATCGGCAGGATTTTGGCGCCTCCTCCACCAAAAATACTCCTAATGTCTTGGACTGCTTTGAAAAGACTTGTTATTAATGCTGTGTATTGTTCGAACTGTTCTTCTGCAACAATGTCTCTGTAGTCTTCATCAAGTTCGTCAAAGAGGATGTAGTATTTGCTTTCGCTAACATGATTTAGCAATAGATCTTCTAGGTAGTCTACGTTCTTTATCCAGTTGGTTGGCTCGTGAGTGTCTTCGCTTCTGGTTATCTTTAATGATAATCCAAAAAGCGAAAAGCCAAAGTCTTTGCTTACCCAGCGCCCTATCCTACGGCTCAGTGGTGCCTTGTCATCATATATTTTAGATAGCTGCTCCCTGATTTCTAAATCAACGGAATTGTCTTTTAGCATCAGTCTGCAAATTGAGCTGTATATTAGGTATTTCCAGATGGTAATAAATTGATTTGGTTTGGTGTATTTTGCATTTTTATGGTCGTATAGCTCATTGAATGGGAAGTTTTTAAAGCTGAGCTTTTCAGAAAATACATCATGGCTCGATAACGCACTAAAGTGCTCGCATATGGCTGTTTTTCCTGAACCCTTTCTGCCGATTACGAAACATTTTTCTCCTTGGGAGATTTGATCTACTTCCCTGACATGCCAAAAATATCGAGTGTTGTCTTCGCTTTTTGCTTCCCTTTTCCAGCGAGATATTTCAGAAAGTAATGCGTTGTTGGCTGCGTCTGTGTCTAATTCTTCTATTTCTTCGGATTCTAAGGTTTCATCAGTTATTTGCTCTGAGTCTTGGAGTTGCTCATGGCTGTTGTTGTATGGAACTCTTGATGAGCCGTTATCTTTCAGTGGGGGGTAGTGAGGAGGCGCTATTAATTTCGCATTGACTGCTTGTCTTTTCTTTTCGCTGGTATCTATTTCGAACTCTACTTGGCATCCAGCGCTGAGCTCCAAAGGATTTGTAGCGTGAGTGATATGTAAAAATATATCTGAAGAGTCGTCAGGTATTTTAATGAACCCGTACGCTTTTTTGTTTAGCCAACCTTTAAAAATTCCTTGAGTGCTCATTTGGGCTTTCCTGTATGTTTGCGTAAAGGTTCTTTGAAAACGAGGTGGTTACGGTTTTATGGTGGCGCTTTCTAGAAAGTGCTTCAAGTTTTAGTAATAACTAACTGTCAACAATAATTATTTTGCGATCCCAGGAACTGTGTCTGCCTGAAGGGAAAGACCTGCGGCCTGAGAATTTCCGAGTTGTGATACTTAGGTTAGTGATCCGATCTAATTCAAATCGACGCCATTCGGGCAGTGGGCCTCCGGATCTGCTGGAACCACCTATTTGGTAACCAAGCAATTGGAGAGAGCCCCCGTTTACACCTAGTATATGAGGCTCCACATGGCGAGAGTGCCCGCCGTAGTTAAAAGTCACTACAGATTTTTCACGGATGGCACGTTCAATAATTTGCTGATTCATAAAAGTTCCTTCTTTGTCTAGTGTTTCCTAACGATTAATTAGGAGACATAAAGCAGCATTCCCTGCGAAACCTGTTACACAACCTTCTTGTCGTCCCGCAGACCCTTGTTTCGCTTGGTGGTGGCCGCAGTACCAAGGTAGAAAACAACAGTAATGGCAACAAGCCTAATCCGCTGGATCGCATCACCAGCAGAACCAAGCCAGAACCTAGTCCATCCATCGGCACACTGTCCATGTTCCGTTGGCAAAATGCCATGCCAGTGGTTTGCCGTTGGAGAAACGGCGATCCAGACCTTCCCAAACCCACCCACAAATTCTGTGAACACCACTGTGGATAACCTTTGCAAAAAGCGCTTCGCGCCTAGCATCCAAGCGGGTCACGGCAGGCCGTTCAATTTTTGTCCAATGACGTTGTACTGGCGTTATCGCCAGGCGGAATATCGCTTTTAATCAATCACTTGGCTCGGGTTTTCAACTGCTGAGCTGGGCGGGGGCGTGTTGCCGGGTGTCGTGCACAAAATCTGGGGAAAGTGCTGTGGATAAGATGCGGGAAAACTCTTCCAGCCCAGGTGGGGTAAGGGCTGCCTGGAGCTGGTGATTTTTCGTTCGGGGTCACGCGGTTGTCATGTTTCGCAGCTATAGTGGCCGGTCGATTTCAGTTGCTGGAGCCCTTCGATGTCCGAGTCCCCCGAGCGTCCCGCCCCGGTCAGTTTGCTGCAGGCGTTCTGGTTCTGGCTGAAGCTGGGGTTGATCAGCTTCGGCGGGCCGGCCGGGCAGATTTCAATCATGCATCAGGAGTTGGTGGAGAAGCGCCGCTGGTTGTCCGAGCGGCGCTTTCTGCATGCGCTGAACTACTGCATGTTGCTGCCCGGGCCGGAGGCGCAGCAGTTGGCGACTTATATCGGCTGGTTGATGCACCGCACCTGGGGCGGGGTGATCGCCGGGGCGCTGTTCGTGCTGCCGTCGCTGTTGATCCTGATCGCGCTGTCCTGGGTCTATCTTGTGTTCGGCGATGTGCCGCTGGTGGCGGGGATCTTCTATGGCATCAAGCCGGCGGTGACGGCCATCGTGCTGCAGGCGGCCTGGCGCATCGGCGGTCGGGTGTTGAAGAACATCTGGCTGTGGGCCATCGCGGCGGCGGCCTTCGTGGCCATCTTCGCCCTGCAGCTGCCGTTCCCGCTGATCGTGCTGGGCGCCGCGCTGGTGGGCTACATCGGTGGGCGACTGGCGCCGCAGCACTTCGCGGTCGGTGGTGGCCATGGCGAGAAGGTCGGGGCGCATGCGCCGGCATTGATCGATGACGAGACGCGCCTGGCGCACACGCACCTTCGCTCCAGCCGCCTGGCGCTGATCCTGCTGGTCGGCGCGCTGCTCTGGCTGTTGCCGATGGGCCTGCTAACCCTGGCGTTCGGCTGGCAGGGCACACTGACGCAGATGGGCTGGTTCTTCACCAAGGCGGCGTTGCTGACCTTCGGCGGCGCCTATGCGGTATTGCCCTATGTGTATCAGGGCGCAGTGGGTCACTACGGCTGGCTGACGCCGACGCAGATGATCGATGGCCTGGCGCTGGGTGAAACCACGCCGGGGCCGCTGATCATGGTGGTGGCTTTCGTCGCCTTCGTTGGTGCCTTTGGCCAGCCGGTGTTCGGTGGCGATTCGGCCTTCGCCAGTGGCGCGTTGGCGGCGGTGCTGGTCACCTGGTTCACCTTTCTGCCGTCGTTTCTGTTCATCCTCGCCGGCGGGCCGCTGGTGGAGTCGACCCACGGTCAGTTGAAGTTCACAGCGCCGCTGACCGGGATCACCGCTGCGGTGGTCGGGGTGATCCTCAACCTGGCGCTGTTCTTCGGTTATCACGTGCTCTGGCCAGAGGGCTTCGCCGGTACGTTCGATTGGGTGTCGGCGTTGATTACCCTCGGTGCGGGCGTGGCGTTGCTGGGCTTCAAGCGTGGGGTGATTGAGACGCTGGTGGCCTGTGCACTGGTGGGCTTGGCGGTTCGGTTGTTGGGTTGAGTGGTTGGGCTTGCGAGCGCTTGGTGGGTTACGCGGCGCTTGAGGTGGGTGCGCGGCTGTTTGAGCGGTGTTTTGCGCCGCTAACCCACCCTACGGGAGCGCGCTGCCAGGGCTTTTGTGGGAGGGGCTTTAGCCGCGACAGCCGCTAGGCCTGGACAAGTCGCCGCTGAAGCGCCTTCCACAGGGCTGATCCCACTGCATCAATACGATTTCTTTACGCCCCGGCGGCGGGGTGCCAATCGAATTTTTACGGCCAGCCTTTCGACAATGCTCGCGAGCGGATTCCCCGCATCGTGGAGCTTTGCACATGAACGCAATCGATGGTGTGTCGCTGATCCTGGTGGTCGGCCTCTTCGCCTACCTGCTGTCGGCGCTGCTGACCGCCGGGCGTGGTTGAGGAGACGGCCATGCACGACTACGACTGGCTGCTGCTGGCGGCCTTCCTCCTGCTGGTGCTGGCACCGGCACCTTTTCTCGGGCGCTACTTCTACCGCGTGATGGAGGGCCAGCGCACCTGGCTCAGCCCGTTGCTGCAGCCGGTGGAGCGCCT
Source organism: Pseudomonas sp. GW6 (assembly GCA_048065775.1). GTDB lineage: Bacteria > Pseudomonadota > Gammaproteobacteria > Pseudomonadales > Pseudomonadaceae > Aquipseudomonas. Next base: position 14,393 of record JBLUOL010000114.1, read on the forward strand.
GTGCTACCGCGTGGCCGGCGTCGACCCGGAGCGTGAGCAGAGCTGGCGCGGCTACGCCCTGGCGCTGCTGGCCTTCACCCTGGTCTGCCTGCTGGCGCTGATGAGCATTCTGTTGCTACAGGGCGCCTTGCCGCTCAACCCGCAGCAGCTCGCCGGACTGAGCCTGCCACTGGCGTTCAACACGGCGGTGAGCTTCGTCACCAATACCAACTGGCAGGCCTACAGCGGCGAGGCGCAGCTCAGTTACTTCAGTCAGATGATTGGGCTCGGTGTGCAGAACTTCGTCAGCCCGGCGGTGGGTTTGGCGGTGTTGGTGGTGCTGTGCCGTGGCTTGGCGCGGCAGTCCAACGACTGCCTGGGCAATTTCTGGGTGGATATCACCCGCGCCGTGCTCTACGGCCTGTTGCCGCTGTGCCTGGTGCTGGCTGTGCTGCTGGTGTGGCAGGGCGTGCCGCAGAACTTCAGCGACTACGTCTCGGCCACCACCCTGCAGGGCAGCGAGCAGACCCTGCCGATGGGGCCGGCGGCCAGCCAGATCGCCATCAAGCAACTGGGCACCAACGGCGGCGGCTTCTTCGGCGTCAACTCGGCGCATCCATTCGAGAACCCCACGGCGCTGAGCAACCTGCTGGAGCTGGCGTCGATCCTGCTGATCCCGGCGGCGCTGGTGTTCACCTTCGGCCATTACGTGCGTGACCTGCGCCAGAGCCGGGCGATCCTGGCCAGCATGCTGCTGCTGTTCGTCATCGGCCTGGGTGTTTGCGCCTGGGCGGAGTTGCAGCCGAACCCGGCGCTGGCGGGGCTGCCCATCGAGCAGGTCGGCTCGTTGGAGGGCAAGGAGGCGCGCTTCGGCAGCTTCGCTTCGGCGCTTTGGGCGACCACCACCACGGCGGCGTCCAACGGCTCGGTGAACGCCATGCACGACAGCTTCAGTGCCCTCGGCGGGCTGGTGCCGCTGGTCAATATGCTGCTCGGCGAGATCGTCTTCGGCGGCGTCGGCGCGGGCCTCTACGGCATGCTGCTGTTCGTGCTGATTGCGGTATTCCTCGCCGGCCTGATGATCGGTCGCACGCCGGCCTATCTGGGCAAGAAGCTGGAGGCCCGCGAGGTACGGCTGATGGTCGCCACGCTGCTGGTGATGCCGGTCGGCGTGCTGGTGTTTGGCGCCCTGGCGGCGAGTTTCGCCGGGCCGGCGGCGTCCATCGGCAACCCCGG
>JBLUOL010000115.1:0-15384 GCA_048065775.1 Pseudomonas sp. GW6
GCGGGAATAGCTCAGTTGGTAGAGCACGACCTTGCCAAGGTCGGGGTCGCGAGTTCGAGTCTCGTTTCCCGCTCCAGATTATGATCTGCAGACGTCCATCAAAGTCTGTAAGTCATTGAAAAAAGGGCCGAAAGGCCCTTTTTTAGTTCCAGCGAAATCTACTGGAAACCACCCCCAGCCAAGGCTCTTAAGTCCATTTTTGAGTCCACCTTTACGGGGACTGTGGTTTCCGGATTGTTGCTGGAGGAGTGCGGCCAGCGAGGTAAGCATCGGGTCCTGACTCTTGTTCAGGAGTTCGTTCATGGCACTTACAGATGTCGCCGTCCGGCAGGCCCGCCCGACCGGCAAAGACTATACCCTTCCTGACTTTGATGGCCTTGCCTTGGCGGTATCCGCCAAAGGCGGCAAGTCGTGGCACTTTAGGTACTACTGGGCTGCCAAACAGAAGCGGATGTCCCTGGGGACCTATCCGGCGGTTAGCCTGCGGGAGGCACGCACGTTGCGCGATGAGGCCCGTGCTTTGGCCGCCAAAGGTATCAACCCCAAGATCAACCGCAAGCAAAAGCTCCGCGCCGTTCGTTTGGCGAGCGAGAACAGCTTCAAGGCGGTGTATCTGCAGTGGCTCGCGCACCGCAGGCTAGAACTCAAGGAGGGGCGGCAGAGCACGCTCTCGCAGATTCAGCGCATCTTCGACAAAGACGTGCTACCTGCCTTGGGCGGCATCTCCATCCATGACGTTCGTCGCCCCGATCTACTGGCAGTGCTTGCTCGCATCGAGCAGCGTAGGGCATTCACCGCGGCGGAAAAGGTGCGCACCTGGCTCAGGCACTTGTTCCGCTTTGCCATGGTGAAAGTCGAAGGGGTGGAGAGTAATCCCGCATCGGATCTAGATGTGGTGGCAGTTCCCAAGCCGCCCGTGGTCAATAACCCTTTTTTGTGCATGCATGAGCTACCTGAGCTGCTGAGCAAGCTACGCCGTTACAGGGGCATGACGACAACACAACTCGGAATTCGTCTGTTGCTGCTGACAGGCGTGCGCACCGGCGAATTACGCCTGGCGACTCCGGATCAATTCGCTCTTGAGCGAGGCTTATGGATCATTCCTCCCGAGGTGGTCAAGCAATTGCAGGATGGCATGCGCAAGCGTGGTCAGCGGCCACAGGATATTCTGCCTTATATTGTGCCGTTGTCAGCTCAGGCGATCGAAATCGTTCGTCAGTTACTGGAACAGGTCAAGCCTGCCCAGCGTTACCTACTGGCTCACCGCAGTGAACTGAAGAAGCGCATCAGTGAGAACACGCTGAACGGAGCGCTCAAGCGCATGGGCTACGAGGGGTTACTCACGGGCCATGGTATTCGTGGCACGCTCTCCACCGCGCTCAACGAGATCGGCTACCCCAGGATCTGGGTGGATGCCCAGCTCTCGCACGCAGATCCCAACAGGGTCAGTGCAACCTACAACCACGCCCTGTATGTGGAGCCTCGTCGGAGGATGATGCAGGACTGGGCTGACCGGCTTGATCTGCTGGAGCAGGGAGAGGTCAATGCTGCCAGCACACACCTGACTATTCGCATCGATGATGTGCCGGTGTTTGGATGAGAGATTACCCGTCGTCCAGACGCCGCGTTGTCGCGTAGCAAACTGGGTGGGTCTAGCTTTGAAGTACGCGCGGGGCAGAGACCGTAAGCCGCACTGGTGTGGCTGTACCCGCATGAGAGAGTGGTCTGCATGGTATCGGCGTGGAGTCATTGTCGGCACGGCTAGCTGTGACCACGTATAAGAGAGTGAACCCTTCGCCAGTTTGGTTACACCAAAGTACGCTTTCGCGGGCTGGCGAAGAACACGGCTCAACTGATGACATCATTTACCCTGTTGAATCTATGGATGGCGCACCGGTAGTTATTAGTCGTCACGGGCGAGGTGCGTTTGTAATGCGGGAAATGGCTGCCTTGGGATGCTCGCGGCGGCTAAAAAATCTGAAATGAGCGGGCGACTTGGTCGGTTTTAATCGGTTGGCCGCGTTCAAGATCGACAGAGGCTGAGGTCACCGGAAATGCAGGGCTAATTCAGGCCACCCTAAAAGATCAATAACGCCGGTAAATCGGGTAATGACCACCCGGTGGCCCTGCAGCAGACTTCTTCTCAAGCGACGCCGGTAACGAGCCGGCGGGCAAGACAAGAACAATGACTCGCAAGAGGAGCCACCATGTCCGGCATCGACACCCTCGGCTATATCGGATTCACGGCGCGTGATATCAGCGCCTGGAAGACATTCGCACCTGAAGTGCTGGGCCTGCAGATTGCCCAGGAGCTGGAGGACGGCACTCTGGTGCTACGCGCCGACCTCCATCAGCGGCGCATCATCATCCATCCCGGCGAGCGCGACGATATCGCCTATGTGGGCTGGGAGTGCCGCAGCAGCGACGACCTGAAACAATTGCGCGATGCACTGCGCGCTGCGCAGGTGCCATTCGACGAGGTCGGGCGCCAAGCCGCCAACGATCTGGGCGTGCGGGAGGTGATCCGTTTTCACGACCTCGATGGTGTACTGATCGAGGCCCATTACGGCCCCACGCTGCTGGCCAGCCAGCCATTCGTTTCGCCGGTCGGCGCCCGCCCGTTCGTGACCCAGGAGCAGGGCCTTGGTCACCTGGTGCTCGCCACCGGGCGCTATCAACACCAGATCGACTTCTACGAGCAGGTGCTGCGTTTCAAGCGCACCGACTCGTTGATCATCCCAAGCATCAACGCCGAAGCGATGTTCCTGCGGGTCAATGAACGTCACCATTCGCTGGCCATCGTCGACATGCCGCCGACTCACGGTCCGCGTCTGCACCACATCCTGCTGGAAGTCAGTTCCCTCGACGAAGTGGGTTTCGCCTACACCCGCGCCAAGGCGGCCGGGGCGCACATCCTCATCGACCTGGGCCGGCATGTGAACGACAACATGTTCTCGTTCTACGTACTCACGCCCTCCGGCTGGTCGGTGGAGATCGGCTGGGGCGGCATCCAGATCGATGACGAAACCTGGCACGTGACCCATTACCCGACCAATAGCAGCTGGGGCCACGAGTTCCACATGCCGCCGGCTTTCAACGCCTCCAAGTAATGCAGAAAAGGACAACAAAAATGACCACCCATACCCGCGAAAGCACCTCGCGCTTCTCGGATCGTCTGACCATCGACGTGCTCTCCGAGCTGATCGAAGACCCGCAACTGACCGCGCTGATTTGTGCGAACTGGGGCGATTACGGCGTAGAACCGACGAGAAGCTCGTTCGCCATGCACTGCATGCTGGCCAAGCACTACATCAATGGCGCGTTCTACCCGGTGGGCGGCGGCATGGCCTTTTCCCGGCTGATAGCGCCGATCATCGAACGCGCCGGCGGCGCCGTCCTGCACAGCGCCGAGGTGAATGAGATTCTCGTCGAGGCAGGCGTGACCCAGGGCGTGCGCTTGAGTTCGGGCGAAGAAATTCGCTGCCCGGTGGTGATCAGCAATGCTGGGGTGCAAAACACTTTTTCGCGCATGCTGTCGCCCCAGGTCAGTCGCGAATCTGGCGTTGACCAGTTGCTGGAAAGGGTCACCGACACTTATGCCGTGGTCGGCCTGAATATCGGCTTCAACCGTTCGGCCGAAGAGCTGGGCTTTACGCCGGCGAATATCTGGTCGCATCCCAACGGTGACTTCCAGGCCAACCTGGATGCGCACCGCAAGGACTTCAACGCGCCGTTCCCCTGGGTGTTCATGACCTTTCCTTCCGCCAAGGATGCGTCCTGGGATGAGCAGTTCCCCAACAAGGCCACCGTGGAGATGTACGGCTACACCCATTACGAGCACTTCCAGCAATGGGCGGGCACACGCTGGATGAAACGCGGCGACGACTACCTGGCGCTGAAGGAGAACATTCGTGAGCGCCTGCTGGAGGAATTGTTCCGCCATGTACCCAAGGCCCGCGAGGCGCTGGATTACCTGGAAGTTTCCACACCGCTGAGCTACGAAACCTTTTCCAAGCGTCAGCGCGGCGGCTTCATGGGGATCGAGTCGACCCCGCAGCGCTTCCGGCAAAAATGGTTGCGGGCGCAGACGCCGATCCAGGGCCTGTACCTCACCGGTCAGGACGTCACCACCGATGGCGTGATCGGCGCTCTGGTCGGCGGCGTGCTCTGTGCCTCGGCGGTGGTCGGCAGGGACCTGATGACGCATATCCGCTCGTCATGAATCAGCGCTGGCCCGCTACGCCTGTGTTCAGGCGGCCGTTGGCAGCGGGCCAGCGCCCCCATTCTTCGTGGAACAAGCTCTCGATGAGACGGCGCCGCGAGGCCGTTATCTCTGCAAGCCCGTTGTACCGTGTACAAAGCGCACCATCGCTGTTCGCAGGATCATGGCCAATGTCGCGGTGGCCGGTACTTGGGCTGAGATGTTTACAAAGACTTCTTGTAGCCGATATGTGACGCCTTGAAGCCCAAGTCTTCATAGAAGCGCTGGGCATCCTTGCGCGCAAGGTCGCATGTCAGTTGGATCATCTGGCAGTTGCGTGCTCGGGCTTGCTCGAAGACCCATAGGAACATCTTCCGACCAAGGCCGTCGCTGCGACAGCTAGCGTCGATGCGTACGGCCTCGATCTGGGCACGCCAGGCGCCCAGCCGGGAAATGTTCGGCAGGTAGGTGATCTGCACGGTGCCGACCACCTGCTCGTCCTTGGTGACCACCGCCAGCAGTTGATTGGGATCTGCCTCGATGGCCGCGAAGGCGCTGACGTAGGCCGGCTGCAGCGGCGTGGAGGCATCTTCGCGAGACTGGCCGAGCGGGTCGCAGGCGAGCAGGGCGACGATGCGTTCCAAATAGAAATGACAATAGGTGCATTTGGCGGCTACTGATCGAGCGCAATACCCTAGTTAAATTACTCTGGCTTTGTACTCCCAATCACCCACTGAGGGTACAGACGTACTCCCCCGATTCTTTCAGTTTTGTTCCAGCCGCCGGCGCTAGAAAACGGCGGTGTCTTCAGTCGCCAAGAGGCTGCGGACATGAATAACTGAGGGGGAGGATACGATGAAGCAATCTAAGCACCGACTGTGCCTTGGCAAGCTCGCCTCGGCCGTGACCCTGGGCGTTGTCGCCCAGTTCGGCAGTATGGCGGCCAACGCCTACGAGCTGTACAACGAGGGCGATACCTCGCTCGACTTCAATTTCACGGCGATGTACGCCTGGCTCACCAGCCAGGAAAGCTACTTCGGCAAGGATGGTCGCAGCACCTGGCAGGAAGGCTTTGCCAAGTACGGTCTGAGCGGCGCCACCGGGTTTGCCGGCGGCAGCCTGTACGGCGGCGTCGCCGGTCTGAGCAGTGCCACCTGGGGCAACGGTGATGCGGGCGGCAACACCGATGGCAACGAAGACGATACCACCTGGGAAGAGGCCTACATCGGCTGGAAGTCCGCTGACCTGTTCCCCGTGCTGGGGCACAACGGTGTCGATGTTTCCCTCGGTCGCCAGGGCCTGATCATCGGCGATGGCTTCGTCATCAAGAACGATGGCCTGGCCTATGGCCAACCCTTCGGCGACAAGTACGACCGTGGCGGCGCCTACTACCTGGCGGCGCGCCAGGCGTTCAACAAGACGGCGGTCGTCCGCCTCGGTGGTGACAAGGGCGTGCGCGCCGACCTGGCCTGGATCGAGTCCGACAACCCCGGGCAGAGCGAAACCCGTTTCGCCCTGGCCAACATCGAACACGTCAGCGATGCCGGCACCCTGGCCTTCATGCACCTCAAGGGCCTGGGCGTGGATGACAACACCATGTTCGCCAACCACCTCGAGCGCGACGGCCTCAAGCTGTACAGCCTGCGCGGTACTACCAGCGCCGGTATCGACAACCTGTTCCTCTCCGGTGAATACGTCATTGAGGACAAGAAAACCGCAGCCAATGCCGGTTATGCCGAGGTGGGTTACACCCTGGCCGACCTGCCCTGGAGCCCGACCCTGACCTATCGCTATGCCCGTTACTCCAAGGCCTACGACGGCATGTTCACCGGCTTCAAGCGCGGCTACGGCACCTGGATTCAAGGTGAGGTCGCGGGCAACTACTCCGGCCCGTTCAGCAGCAACACTCGCATCAATCACCTCGGCATCAAGGCCTCGCCGAGCGAGAGCTTGACCATCGGCGCGCTGTATTTCGACTTCGACACCATCGACAAGTCGCAGGGCGACAGCAGTGCTCGCGAGCTGGACTTCTACGCCGAGTGGATGCCGACGCCGAACTACTACATCAGCCCGACCGTCGGCCTCTACGACCCCAAACGCAGCTTGGCGCAAGGGGGCACGCAGACTGCCGACAGCAAGCTGAGCGTTTATGCCCAGGTGACCTTCGGCGTCTTCTTCTGACCCCAGCCAACCGCTTATCAGGCGCCGCCATGCGCGGCGTCGAACCACGAGGACGTTTCCCATGAAGACATTCGCCCCGTTAGCCCTTGCCAGCCTGCTGCTTCCCGCGTTCGCCAACCTGGCCGTGGCCGAAGAACGTTGGCAGTTTCCGGTACACGACATCCAGCCGGTGCGTGACAAGGGCACTGCCCACGTCAACCTGCCGGAGGAGAGCACCTTCATTTCCCTGGCACCAAGCGAAGTGCAGAAGCACCGTATGTGCCTGCTGATGCCGCACACCCAGGACAGCATCATCATGGCTTACATCTACGCCGCGGTGGACGAGGCCAAGCGCCTCGGCCAGGCGCTGACCGTGTTCGATGCTGGCGGTTACGGCAATGACAGCACCCAGCGTGCGCAATTCGAGAACTGCCTGACCCTCGGCGTCGATGCCATCCTCCTGCAACCGATCAACCCCGGTGGCTGGGAAACCGATGTGGCCAAGGCCCAGGCTCAGGGGGTGAAGGTGATCAACGTCACCGAAGGCCTCGATGCCAAGGTCGATGGCCGTTCGCTGGTGGACTTCCGCGTCAATGGCAAGATTCTTGGCGAGCACCTCAAGTCCAGTCACCCCGAAGGCAGCCCGGCGGCCAAGGTGGTGGTACTGCCAGGCGGTGCCGGCCTGCCGTTCGTAGAGGACACCGTGGCTGGTCTGCGTGAAGGCCTGAAAGGTTCCAGCGTCGAAGTGGTCGATGTGGTCTACGGCGGCATGGATGCGGCGGCGCAACTCAAGCTGGTCGAGGACGTGCTGGTCGCCCACCCTGATCTGTCCTACATCGTCGGCAACGGTATCGCCATCGGTCAGGCGGTCAACGTCGTCGCCCAGCGCGGCATGACCGAGCAGGTCAAGCTGCTGACCACTTATCTGGATGCCGATCTACTCAACCATATCCGTCGTGGTCGGGTGGTTGCCGGCGCCGCCGAGAGCAGTGTGATGCTCAAACGCCTGGCAGTGAACCTGGCGGTGAGCGCCATCGAAGGCAAGGGCCCGGCACATGATCTGGTACCGCATGTGCAACTGGTGACTCCGGACAACGCCAACAACCCACAGATCATCCAGGCCAACTTCCAGCCCGAAGGTTGGAAGCCGGTCTTCAAGGTGGACTGATGGCAAGCCTGGGAGAAACCACCATGACCATGGCCGCAGCGGAACTCAGGTTCCGCGACGGGGTGATGGACGTCAGTGCCGCGGACGCCGCGACGCTGGCCTCCGGCAAGCCTCTGTTACGCATGCGCAATATCGGCAAATCCTTCCCCGGTGTACGCGCGCTCAACGGCGCTCGTCTGGACCTGTGGCCAGGCGAGGTGCACGTGTTGTTCGGCGAGAACGGCGCAGGCAAATCGACCCTGATCAACGTGATCGCCGGCGTGCTGACGCCGGACGAGGGTGAGATGCACTTGTTAGATGAGCCGCTGCGCCTGACCAGCGTGCAGCAGGCCCGCCGCCATGGTATCGCCGCGATGTTCCAGGAGTTCAGCCTGGCACCGCACCTGACCGTGGCGCAGAACCTGGTGCTCGGCAACGAGCCGGGGCGCTTCGGCTTGATCAACTCACGGCACGCCCGGCAGATCGCCGAGCAGGCGCTGTCGCGTTATGGCTTCGAGCTGCCGCTGGATGAGGAGGTCGGTAATCTCGGCCGCGCCGAGCAGCAGATGGTGGAAATGGCCAAGGCCATGCTCACCGATCCGCGCATCCTGATCCTCGACGAGCCCACCGCCTCGCTCAGCGAGAAGGAGACCGAGGCGCTGTTCGATACCGTGCGTCAGCTCAAGGCGCGCGGCGTGGCCATCGTCTACATCACCCACCGCATGCGCGAGATCCAGGCCATCGCCGACCGTATCACCATCATGCGTGACGGCAGCTATATCGACAGTCTGCTGGCCGCCGAGGCGGGCGAGGATCAACTGATCGAGCTGATGACCGGGCGCAAGCACGGCGACCTGTACCCGAGCATCAGCCATCATGGCGGACGTTCGCTGTTGCGCCTGGAACAGGTCAGCAGCCGTGACGGCATGCTGCAGGACGTCAGCATCGAGTTGCGCGAGGGCGAGATCGTCGGTCTCGCAGGGTTGGTCGGTTGCGGCAAGTCGGAGATCGGCCGCGCCTGTTTTGGCCTGGTGCCGCTTGCCGCCGGTTCGCTGCAGTTCAACGGCGAGCACCTGACTCGTCTGACGCCGCGCGAGATGCTGGGCAGAGGGCTTGGTTACGTGACGTCGGACCGACGCCATGAGGGGTTGCTGCTACAACGCTCGACTCGCGAGAACATCGCCCTGGCCGCTCTGCCGCTACGCAGCTTTTCCTGGGCCGGCTTGCTACGTCTGGGGCGTGAGCGTCGCCAGGTGCAATCGCTCGCCGAACGCATGCACCTGCGGCCGCTGAACCTCAAGGCCGAGGCGGTGAATTACTCCGGTGGCAACCAGCAGAAGATCGTCATCGCCCGCGCCCTGGCTCGCGAAACCAAGGTATTGATCGTCGACGAGCCGACCGTGGGCGTCGACGTCGGTGCCCGCGCGGAGATCTACAAGGCCCTGGCAGACCTAGTGCATCAGGGCTGCAGCATTGTGCTGATCAGCTCCGACATGCCGGAAATCCTTAACCTCTGCAACCGTGTCTATGTGGTCAAGGATGGCCGCGTGGTCGATCACCTCGAACACCACGAGATCGACGAAGAACGCATTCTCCACGGCTTCTTCCACGAAGCCACCGACTCCCAGGAGCACCCCGTATGAGCGCTTCCCTGAGCACGGCGTCCACGTCCGCCAGCCGTTTCCATCCATTGGATATATTGAAAAAACTCTTCCTGCATTTCGGCATCCTGCCGTTTCTGCTGTTGATCGTCATCGTCCTGTTCGGTTGGCAGGAGCCGCGCTTTCTCTCGGAAACCAACCTGAGCAACGTGGCCCGCCAGTCCACCTTCCTGATGATCGTGGCCATGGCGCAATTGCTGGTGTTGGTCACTGCCGGTATGGATCTGTCGGTCGGCGCGCTGATCGGTCTGGTCAGCGTGATCACCGGCCTGCTGATGAAGTCGCTGCTCGGTGAAGGCTTCGAGCCGGCTTCGGCCATTGCCTGGGCCATGCTCGGCGGGCTGGGCGTGAGCCTGCTGGTCGGGTTGTTCAACGGCTTCAGTGTGGCGGTGTTGGGGCTTTCGCCCTTCATCGCGACCCTCGGCACCATGACCGGGTTGACCGGTATCGCCCTGACCCTGAGTGGCGGCGTGCCGGTTGCTGGCTTGCCCATGGAGTACATGGAGGCTTTCAGCATCGACCGTTATCTGGGGGTTCAGGCACCGCTGTGGGTGACCTTCGGCGTATTCGTGTTCGGCTACCTGCTGCTGCAGCACAGTACCCTGGGGCGCTACCTGTATGCCATCGGCAGCAACGCCAAGGCGGCGCGGCTGTCCGGTATCGGCACCAAACGCATGGTGTTCGTCGCCTATGCGCTGTGCAGCCTGATCAGTGGTATCGCTGCCTTGCTGATCCTGGCGCGTACCGGCACCGGTGGCGCCAATATCGGCAGTGAATACGGCCTGCAGTCGGTCACCGCCTGCGTGATCGCCGGTGTGTCGCTGTTCGGCGGCACAGGGCGCATCGGCAGCGTGGTGCTGGGGGCGCTGTTCCTGGCGCTGCTGTCCAACGGCATGAACATCCTGCAGATCCAGTCCTATGTGCAGATGATCGTGCTCGGCGGCATCCTCATCCTCGCCCTGGTCGGCGACAAGCTGCGCATGCGTCTGCTCGGTCAGCGTAGCGGCCATTGATCGTCTTGCTCGCGCCTGACCGGGTTGGTCGGGCGTTGTCTTTTCTCTGGAGGTAACCCATGGCACTGGTCTTTGGCCGTATTCGTATCAACCGCCCATTCGAGCAATGGCAGCAGATCTTCCTGGAGCATCGCGCCGCGCGTGAAGCCGAAGGCATTTTCGATGTGATGCACGCACCGGTGGTCGGCAGTCAGGAAGTGATCTACGTGGTGCGTACCGAGCATCCGCGGCGGGTGCATGACATGAGCTGGGCCAGCGAAGCCAAGGCGATCATCGAGGCGTCCGGGCATGTGCTGGGCAGTGAGGTGTACACGGTGTGTGACGAAATCGAGCCAGTCTGAGCCCATGCAGGCCGGGGCAGGACGCCCCGGCCAACGGATCAGAACATGGTATTGGAGTTGGCCGACTCTGCCGGCACATCCTGAATGATGTCCCAGTGTTCGACGATCTTGCCTTCTTGCACCCGGAAGATATCCAGCACGGCCTGGCCACGGTCATCCTTACCGTTGGTGGAGTGGACGTGCAGGTAAACCAGATCTTGATCGGTGGCACTGCGCATGATACGCGCCCGCGAATCCGGGTTCTCCTTGAAGAAATCAGTGAAGTAGCCCACGAACGGTGCTTTGCCGTCCGGTACATCGGGGTTGTGCTGTTTGTAGTCGTCGGTCACCACCTTGGCAGCCTGCTCGACCTGGTGCTGATTGAAGAACTGCTCGTAAAAATTGATGACCAGGGTGCGGTTGGCTTCTTCCTGGGCCAGGTCACGTTGTGCCGGGCCTGCAAAAACGGCTGTACTGCTGGTCAGCAGCAGGGTGGCAGCGAACAGTGGTTTTCTGATGAGGTGCAACATGGTGATTTCTTCCTTTTAGTAACCAACCGTGAAGCGTTGGCGGGAATGAGCGGGACGCTCGATTTCATCTACCAGAGCGATAGCATAGTCTTCGAAAGAAATACGGCTGCCTTCAGCGTTGCTCAGCAGGCTGTCCTTGCCGAGACGGAAAACGCCGGTGCGCTCGCCCGGCACGAACTCGGCCGAGGGTGACAGAAAGCTCCAGTCCAGCTCCTTTTCCTGCTTGAGCAGGTCGAGAAACGCGGCACCGCGTGAGGCTTCCGGACGATAGGCATCAGGAAAACTGGGTTGGTCGATCAGGCGCTGGCCGGGAGCGATCTCCAGGCTACCGGCACCGCCGACCACCAGATAGCGCTTTACCCCGGACGCACGCACGGCTTCGATCAGGGTTTTGGCGTCGGTCGAGCCAAATTTGGCTGCGCTGACCACCGCATCGTGACCCGTGAGCAACTTGCTCAGCGCCTCCTTGTACTGGGCATCGCCCTGTACGGCGCTGACGCCTGGCAACCTGGCGATGCGTTCTGGGTTACGGGCAATGGCGGTGACGCGATGACCGCGATCGGAAAGCTCCTTGAGAATGCGCGAGCCGGCGGCACCGGAGGCGCCGATAAGTGCGATACGGGACATGTGAACTCCTTTTAATCTACATTTGTTACATGGTCTGTTTTGTAGACTGTTAGCAGAGTCGATGCTACTGTTCGCGCCACGATCCGACAAGAAGTCACGTGGGTCTGACCAGGTCACGCCACGATGACCTTGAGCGTTCCAGAGGTGCGTCATGCCTGTTACCGATACTTCGATATACGATCATCCCTGCCCGATTCGCGACGTCCTCGACCGCATCGGTGACCAATGGAGCCTGCTGGTGCTGGAGGCGTTGGCGGGGCGCACACTGCGCTTCAATGAGCTGGGGCGCGAGATCGACGACATTTCCAAGCAGATGCTCTCGCGCACGCTCAAGCGTCTGGAAATGGACGGATTCGTCAGCCGCACCCTGTATGCCGAGGTGCCGCCACGGGTCGAGTATCGACTGACTGCACTGGGTACCTCGTTTCTGCAGCCCATGCAGGCGCTGGTGCAATGGGCTGATACCCATCATGCGCAGATATGTCGCTCGCGGCGCACCTATGTTCAGGCCAACTGACTGCGCACCCGGCCCACCAGGTTGCCAATCTGATGCAGCAGCAGGCTCAGGCGTTGTCCGCCCGGGCCGGGCGGGATGTCGATACTGGCCAGGGTCTCGTAATCCTGGCTGTCGCCACTGAGTGCGTCAGCCAGCAAGCGGCCATGCAGCACCGCCCAGACCACCGGAATCGCCTGGGCGTAATGCACCCGTGCTGACAGGCGACCCACATCCGGTGTATCGCCGAACAGGGTCATGCCGAACCAGCCGCCCCAGACGTGCTCCACCGGCACCTCGAGCAGTTGCGGGAACAGCGTTTTGAGCATGCGGCTGAGCAGCGGTTTGACCACATGGGCATCGCGCCCACTCATCACTCCGCCACCGCCGAAGAGCATGCGCTGGTCGCCGCTGAGGCGGTAGTAGCGCATCTCCTGCTGGGTCTCCAGTACCGCCACATCCTGTTTGAAGATTGACCGGGCAAGCGCATCGGGCAGCGGTGCGGTGGCGATCATGCTGCTGTACAGCGCCACGAAGCGTTTCGACAGTTGCGGCTGCAGGTCACCCAGGTAGGCGTTGCTGGCCAGCAGCAGATGGCGCGCCTGCACCTGGCGACCATTGGCGCAGTACACCCGCGCGCCCAGGGCATCTTCCTGGTAGCGCAGCACCGGGCTGTGCTCGAACAACCTGGCGCCGCTATGCGCTGCCGCTGCGGCGAGGCCTCGGGTCAGTTTCAGTGGGTGCACGGCGGGCAGCCGTGGCAGTAGCACACCGCCGGCGTAGATGTCGGTGCCGAGCCGCTCACGCATTTCTCCGGCATCGAGCAGGCGTGCATCGCGCAGTGGATGCTGGCGGGTGAAGGCGGCCAGACGCTCGCGCAGCTGGCGGAAGTGGCGCGGCGTATTGGCGGCGGTGAGGGCGCCGGATTTCAGTTCGCAGTCGATGCCGTGGCGGGCCACCAGTTCGTGCAGGTTCTCCTGCGCGCGGTCGGCCAGTTGCCAGTAACGGGCGGCGTGCTCGCTGCCGAGGGCCTTGTCCAGTGGTGCAGGGTCGAGGTCGGCATAGGCGGTCAGCATGCCGCCGTTGCGCCCGGAGGCGGCCCAGCCTATCTCATTGGCCTCCAGCAGGACGACACGCAGGCCGCGTTCGGCTAGATGCAGGGCGGCGCTGACGCCGGTGACACCGCCGCCGACGATGCAGATATCGCAGTCGAGATCCTGGCTGAGTTCAGGGTAGGCAGTTGGCTGGCTGCTGGCGGCATACCAGCAATTGCTGTCGCGGGGTTCGGGCAGGGCCATAAGGGTGTCCTTTCGTACAAAGGAAAACGCCCCGACAGGGCGGGGCGTTGCTCATGTGATCAATCAGCGTTCGTACTGATCGATCAGCCAGTTATGCAGCTGGTACAGTGATTTCTCCTGCGGGCACAGCCGGCCCTGGGCGGTGAAGCGCGAGCTGGCGCCCTTGGCCACCCCGGCGCAGGCGAACACGTCCTCGTCCCAGACCTGTTTGACGTAGCCGTACAGCTCCTGCTTCTTGGCTGCGAAGTCAGGGATCTGCGTGCTTTGCGGTGGCACCAGCATGCGCCAGATCAGGTCGTGGTCGTTGACTCCGCGAATATCCCAGTCCAGCCACATGATGGCGCTGGGGTCGATCAGCAGGTGGAACAGCGGGAACACGTTGACCACCACCAGGCCATCGAAGATGGCGTTGTCCATTTCCGGCAGCACCGGCTGGAAGCTGGCGCCAGGGGCGGCGGGAATCCAGAACAGGTTGTAGGGGCCGTCGACGTCGTCGTATACCGCCGTACGGCCGGGGACCAGCGGGTCGATGCCGGCATGGATGGTCGGTTGGTGATAGGCCTCGGTGAAGTTGTCGAGGGTCGCCTTCCAGTTCCATGGCGCCTGGTAGCGGTCAAAATCCATGCACGCCATCTCGGCCATCTTCAGCGGTTCGAGCACCTTGTCCAGGCGCTTGAGCTGGGGCGAGAGCAGCGGCGCGTCGACATCGAAATTGATGAACACGAAGCCCTGCCAGATATCCAGGCCCAGGCGCGGCAGGTGGTAGTCGAGCTTGTCGAAGTTCTCCGCCTGCTGCATGAATGGCGTGCCCTTGAGGCTGCCGTCGAGGCCATAGCTCCAGCCGTGATAAGGGCAGGTCAGGGTGCCCTTGCACACGCCACGGCCCTCGACGATCACCCGGTTGCGATGGCGGCAGACATTGCTGAAGGCATGGATGCTGCCATCCTTGTCGCAGGTCAGCAGGATCGGTTCGCCGAACATCTCGCGGCTCAGGTAGCTGCCCGGCTCGGCCAGTTCGGAAACGTGGGCCACCGGCAGCCAGTGGCGCATGAACAGCTTTTCCACGTCGAAGGCGTGGCTGCGGGCATCGGCATAGAAACTGGCCGGCAGCAGCGCAGCCTGGTTCAGCGGGCGGCGCACGGCGGCGATCTGTTCGCTGCTGGCGAAGTCATGGATGCCCGGCTGGGCGGGGTGAATCAGTTGCATGGAGGGCCTCTAGGGTCGGCAGTCTGTCGTACGTGCATTAAGCGAACGAACGGCGCCGCCGGGCCATACCCTGCCAGGGTGACGTGGGGCGGAGGTCACCCTGGCAGGGTATGGCTGCCGGCGACGGGGCACGGTTGACTGGGGTATCGCCAGACAGCCAGGAAACCATGCCATGGGCGCCATTCATCCGATCCCGTCCGACGCCGTGCTGAGTGGCGGCAGGGCGCTTGCCGTCGCGCTCGATCAGCAGTTGCCGGAGGCCTGCGATGTGGTCGTGGTCGGCGGTGGTATCGCCGGGCTGAGCACGGCCTACTACCTGGCTGGCGCTGGCCTGTCAGTGGTGCTCTGTGAGAAGGGCAGGATCGCTGGCGAGCAGTCCAGTCGTGCCTTCGGCTGGGTCAGTAATCTTGGGCTCGACCCGGTCAAGATGGAGTTGACTCAGTTGTCCAAGCGGCTCTGGCGCGACCTGGCCGATCAGTTGGGGCACGAGCGCTTGGGTTATCGCCAGGGCGGGCTGATGCACCTGTGTCATGACGAGGCGCAATTAGCCGGTGAGCAGGCCTGGCTGGATGCGGTGCAGGTCCATGGCGTGGATGCGCAGATGCTCTCCAGCCGCAAGCTGGCGGCGCATGTACCGGGGGCCAGCAAGCGTTTTGCCGGTGCCCTGTACCAAGCCTCCGACGGCCGCGTGGAGCCGGAGCAGGCCAGCGCAGCCCTGGCCGAAGCAG
>JBLUOL010000116.1:0-15283 GCA_048065775.1 Pseudomonas sp. GW6
CTGATCGAGAACCGCGTTGCCGAAGGTGGCTCTGATCGTCTGATCGAGAACCGCGTTGCCGAAGGTGGCTCTGATCGTCTGATCGAGAACCGCGTTGCCGAAGGTGGCTCTGATCGCCTGATCGAAAACCGCGTTGCCGAAGGTGGCTCTGATCGCCTGATCGAAAACCGCACCGCCTGACACCTTCCCTATGACCTGATCGAGAACGTCGTATGACTCGATGGCAAGCGCAGCCCCACAAGGCCGGCCTGATAAGCTGGTCTTGGTTTTTTCAGGAATAGAAAGCACCGCGCACTGCGCGAATGAGCAGCCCCGTGTCGACCCCAGGCAATCGACCGCCCCGCCCCCGCTCTATGGTGAACGCCCCTTTGATCACTCACCGGAGCGCCCCATGGCCAACAAACCGATCACCGTTCTGCGCGACACCCAGCCGATACCCGTCGTCGATGCCTGCAAGTGGGAGCGCATCGAAGGTGACCCGCACACCGTCAACCTCAATGCCTACACCTCCGAAGACGGCAGCAAGATCATGGGCACCTGGATCTGTACGCCCGGCAAATGGCGCGTGGAGTACGTGAAGTGGGAGTACTGCCACTTCCAGGAAGGCTACTGCATCATCACCCCGGACGGCATGGAGCCGATTCACCTCAAAGCCGGCGACATCTTCGTGGTCGAACCCGGCATGAAAGGCACCTGGGAAGTGGTGGAAACGGTGCGCAAGTACTTCGTGTTCGCCTGACGCTGAGCTGACAGCGGCGCACCGGCTTGAAAAGCGCAGGAACTTGGCCTATTCACAACGGTCAGTGCTGCGCCGCCGACCTGGCGGTTCCCTCATCACGGACGGCCCACAAGGCCTTTCAGCAAGGAATCATCATGAACCGACTCAAACTGCCGCTGCTCTCCCTCGCCTGCGCCCTGCCGCTGGCCGCCTGCGCCGCCACCCCGGAGGCGCTCAAGCCCTACCCCGCCGCTGCCGACGGCTATAACCGCCATGTGATCGAGCTGCCAGCGCAAAGCAATGAAGCCGAGCACAAGGTAGAGATCATCGCCGGCAAGACCCTGGAAGTGGATTGCAACCAGCAACGCCTGGGCGGTCAGTGGCAGGAAAAGACCGTGGAAGGCTGGGGCTACAGCTACTACGAACTGGGCCAGGTCGGCCCGGCCATGAGCACGCTGATGGCCTGCCCGGACGGCAGCCGCAAGCAGGCCTTCGTGCGCGTTGGCGGTGAGCCGCAACTGGTGCGCTACAACAGCAAGCTACCACTGGTGATCTACGCGCCGAAGGATGTCGAAGTGCGCTACCGCGTGTGGTCTGCAGCGGCCGAAACCAGCACCGCACCGCGTCAATAAGCCCTCCCCGACATGCCAGCCCCTCGGGGCTGGTGTTTCAATCGGGTAACACCCATGAAAAAGGCTCTAGATAGCGGTTATGGGACTGGCTGCAGCGATAGGCACAGCTATGCTCAAGGAGCACTTTTCATCAGCCATCACTGCAGCGTTCGTACGTATCGGAGTTGCCATGGACATAGAGAGTCTGTTCGCCCAACTGCACACCCTGCCCAGCATTCCCAAGGTTGCGCAGGATCTGATCCAACAGTTCGACAACCCTGCCTCCAGCCTGGAAAGCGTGGCGCGCAATATCGAGCGCGACCCGGTCATCGCCGCCAAGGTACTGCGCCTGGCCAACTCGCCACGTTTTCGCGGGGCCCGTGAAGCAGTGAGCGTCGAGGACGCCGCCATGCGCCTGGGCTTCAACACCCTGCGCACGCTGGTGCTGGCCTCGGCGATGACGGGCGCGTTTCAGGTCGATACCGGCTTCGACCTCAAGGGTTTCTGGATTCGCAGCTTTCGCGTCGCCAGTATCGCCCGCAGCCTGGCCAAGCAGCTGAAGCTGGACACCGACGCCGCCTTCACCTGCGGCATGATGCACAACATCGGCGAATTGCTGATCCAGACCGGCGCGCCGGATTTCGCCCGGCGCATGAACCGTCATCCGAAACGTGAAGCCGCGGCCCACGCCGCCGAGGAAACCCTGCAACTGGGCTTCGGCTACCCGGAAGTGGGCGCTGAACTGGCGCGCCGCTGGCAGTTGCCGGCGCTTATCCAGCAAGCGATTGCCTATCAGGCACGTCCGACTCAGGCGCCCAGTGACGGCCGCTACGCGCGCCTGGTCGCACAGTCGGTAATCGTCGCGGAAACCATCGAGCTGGACGGCGTCAGCGAACAGGCACGGCAGAGCCTGGAAGGCCCATTGTTCGAGGAAGTCGACCTGAACAAGCTGTTCGAAGCCTTGCCAGCGGTGCTGGAAGCAGACAAGGCGTTTGCCGAACTGCTGGGCTGAATAAAGAGCCTGTTCAACGTCTCGCGAGCCAGAGCTTTGAGCAGGTTCTTGGATGCGGCCCTGGAAACAACAGGTGATCTGCCTCGAGTCAGCGCCGGGCAAGCCTTGCCGGAAGGGAATTGACAACCACAACCACGACTGACTCCAGCCTGATCCTTAGCCTGGCTTCTTGCCGGAGTCAGCATTGGCCGCGATGGCCAGCGCCATGACGACCTCTCGCACGACCTTGCGCTGCGCAGCAGGCAGAGCCAGAAAGGCCTCGATCACCTCACGTTCCTGATAGAACTTGGGATCTTCCCAACGGCCACGCTGCTCGCGTACGGCGGCACCGGCCTGTGCGCCAAAGCGCAGTACCTGCGGTTCGATACGCAGCCACTCGGCAAGCACCTGCAATTTGTCCTGCGACGGTATCGCCTCGCCACGCAACCAGCGGGAAACCGCCTGAAAGGTCACGGAACGGCCCCAGTAACGCGAATTGAACTCGCGCTCGAGCACGGCGGGGCGATCTGGATATCCAGCCGCAATCATGGCGCTACGCAGGCGCTGGGCGAATTCGGTTTTTTCGGTCATGGACGCGGACGTTAAATTCCGCTTCCATGCTTGATTGAACAGTCAGTTGTATATTAAATGAAATTCATGGTTTCATCGCATTCAACAGGCCGTTGTTTCATGCACTAGGGAGGGCGCCATGACCAGTCCGATCAACCCCGTCTTCGAAGACATTCGTCTCACCGTGCAGCGCGCCGCCGATGGCCGTTTCTGGTTCGTCGCGCAGACCGTTTGCCAGGCCCTGGAACTGGCCGACGAACAAGCCGCCCTGCTGCTTCACTGTCGACCGGAGGGCATTCTTTTCGGCAATGAGGAAACGCCTCAAGCCATGATCGACCTGGAGAACCTGCTACGCCTGAGCCTGAGCAGCACCAGCCCACGCGCTGAACGTCTGCGCAGCTGGCTCTGCCAAGTCCTGCTGCCGCACCTGTTCAGCAGCTCCAGCCTGCCCAGCTATCGACAGCTGAACACGGCAAACAAACGCCTGCGCGTACTCAAGTGGCACGACGACTGGTGGATGTCGATGAATGACGTGATGCAGGTTTTCGGCACTCGGCCGGAGCTGTTGGCCATGAGCGAGGACCCGTGCTGCAGTTGAGCACGACGCCGGGGCTCGCTCGCCAAACATGCTGACAGCGACCGGTCAGCGCATGCAGCACTGCTTGTATTTCTTGCCGCTGCCGCAACTGCACGGGTCGTTGCGCCCGACCTTGGTCTCTTCGCGGCGAACCGGCAGCAGCGGGTCCAGGTTCTGCTGCCAGTACTCATAAAGCTCGACGGCGGCCGGTTCCAGCATCGCTGTGCTGGCTTCGTATTCGGCATCGGTCATGGCCTTGAGCGTCTCGCTGCCACTTTCGTCGCCGTGCAGAGTGATCAGCGCCAGGGCCGCCTGCGCCGACTCGGGCAGCGCTTGCTCCAGCCAACCGGCAACTGCCGCACCGCGCAGATAGCCCGCACACCACTCGGAGACGATCAGCTTCTCGCCCTTGCCGTTGTTGTCAGCCAGGAAGATCGCCTCATAGTCATCTGGCTCCTCGCTGAGCATGTAGGCGGCTTCGCTCATCAGCTCGACGGCCAGCTTCATGAAACGCTCACCATCCTTGTCGCTGGGCCATTGCGGCGGCTGGTCGGCCCAGATCGCCGAATACCAGATGGCAGGCGCGACCTGGCGCGGGGCGGAGACGATGGCGGCGAAATAACCGTCCAGCTCGCTGGCGGACAGGATCGAGTCATCGTTGCCGTACTTGAGCAGCCACTGATCGAGCTTCTCCAACCCTCTGTTGTCCATCGCCACGCCTCCGCCTGAAAAAGGCCGCTACTGTACCGCCATCGGTGCGTATTACCAGCCGTCCGGCATCTGGCGAGTGCCCACAGGCCGTCAGCCCGGTACAATGCGCGCCTTGCCCGTGTGCCAGCCTGATAAAAGAAAACACCATGTCCTTGCCCAAGAACCACCTGGAACTGCTCAGCCCTGCGCGTGACGTCGAGATCGCCCGCGAGGCCATTCTGCATGGCGCCGACGCCGTCTATATCGGCGGCCCGAGCTTCGGCGCGCGGCACAATGCCTGCAACGAAGTGAGCGATATCGCCAGGCTGGTGGAGTTCGCCCGCCACTATCATGCGCGCGTGTTCACCACGATCAACACCATCCTGCATGACGATGAGCTGGAGCCGGCGCGCGCGCTGATCCACCAGCTCTACGACGCGGGCGTGGATGCGCTGATCGTGCAGGACATGGGGGTGATGGAGCTGGATATTCCGCCCATCGAGCTGCATGCCAGCACCCAGACCGATATCCGCACCCTTGAGCGGGCCAGGTTTCTCGATCAGGCCGGCTTCTCCCAGCTGGTGCTGGCGCGCGAGCTGAACTTGCAGGAAATCCGCCAGATTGCCGATGCCACAGACGCGGCCATCGAATTCTTCATCCACGGCGCGCTGTGCGTGGCCTTCTCCGGCCAGTGCAACATCTCCCACGCGCAGACCGGGCGCAGCGCCAACCGCGGCGACTGCTCGCAGGCCTGCCGCCTGCCCTACACCCTCAAGGATGAAAAAGGCGGCGTGATCGCCTACGAGAAACACCTGCTGTCGATGAAGGACAACAACCAGAGCGCCAACCTGCGCGCCCTGGTCGAAGCCGGCGTGCGCTCCTTCAAGATCGAGGGCCGCTACAAGGATGTGGCCTACGTGAAGAACATCACCGCCCACTACCGCCGCGAACTCGACGCCATTCTCGAGGATCGCCCGGACCTCGCCCGCGCCTCCAGCGGTCGTACCGCGCACTTCTTCGTGCCCGATCCGGACAAGACCTTCCACCGTGGCAGCACCGATTACTTCGTCACCGAGCGCAAGGTGGACATCGGCGCCTTTGACTCGCCGACCTTCACTGGCTTGCCCGTCGGCCATGTCGAGAAAGTGAACAAGCGCGACCTGATCGCCGTCACCCACGAGCCGCTGTCCAACGGCGACGGCCTCAACGTGCTGGTCAAGCGCGAGGTGGTGGGTTTCCGCGCCAATATCGCCGAGCTGAAAGGTGAGTTCGAGGAAGACGGCGAGAAGCGCTATCGCTACCGCGTCGAGCCCAACGAGATGCCCGAGGGTCTGTTCCGTCTGCGCCCGAATCATCCGCTCTCGCGCAACCTCGACCACAACTGGCAGCAGGCGCTGCAACGCACCAGCGCCGAACGCCGTATCGGCGTGAGCTGGAAGGCCGAGCTGCGCGAGGACACACTCAAGCTCACCGCCACCAGCGAAGAAGGCATCAGCGTCGACGTCGCCCTGCCCGGCCCGTTCGGCGTCGCCAACAAGCCGGAACAGGCGCTCGATGGCCTGCGCGACCTGCTCACCCAGCTCGGCACCACCATCTACCATGCCCAGAGCGTGGCGCTGGATGCACCGCAGGCGTTCTTCGTGCCCAACTCACAGCTCAAGGCGCTGCGCCGCGATGCCATCGAAGCACTGACCGCAGCGCGCGTGGCCGCCCATCCGCGTGGTAGCCGCAAGGCCGAGACCGACCCGGCGCCGGTGTACCCGGAGTCGCACCTGTCGTTCCTCTACAACGTCTACAACCAGAAGGCGCGCGACTTCTACCATCGCCATGGCGTGCAGCTGATCGACGCCGCCTACGAGGCCCACGAGGAAACCGGCGAAGTGCCGGTGATGATCACCAAGCACTGCCTGCGCTTCTCCTTCAACCTGTGCCCGAAGCAGGCCAAGGGCGTGACCGGTGTGCGCACCAAGGTGGCGCCGATGCAGCTGGTGCATGGCGATGAGGTACTGACCCTGAAGTTCGACTGCAAGCCGTGCGAGATGCACGTGATCGGCAAGATGAAGGGCCATATCCTCGACCTGCCACAACCGGGCAGCGCCGCGACCCAGGTGGTCGGCCACATCAGCCCGGACGACCTGCTCAAGACCATTCGCCAGAAGCCGGGCTATAGCCACTGAGCCTAGCCTCGCCTGTCCCCGGTAGCCCGGATGCAATCCGGGGGCATGCGCCTGTATGTCCCGGATTGCATCCGGGCTACAACAACAA
This sequence comes from Pseudomonas sp. GW6, assembly GCA_048065775.1. Taxonomy (GTDB): domain Bacteria; phylum Pseudomonadota; class Gammaproteobacteria; order Pseudomonadales; family Pseudomonadaceae; genus Aquipseudomonas. Next base: position 6,423 of record JBLUOL010000116.1, read on the forward strand.
TCGCCAGCAAGCTGGCTCCTACGGATCGCGAACTAGGCCCGCGCGGCGCTCGCCGGGCTGAGCATCTCGATCTCGCGAATCTCGAAATCACGACGCAGGTAGTCCATGCGCTGGTCATGGAACTCGCGCATGTGCGGCAGCGCCGTGTGCTCGGCGAATGCCTCCGGCGATGCCCAGACCTCGTAGAAGATAAACAGGGTCGGGTCCTGGGCGTCACGCAGCATGTGATATTCGATGCAGCCGGGCTCGGCGCGGCTGGGTTCGACGTAAGCACGGAACAGTTGCTCGAAGGCCTCGGCCTGCTCGGGTCTGGTGTGGGCGTGAAGGATGAAGCCGTACATGGGTGCAAGCGCCTCGATGCGGGAAGATGCCTCACCTTAACGCAGCATTCGACGATCCTTTCATGATTTTCAGTCAACAATTATTTGACCGCTGCGGGGTGTTTCGCACGCGCAGGGCCCGATAACCTGCGGCCACATTTTTGGAGAACCCCCATGAAAAAGATCCTCCTGCTCAACGGCGGCAAAGCGTTCGCCCACTCACACGGCCAGTACAACAGCACCCTGCACGACGCGGCGTTGGCCTTCCTCGACCGCGCCGGCTTCGACGTCAAGACCACCTTCATCGACGGCGGCTACGACGTGGAAGAAGAAGTACAGAAATTCCTCTGGGCCGATGTGGTGATCTACCAGATGCCCGGCTGGTGGATGGGCGCACCCTGGACGGTGAAGAAGTACCTCGACGAGGTATTCACCGCCGGCCACGGCAGCCTTTATGCCAACGACGGCCGTACCCGCTCCGATGCGTCGCAGAAGTACGGCAGCGGCGGGCTGATCCAGGGCAAGCAGTACATGCTGTCGCTGACCTGGAACGCCCCGATACAGGCCTTCGAAGACCCGACCGATTTCTTCGAAGGCAAAGGCGTGGACGCGGTGTACTTCCCCTTCCACAAGGCCAACGAATTCCTCGGCATGACTGGTCTGCCCACCTTCATCTGCAACGACGTGATGAAGGTGCCGAACATCGAGCACGACGTGGCGCGCTACGAGCAGCACCTGGCCCAGGTGTTCGGCGTCAACTGAAGCAGGCGCTCACTCATTGCCCGCCGAACAACGCCGTCCAGTAGATGCCGGCGTCGCTCTGCGGGTCGTTGGCATAGGCAGCGCCTAGCTCGCTGAACTCCGGGTTCATGATGTTGGCGCAGTGCCCGGAGCTGGCCAGCCAGCCCTCGACCACCTTGGCGGTGGTATCGAGCGCAGCGGCGATGTTCTCACCGACCTTGGTACCGCTGTACCCCGCCAGTTCCGCGCGGTCACCCGGCGTCAGGCCGTCACGCCCCTGATGGGCGAAGAAGTTGCCGTTGGCCATGGCCCGGCTGTGGCTCTCGGCGGCGCTACCCAGTTCGGCATTCCATACCAGCGGCGCGGTGGCAGCGAAGCGCTGGTCACCGCATTGGCGTGCCTCGGCGCGGGCAGAGTTGATCAGCAGGAGCAGACTTTCCCCCTCGGTCTGCCAGGTTTGCAGGCGCCCGCTGAGCAGCGGCCGTGCCAGCACGATGCGCCAGTCGCGATCCTGCTGGCTGACGCCAATGTCGATGAATTGCGGATCGAGCAGCACGCGGCAGAAACTCTCGCTCAATGCCTGCATGGCCGCCTGCGCATTGCGCGGGCCGGAGAGCGTGATGGCCTGTACGTTGACCAACGGGTAACCAGCCGCGCTCAGCGAATCCTGCAGATCCGCGGTGCCATTGGCAGGCAGGATCAGGCGTGGGTCGTTGGTCAATGGGGGCAGTGGCTCGGAGGCCTGCACGCCACAGCGCTGTACCTCGCTGCGATAGCTGTTGATCGTCTCGATCAGCGCAAGGTCCTCAGCGGCCTGGGCCGCGCCGCAAATGCCCATCAGCAGCACCAGCAGGCAGCCTTGCCATCCCCATTTGTCCATTGTTGTTGTCATACCGCCCTCTCCCAACTAACGTCGTGATTCTGACGCAATTTCCGGCGCAGGATCATGGCCGGTTTCCTGGTCCCATCGAACGCCCGCGTACACTGGGATCGCGGCCGAACGGCAGGGTTCCTGCATGACGCCCTCTGCCGTCATCGAACAATTTACACACTTGCCTCTCCCGCTCGAGAACACTGATGCCCGGTTACTTCGCCAAGAACGAACAACATCGTCGCCTGGTCCTCAAAGCCTTGCTATGGATCACCTTGAGCGGTGGTTTGTTCTTCTCCGTGGTCAATCTGCTGCACGACAACTGGTTGCTGGCCGGTCTGGAGATCGGCTACGCCGCTGTGTCGCTGTATCTGCTGACCATTGTCGACCGAACGCGCAACCTGCAGCTATTGACCGCGGTTTACCTGCTGCCGTTCTTCAGCATCATGATTTTGGCGCTGGCTCAGACCCACACCAGCTTCGCGGTGTTCGCCTGGATCCAGTCGATTCCGATCATCTGCTACCTGCTGCTGGGGTTGCGTCTGGGTATGTACGGCTCGGTGCTGTTCGTCGGCATCGGCCTGTTCGTCTTCAGCCGGCGGTTTTCTTCCGATCAATTGCTGCAAAACGTCGAGATCATCGCCAATCTAGGTCTGGCCAGTCTGGCGGTGATGATCTTTGCGCACATCTACGAACGCAGCCGCCTTCTCAACGAACAGCGTCTGACCGACCAGGCCACCACCGATTCCCTGACCGGCTTGCCAAACCGGCTGAAGCTGGCCGAGGTATTCGAGCGCGAGCGTGCCCACGCGCAGCGCAATGGCACGCCGCTTTCGTTGGTATTCGTCGATATCGATCACTTCAAGCAGATCAACGACCGCTTCGGCCACGAGGTCGGCGACCGCGCCCTGGTTCACTTCGCCACGGTGCTGGCGCAGCGTTTACGGGTCACTGATCTGTTCTGCCGCCTGGGCGGTGAGGAATTTGCCGTGCTGCTGCCAGGCAGCAAGGCGACGCAAGCGCGAGAAATCGCCGAGAGCCTGCGCGAACGCCTGGCTGCACAGCCGCTGGCGGTGGATGAGACCACGCTACACATGACGCTGAGCGCCGGGGTGGCCTGCTTCGGGGTGGACGGGCAATCACTGGACGAGCTGATGCTGGCGGCGGACAGGCGCACCTACGCGGCCAAGCGCGCCGGGCGCAACCGGGTGATTACCCGAGAGGACGTAGAGCCCGCTCTGGGCTGAACGGGTGCGGATCAGACGTAGATGCTGACCCCGCCCTTTTCCTGCAACCACTGACGGTAGGTCTCCAGCGAGTCGGTCTGCTTGTCGCCGTTGTGGCCGGAGATGCGCACACTGCCATCCATGCCGGCGTCCACCATCTTCTGTACCTGCGCCAGCAGCGTGGCGGCATCGTCGCGATCGAGCTGCATCACATCCGGCAATTGGATCACCGAAGGCGTCGCAGGCTGACTGTCGCCACTGCCCTGCACCGTGTTACTGGGCTGCGCCGCGCCGCCATGCATTGCACGCAGCAGCCCGCCCTCACTGCGCGCCACCACCTGCTTGGCGAAACGTCTCAGGTCGGCCAGCGGGTCCTGAGTGGCCTGGTCGCCTGCTTCGCCACTGGCTGCACTCGAGCGATTGTTGAGCTGACTGCCGTAGTAGCTGAGCATGGCAGGCGTGCTGTTGTTGATACTGGTCATGAGACCTCCGCGAAATCCGTTCGCCTCATGCAAAGCAGATTCCGGGCCAGCCGCTGCAGGCCAGTCACCACGCGGGCTGCACACTCATTCGCGGCAGCGACTTGCCACCACGGGGCAAGGTTTTGCCTGTGCCGGTCACCCCAGCAGATCGACCATCACCGCATTGCTGTAGATCAGGCAGCCATCCTCGGCGCTGTAACCGACCAGATGAAACTGGCCACGCCCCTCCTCGCCGCCGAGGTACACGCGCCATTTGCATTCGCTCAGCGGGCCGAAGCCGTCGGGCATGACCAGCTCCAGTGTCTGCATGTCGGCGTCGATCATCGTGTCTCTGAGCCCGCTGCGTTGCAGTTGCTCCTCGGCCTGCTCCAGACGCAGGTGCTCGGCCTCGCTGACATAGAACTGCAGGGTCCCGATGGGAATGGATTTGCTGTCATTGTCGGCCTTGCGCCAACCGTCGATGCTCAGGGTGTTCATCTGCAAGCCTCCTCAGTGAAACCCGAGTTCAGGGCACATGCCCACTTACAGAAGATGGGACACGCCAAACGCCGAGGCGACTCCTGACGAATGGACGAACGGCCGACCGTTTGCTTGTCGAGGCGATTGCGCTAGGCTCTGCACCTTCATTGATAGGAGGTACTCCCATGGCCCGCGCCACTGCCCGCCACATCCTGGTTGCCAGCGAAGACAAGTGCAACGAACTGAAAGCCGCCATCGAAGGTGGGGCCGACTTCGCCCAACTGGCCAAAGACAATTCCTCCTGCCCGTCCGGCCGCAGCGGCGGCGACCTGGGCTCGTTCGGCCCCGGTCAGATGGTCAAGGAATTCGACACCGTGGTCTTCAGCGCGCCGGTCGGCGTGGTGCAGGGCCCGGTGAAGACCCAGTTCGGTTATCACCTGCTGGAAGTCACCAGCCGTCAGGACTGATCGTTCACTACAGAAGGGCCGCCAGTGCGGCCCTTCTGTTTTCCCAAGCCTTTCAGCACCCTGTAGTAGGGCTCTGGGTTTCACCATGAAACGTGGTATTCGGCTCGCGTCCATCCTCCTGGTATTCATCTGCCTGTCGCTGGCGTTGCTGACCGCCTGGCAAGTCTGGTTCTCGCGTGAACGCGCGCTGCAAGAGCTGAACGTGGCCAACCTCAACCTGGCCCAGGCGCTGGACAACTACACGGAAGGGGTCATTCGCCAGTCGGAACTGGTGCTGATCGACCTGGCCGAGCGCATGCAACACAACGGCCCGGCCGTGCACGAACAAGAACGCCTGCAGGCATTGCTACAGCAGCAGAGTGAAGTGCTTGGGTTGGCCAATGCCATCGTCATCTACGACGAACAGGGCAACCGCTTGCTGGCATCGACCCTGCCGCCAGGACACAATCTCAACGCTGCCGATCGCGCATTCTTCATCCATCACCGCAACGATCCCTCCACCGGCACCTTCATCGGCCCCACCATCAAGAGCCGTATTACGGGTGACTGGGTCTTCACCGTCAGCCGTCGCCTGAACGATGGTGAAGGTCGTTTCGCCGGCGTGGTGGCCGTGACGCTGGGCGTCGAGCACTTTCTGAGCTTCTTCGGCAGCCTGGACCTCGGCAAACACGGCTCGATGAGCCTCTCTACCGGCGACGCCAAACTGCTGTTTCGCCAGCCATTCCGTGAGCAGGATGTCGGCCTGGACTGGTCCGACTCACCCATCCTGCAACAGCTGCGCGAACAACGCGAAGGCACCACCGTACAGACCTCACGTATCGATGGTGTCGAGCGTGTCTATGCCTTTCGCCGCAACGATCGCCTGCCGCTGATCACCGTCGTCGCACTCGGCCGCGAGGACGCCTTGGCAGCCTGGCGCCGCAACGCCGAGCTGTTCACCGCGCTGATCATGCTGTTGCTGGCTGCCGTGAGCATCATTGGCCAATACCTGATCGTCGATATCCGCCGTCGCTCGCGCGCCGAGGCGCAACTGCTCAACGCCCGCGAGGAACTCCTTGATGCCAACGCCCGGCTGGAGGTCCTCGCCTCACAGGATGGCCTGACCGACCTGGCCAACCGCCGCAGCTTCGACCAGACCCTGGAAATGGAAATTCGCCGCGCGCAGCGTCGTGGCTCCTCCCTGTCACTGCTGCTGTTCGATATCGATATGTTCAAGCGTTACAACGACCACTACGGTCATGTAGCCGGTGATGACTGTCTACGTGCCGTGGCAGAGGTGCTCAAGCAGTGCGTACGCCGGCCCGGCGATCTGGCCGCCCGTTATGGCGGTGAGGAACTGGCAGTGATCCTGCCGAACACCACACTTGAAGGGGCTGAAGCCGTCGCCCAAAGCTTCATGCAGAGCTTGGAACAGCGCGACCTGGAGCACCAGGCAAGTCCCTTCGCGAGGGTCACGGTGAGTGCCGGCGTGGCCAACCTGATGGCGGATCAGCGGGACAGCACGAGGCAGGCACTGGCGCTTATCGAGGCGGCCGATCAAGCGCTTTATCGAGCCAAGAACAATGGTCGAAATCGGCTGGAAAGTGCTGGAGTGCATGCTGAACAGCAGAGGTGACAAGGCTCGTGAAGCGGTTCAGCATCGCTTCGACGTCTCTGCCTCGGATGAATGGCCACAATGAGCAACAGCACCCAGCACCCGCTGCAACACCTCGCCCAGAACCTGCTTGGCAAGGCAATCCACGAGCTCGAGCCGGAAGAAAGCCATGTGCTCGAACAGATTCGCCAGCGCCGCCCCATCAGCCGCGATGCCGCCGACGCCTCGGATGAACAATCGTCTTTCGGCGAGAGGCTTTCTGATCGGGTCGCATCGGTCGGTGGCTCCTGGACCTTCATCATCTGTTTTTCGCTGACCATGCTCGGCTGGATGCTGCTCAACACTGACGTGCTGTCGCACTTCGGCATGGCCTTCGACCCCTACCCTTACATCTTTCTCAACCTGATGCTGTCGACCTTGGCGGCCATCCAGGCGCCGATCATCATGATGAGCCAGAACCGCCAGGCGACGAAGGATCGTCTGGCTGCACGCCTGGACTTCGAGGTGAACCTGCGCGCCGAACTGGAAATCATGCGCCTGCACGAGAAGATCGACCAACGCATCCAGCAACGCCTGGATCAGATCCTCCAACGCCTACCGGAACAGCGCCCGCAAGACTGAGACAGTTGTTGCAGGGTGCGCCGTGTGCACCAGGGCGTCGGCAGTATCGGATCACGATTCAGGAAGCGCCCTACGGCAGCGTCGCCTCGCGTCGACGCCAACCATCGAGCAGGCGCCCGCCCCAGACGTTGATCAGCAGCCCGGCCATGACCAGCGCCGCGCCGACCATCTGCAAGCTGCCGAGACGTTCGCCCAGCAGCAGCGCCGAGGAGCTGATGCCCACCACCGGCACCAGCAGCGAGAACGGCGCCACCTGGCTGGCCGGATAACGCGACAGCAGGCGGCTCCAGAGCCCGTAACCAAGAATGGTGGCGCCGAATGCCAGGTAGGCCAGCACCAGCAACGAGTCCAGGCTGAAGGTACGCAGCGACTGGCTGATCAGCTCCGGCCCTTCCAGCCACAGCGACAGGGCCAGAAATGGCAGCGGTGGTATCAGGCTGCCCCAGACCACCAGGCCGACCAGATTGACCTTGCCCAGCTTGCGCGTGACCACGTTGCCCAGCGCCCACATCGAGGCCGCGGCGATGGTCAGGGCGAAGCCCGCCAGGGTCATCGCCTGCCCGCCCTGCAGACCGATCAGCACCAGGCCGCTGGCTGCCACCAGCAGGCCGAACAGGTTGCTGCCGCGCAGCCGCTCACCGAGAAACAGGGCGGCGAAGAACAGGGTGAAGAACGCCTGCGACTGCAGCACCAGCGACGCCAGGCCAGCCGGCATGCCGACGTACATGGCATAGAAGAGAAAGGCGAACTGCCCCACTGAAATGGTCATGCCATAGGCCAGCATCCAGCGCAGCGGCACCTGCGGGCGACGCACGAAGAGGATCGCCGGAAAGGCCGCGAGCATGAAGCGCAGAGCACCCATCAGCATCGGCGGCATGCCGTGCAGGCCGACCTTGATCACCACGAAGTTCAGCCCCCAGACGACGATCACCAGCAGCGCCAGCAGCAGATCCTTGGGTGTCATGAGCACGAACCTCGGGTTGAGTGAGCCGGCATTAGAGCAGCCTCACCCCGCAGCAGACAGACACAGAGGCCGAGGAAAAAAGCCACACAGACACTGACGGCTGATAACCTGCGCGCTTTTGTAGCGTTACGCCAAACCCATGACTCTGCACGATTTCCTTCTGTTCGCCTTGCCCGCGGTGTTTCTCACCGGGCTGTCCAAGGGTGGCTTTGGCGGCGCCCTGGGCGGCATCGCCGTGCCGTTGCTGGCCCTGGCCACTTCGCCGAAACAGGCGGTGGCGGTGATGCTGCCGATTCTCTGTCTGGCCGATGTGGTGGGCCTGAAGGCCTACTGGGGCAAGTGGGATATGGCCAACCTCAAGGTCATGCTGCCGGGCGCGGTGATCGGCATCGCCATCGGCTCGATGACCTTCGGTTTGTTCGACGAACGCGCCATCGGCCTGCTGATCGGCGCCATCGCCATCACCTTCGTCGGGCTCGGTCTGGTGCTTGGCAACCAGGCGCCACGCCCACTGCACAAAGGGCGCGGCACACTGCTGTCGAGCCTGGCCGGCTTCACCAGCTTCGTCGCCCACGCTGGCGGCCCGCCGGTGATGATGCACCTGCTGCCGCAGCAGCTGGACAAGGTGCGCTTCGTCGCCACCATCAACCTGTTCTTCCTGCTGACCAACGCCGCCAAGCTGTTCCCCTACGCGGCGCTAGGCCAGTTCACCCAGGAGAATCTGCTGCTGAGCCTGATGCTCGCGCCCATCGTGCCACTGGGCGTTTGGAGCGGCCTGTGGCTGCAGTCACGAGTCAACCACCTGTGGTTCTACCGTATCGCGCGGCTGGGCATTCTCATGGCGGGTGTGCAGTTGATCTGGCGTTACCTCTGACGCCTGCTAAGGCTGCAACCCCAGCAGTTCGCGCAGCTCACGAGCGGTGGGCATGCGCGCCGAAACGCCGCTGTTGAAGTCGAAGGACTTGGCGCTGGCCAGCGGCCCGACGATCACCGGATCGAAGCCGGCATCGGTCACCAGACGCGCTGCCACCTGCAGCGCCGCCTCGTCATCTGCGGCCAGCGGGATGGCCAGTTTCTCGCCGCTGCGATGGGCCTGGCTACGCAGGTTGTGCGCGG
>JBLUOL010000117.1:0-15235 GCA_048065775.1 Pseudomonas sp. GW6
GTTGCTGCGCCTGCATCTGCAGCGGTTGCCCCTGCGCCGCAATCCGAAACATTTGGCATCCCCGCCAGCGCAACAACGCTGCTCGCGTTGCTGGCCGAGGTGCGCAGGTTGATTGCCGGGCGGGGGATCAGTATCGAGGACGTCCTCCATCACCAGTACCAGGAGGTTTACCTCTTCAGCCGTGAGGCAGAGTCTGCCCGCATAGACATTACCTATAACGGAAGAAGCAAGATTACCGGTGTAGCGGCACCTTACCTCTCCGAGTTGAGCAGCGAGCTGAGTGCTGTGCTGGCCGCGCTCAAGGGCTTGCCGCTTGCAGATGGCGGAACGGCCGGAGTTGCCGAGGCCCATTTCGCCAAGCCGTTCCTCAATGAGCTCCACGCCAAGGTGCTTGGCCTGTGCGCTGACAGTGGTATCACGTTGCAGAAGGTTGTTGAGCTGCAGTGGTGCCAACGCTACAGCTTTGCCCGCGATGGTGCCGTGGCTGTTTATGACATCTGGTACAACGGCAGAGACCAGTTTACGAAATGCCAGCCCGTGGTCGCAGCGTGCTCCCCGGGCACCTTGGCCGCTGAGGTGGGGCAGCTTCTTACGGTAGGTATGCAAGCGTGATTAGCAACAAGGAGGTTTTCGCCAAGCGCAGGGAAGGAGCGATCGACGAGGCCTACAAGATGGCGCTTGAGTTGATGGCTGCGCCGCAGGTAGATGACTGGGACCGCAAGGCATTTGCCTGGTGTCTGGTCGACCTGATCAAGCGAGACGTCAAGGGCGGGGATCTGGAGAACCTGCCGCACTATCGCAGCCAGTTGGAGAGTCTTGCTGTCGATCCTGGTGACGATGTGCTGAGTAAAGGCGTTCGCCATGCGCTATCGCTGTGCAATCCCTTTGGCCAGCAGATCAGCGAGGCCAAGGGGCTGAGTAAGAGCGGGCAGCATGCGCAGGCTGCAGCCATCTACCGCAAGGTATGGATGAACGGTGCTGCCGATCAGGAGATCCAGACCAGTTTCGGCTGGGAGCTTTACCAGCACACCAAGGCGCTGCTGGCCAAGGAGAACTTCAGCGTTGGCGAGGTCAAGCGCAATTTAAGTGACTATCTCAAGCTGGAGATCGAAAAGCCCTCTCCGCTCCACTCTCGCATGCTGCAGTTGGCCGCCAAACTGGCCGGGCAGGACAAGCTGAAAATGCTGGCCTTTTCCCGCCATTGGGATCTCCAGCACCTGCGCGGGGAAGACTATGAGCGTTACCGCGCCGAGGATGGCAGGGAGTATCCGTCACTGGCTGAGAAGGTCATCCAGCTCGCGGGCAAGGAGGCGGCCGCTGCGGATGATGCTGACGGGCAGGAGTACATACTGCCCTTCATTGATAGTGCCATGGGCCGCTTCCCGGACAACGTATTTCTCAAGCTGAACAAGGCCAAGCTGCTGCTGGCGCTGGGCCGGCATGACGAGGCGCTGGCTTTCGGGATTGCGGTGACCAAGGCCAAGTCCAACGATTACTGGGCCTGGGGGCTGCTGGGGGAAATTGTCTCGCAAAAGGATCAGGACGCTGCGCTGGGCTGTTATTGCAAGGCGCTGACCTGCTCGGCAGAGGACAAGTTCACCGGGAAAATCCGCCTGAAAGTCGCCGAGCGCATGCTGGAGGCTAATGACCATGCAGCAGCCAAGCATGAGGTCGAGGCTATTGTTCGAGCCAAGGAGCAGGAGGGCTACAAGATCCCTGAAGAGGTTGCCAGTATAGCGGCGCAGGACTGGTTTGCCGGTGTGCAGGCCAAGGTATCCAACCGTGACTACTACAGGCTGCATGCAAAGGCGGCTGAGGCGCTGCTGTTCAATGACTTGCCCTGGATTGATGCTTGCCTGGGCGAGACCTTTGTCGTGCCGGGTAGAGAGAACAAGCCCAAGCGCAAGGTTTTCCTGAAAACGGGCTCAATCCCCGCGGAGGTGTCGATTCCTGAGTCAAAGGTCGCGCGGATGAGTTTGGCGGCCGGGGATGCCGTCAGGATCAAGGGCGAGTTTGATGAGAAGCAGCGCTTCAACCTGTTTGTGCTGGAGCGCCGGCCTGGCGCTACTGCGTGGGATGTGGCACCCGAGCTTTTAGGGGTTGTGAGCCAGGTGAATGAGGACAAACAGGTCATTCGCTACATCGTCAGCCGGGAGATCAATGGTGAGATCCCGATGTCGGTGTTGCCGTGTGCGTTTGCCGAGGGCGATGCCATCGAGGTGCAGCTTGTTCGCTATGTTTCGAAGCGTGGCCCTCAATACCGCGTGCTTTCCGCAAAGGCGAGCGAAAAAGTGCCAGGCGATTTGTTGCGCAAGGACTTCACCGAGGCGGTTCGCGTCTCTAACGGCATGGGATTTACCCCAAGCGAAATATTTATTCCTCCGCCATTGGTGGAGCGCTGCGAGATCGAAGACGGTCAGCAGGTTTCCGGTACGGCGGTACAGGTCTACAACAAAAAGCGTGAAAGCTGGGGATGGAAGGCCGTATCCATTCAGCCGTTGTAGACGGCTACATGTTGGTCGTTCTCTGGCTTTTGAGAGTTCACAAATAATTGCGAAAGAGAATTCTGCAGTCCGGCTTTTTCAAGGCAGCACCCCTGGCCGCCGCCCCAAGCCTGATCATGGGTGCACTTCCACTGTTGGGTTACGCGCCGTGGGGGCGTACCACCGCCTGGAGGGCCTCAAGGCGAACCTGGCTGCTAACTGTCTGCCGGACAATCTGGATGCCTACGCGCCGGATCAGTTCGACGAGTTTCTGCTCGAACGCCGACAGCGGATGGCGCAGAAGATTAAGCAGTATTACTGGGGATTGTGAGGGGTATTTCCCACAGCGTTGTGAATGAGCCCCTGTTCGTGTCGGTAAACAAAATTACCAATAAATAACGGTTTTTACGTATATAACGATATTTCTCGGCCTTCAAGATTGCATAACATACTGTTTTTAAAAGAAAACATGAGTTGGCACGGAATGCGCTTATAGGGAGATATCCAATTGACTATCAAGGAAGTACACAGTGTCAGAACTCAAAAAATTCCAGGTCCAAACCGCCCGTCCGCTGCCGATCATCGTTCTGGCTGACACCAGTGGCAGCATGTCTGTGGATGGCAAGATCGAGGCGCTGAACAAGGGCCTGAAAGACATGATCAGCAGCTTTGCCGGCGAGAGCCGCCTGCGGGCTGAACTGCAGGTCAGTTTGATCACCTTTGGCAGTCAAGCAGAGGTGAATTTGCCTTTGACTCCGGCTCATCAGTTGCAGGGCTTCACCCCGCTTACTGCTGCGGGGGCGACTCCGCTGGGTGGTGCTCTGGCACTGGCCAGCCAGATGATCGAAGACAAGGACAGCATCCCCTCCCGCGCCTACAAACCGGTAATCGTGCTGGTTTCCGATGGCCACCCTACTGATGACTGGCAGGGTTCCTTTGCTCGTCTGGCCAATGGCGAGCGCTCGTCCAAGGCCACTCGCTTTGCCATGGCCATCGGTGCTGATGCCGATGAGAGCATGCTCGGTGATTTTGCCAATGACCCGGAGGCACCGCTGTTCCGTGCCGAGAATGCTGCGGATATCCACCGTTTTTTCCGCGCTGTGACGATGAGCGTCAGTGCACGTAGCCGCTCGGCGACGCCGAATCAGTCTGCTCCGCTGCAAATCCCGACGGATGATCAGGACTGGGATTTCTGATGCGCTTGTTGGCGAGTGGGGCTTCGGTGAGGGGCCCCGCCCACCAACAGGATGACTCACCTAACCAGGATGCCCTGGCCGTCAGTGGTATACGCGGCGGTTGGTGCGTTGCAGTTGCCGATGGATTGGGCAGTCGCCCCTTGAGCCACTTCGGTTCGCGCAAGGCGGTGCAGTTGTCACGGCACGTGCTTCGGTGCCAGGCGGACATTACTCATGCAGCGGTTACTGACGAGGTTCGCAAGGCCTGGCTGGCCTGTTTTGGCGAGCGTTATCGCCTACATGAAACGACCTGCCTGTGGGCGCGCGTGGATGCCCGTGGCCGGGCTGTTGCCGGGCAGATTGGCGATGGATTGCTGCTGGCAAGAAGCGCTGGCGCTTTCAGGGTGCTGACCGATCAACGCCAGGGCTTCGGTAATCAGACCCTGACCTTGGCCCAGGCGGATGCCCGGAATACTCGCAGCTTCGAGTTTGAGTTGAGCCAGCCGGGTGATGGCGTACTGCTGATGACGGATGGTATCTCGGATGATCTGATTCCATCGCAGCTTGAGTCGTTTTTTGATGCCATTTACCGGCGCCAACTGCGTTGTAGTAGCAAGCGCAGCATGCGCCGCTGGCTGACGGGTGAGCTGCTGGACTGGTCGACGCCACGCCATGGTGACGACAAGAGCATTGCTGGAATTTTCTTAACGGATTGATACAGATGAGCACGAACAAGGCCGCGCCGCAGAAGCAGCGCATGGTGCAGGACAGCAAAGGTTCGGTTTATGAGCTCACGAGTGAGTTGAGCAGTGGTGGGCAGGGCGTTGTTTACCGCACCCAGTACCCACAAGCTCTGATCAAGGGGTTTACCAATAAGGATGAGCAGGCGCGCCGTCGTTGGCGTGAGCACATCGAATGGCTGACCCGGCAGGATCTGGCCGATTTGAAGCTGGCTAGACCGCTTGTACTGCTGGCTGAGCCACGCTGCGGTTATGTGATGGAGCTGATGGACGGGCTGGTGCCTTTGCAGGGGCTGCTGGGCAGTTTTGCTAATGCTGAAGAAGAGGCACCTGAAGATTATCTGCGCCAGGGCGGGCTGCGTCGGCGTATTCGTATTCTGGGCCAGATGGCCAGAACACTGAATCAGTTGCACGGGCGCGGCATGCTCTACGGTGATCTGTCGCCGAACAATATCTTTGTCTCGGATGATTCTGCACATGCCGAGACCTGGTTGATTGACTGCGACAACATCAGCCTCGATAGCCACAGTGGCTTGACCCTGCACACCGTGGACTATGGCGCACCGGAAGTGGTGCGTGGTGAGGCGTTGTTGTCCAGCCTCACCGATTGCTGGAGCTTCGCCGTTATTGCCTATCAGTTGCTGACACACAACCACCCGTTCAAGGGTGAGATGGTCAGCGACGGTGAGCCTGAAGTCGAGGATGCCGCGCTGCGAGGTGAGCACCCCTGGATCAACGATAGCGAGGACGACAGTAACGCTTGCTTCGTTAATCTGCCGCTGCAGTTGCTGGAGCACAGCAAGCTACCCCAACTGTTTAGCCGTTGCTTTGAGGGGGGGCGAGCCAGCCCCTATGAGCGCCCGGCTATGGCCGAGTGGCTTGAGGCGCTGGTTGAAGTGGACGAGCGCATCTATTGCTGCCCTGGCTGCGGCAGTACCAGCCTGTTGCCAGTGGACTTGCGGGCAGCGGACGAAGCGGAGTGTTTTTTCTGTGAGGCGCCAGCTGACAGCCGTCTGGTTCTGTTTGAGGAGTTCATTGCCTTGCCTGCCGAGCAGGAAGGGGATGTGGAGACTCCTCAAGAGCTGGTAGCGACGGGGCGCAAGGTCTGGCTGCAGCCGGGAGGGCAGGTTGAGCTCAAGCGCTTGCTGCCGACGTTCAGCTATGACCGTTGGCCGGCTGACCATATCCGTATCGAGTACAGCGACAAGGGCCTGGGGATTTTCCCGCTGCCTGAGAGCCAGTTGCAGTTGCAGCGCGGGGAGAACATTAAACCGTTGCAGCGTTATCAGGGCCTCAAGGAGAGCCTGCGTGGCCAGGATGAGGAACCCTTCCTGATTCATGTAGGTGAGCCTGCGAAGTCAGGGCATAAGGACTCCGGGTTGCCCTCCAGCAAAGTCGTCTGGCAATTCCGGTGGTGATAGCAAATGGAATTTAAAGATTTCCCCATGCTGTCAGCCGATGTGCTGGCGCTTTCTACAGATGAGTCTGTGGATGCCTTGCAGGACGGGCAGGCTATTTTCCTGCAGCGCTATCAAGATGACTGGCTGGCGGTACAGGGAGATGTGCGCATCCGCGTCAATTGTGCCAAGGCCGATGCCGAAATATTTGGCCGTCTGGCCCTGCGTGATCAGACCCGCTGGTTGCTGACCGGTACGAAGAAAAACGAGCTGCTGGTGCAATACTGCGCACCGGTTGAAGTAACGGCAATGCAGCTTGAACTGGGTGTTGATGAGCTGCTTGCTGAGGATTTGCACGCCAAGCGCGAAATTGCCGGCAGCACTGTTGAACTGGCCTGTCGCTGGTTTGTCGAGCACTTTGTGGTGAAGGGTCTGGCCGAGGGGGACTGGCTGACGGTTGCTCGTTTCAGCAACACCGCTAGCAAGGGCGGTTTTCAGTTGCTGGGTAATGGCTGGCGTGCCGATGTCGAGCAGCGCCAGGATGGCAGTTTTCTGCTCAAGCGTGTTAACCGTCATACCCATCGTGATGGTGCATTCTCCATCCTGCTTGGCCAATTTGAATTTAAGGATGCCTCTGTTGCGGCTGCGCTCGGCAGCGCCAGTCAGCAGGCTCTGCTGAGTGCGGCGCTGCGTGACAACGCCAGCTATCTCGAACTCTGGAATCTTTACAACGATAAAGAGTGGCAAAGAGCTTTAGAGCAGGCAGAAAGTTTGGGTTCTCTGGCTTACGCCGAGTGCCACGGCTTTCAGGAGGGGCGTGGCAATGCCTGGCGTCTGATTCCCAAGTCGCAGGAGCAGTATCAGGCGTTCCGCGAGCGCTGGCGCGATCTGGAGCTGAGCAGCAATGATCAGTTTGATCTGGGCGATCAGCGCCCGGACTGGCTGGAAGAGCTTTCATCCGAGAAGGCTCAAAGGACTGCCAATGCTCCGCGGGGGACTATTCGCTTCGAGCCAGATTGCGTGATTTTCAAACAGGCGGCGGGTAAGACCAACATCCGACCGAAAGCGGGGGAGGGCTGGTTGTATCTGTCTCTTGCCGGCCAACGTTCGATGGGTAAGCGTCGCTTGGCAGCCAAGCAGTCGATTGACTCGGGCAAGCGGCTGCCGCAATTGAAATGGCTGCTGGAAGGGGTTGCGGTTCCTGCTGCGCGACGACGCCCGATCAGCGGGCTGACCCCATACGTGCTGGAGTCTTTCAAGGGTGGCAAGCCGACCGAGAAGCAGGCGCTGGCGCTGGATTGCGCGCTCAATACCCCTGATCTGGCAATCATCATCGGCCCTCCTGGTACCGGTAAAACCCAGGTTATTGCAGCATTGCAGCGTTGTCTGGGTGAGCGAGCGGAGAAGCAGAATATTGCGGCGCAGGTACTGGTCAGCAGTTTTCAGCATGATGCCGTCGACAATGCACTGGAGCGTAGCGATGTATTCGGCTTACCTGGCGCGCGGGTGGGCGGCAAGCACGGCGAGAGTGATCAGGCGACTTTGATTGAGCCTTGGCTGGAACGCCAGGCGGCTCATTTGCACCGCAAGATTGCGCAGGAATACAGCCGCTTCCCTGAGCTTGAGCAGTTGCGGGCCATTTCCGCGAGGTTGGCCCTTGCCCGGGTAGCGAGTACCGGCCCTGCACAGCAGGCGGATGAGTTCCAGCGCCTTTTGCATGACTTGCGTGAACTGGAGCAAAGCGGCCTGGCATTGCCGCCCCGGCTTGAAAGTCAGTTCGAGGAGTATATCGATACGCTTGCCGGTCAAGCGCCGGCTACAGCTGCGGGAGGTCTGCCTCCCTCTCAGCTGCTCAGGCGTATCCGTGCTCTGCGTGTCGAGGTTGCTGCCTTTACCGATGATGGCGGCGAGCGTGCCTGGGATCTGCTGAGCTGGCTCAAGCGCCATGAAAAAGGTGTGGCCCCGGAGCTGCTGCGCCTGCTGGAAGAACTTGCCGACTGCTCGCACGTTGAGCCGGCGACCCTTCAGGCTCTGAAGATCTGGAAGGATCTGTTGCTTGATCAGCACTTGCCGGATTACCGGCCGGCTGCGCTGAAACGCCAGGTAGACCCTGATGGCCTAGCGCTGCTTGATGAGGTGGATCGCTATCTGGAAGACCGCATGGCCAAGCGCAAGCAGGGGGTTGCATGGGTCTTGGAGCAACTGGTCGATAGTCTGGAGTCCGATCGTTCCGCTGCGCGGGCTGTGGTCAATGAGTATTCGATGGTGGTCGGTGCAACCTGCCAGCAGGCTGCGGGCAAGCAGATGGAAATGTTGAAAGAGGTATCCACTAGCTCCAACTCGGATATCGAGTTCGATACGGTTGTCATCGACGAGGCAGCACGGGCCAATCCATTGGATCTGTTTATTCCGATGTCCATGGCCAAGCGGCGGATTGTTCTGGTGGGCGATGACCGCCAGCTCCCGCACATGCTTGAGCCGGATATCGAGGGGCAGTTACAGGAGGAGCATGAACTGACCGAACTGCAACTGGCGGCTTTCCGATCCAGTCTTTTCGAGCGTATGCGGGTCAAGCTACAGGATTTGGAAAAGCAGGATTCGATTCGCCGTGTGGTGATGCTTGATACCCAGTTCCGCATGCATCCGGTCTTGGGCAACTTTGTCAGTAAGCACTTCTATGAATGTGAAAACCTGGGGGTTCTGCATTCCGGCAGGCCGGCAGAGGCGTTTGTATTCAGCCAGGAGCTGCTTTCCAGGCTGGGGCCGCTGGCGGAGTCCTACCGTGGCCATGTTTGTCAGTGGATTGATGTGCCGACGGTACAGGGGCGTGATCAGCGCCGTGGCACTAGCCGGGTTCGAGAGGTGGAGGCGCAGCGCATTGCTGAAGAAGTGGTAAAGCTGATGCAGGCCGGCGGTGAGGCGTTGTCTGTCGGCATTATTACTTTCTACGCGGCACAGCGCGATCTGATCATGGAGAAGCTCGCTCAGCAGAAAATCGACGGTACTCCCTTGATGGTCAAGCGCGAAGGGGGCTACGAGCCGCATGAGCAGTTCAAGTTGACTCGTAAGGTGCAGGCTGATGGCAGCGTGGTTGCAGAGGAACGCTTGCGGGTTGGCTCGGTGGATGCCTTCCAGGGCAAGGAGTTCGATGTGGTGCTGCTGTCTTGTGTGCGCAGTTTCCAGCCAAATCGCTCGGGGCGGGCTGCTGCCAGCGAGGGGGATGATCGCGAGCTGCAACTGAACCGTCAGTTCGGCTTCCTGCGTTTGCCAAACCGTATGAACGTGGCCATGAGCCGGCAGAGGCAGATGCTGATTTGTGTCGGGGATGCGGCTTTGGCCAGTAACCCGGATGCACAAGAGGCGGTGCCAGCTCTGGCTGCTTTTTATCAGCTGTGTGGGGGTGAGCATGGCTGCATTCGCTGAAACCGGTACTTATCTGCAGTTTGCTGAAAAGCCTCGCGGCGAGGCTAGGCCCTTGTTGTGGCCGGTGCTGGTTCATCGCGTGCTTTATCCCGAGGCAAAAGAGGCTCAGTTGAATCTGTTCCAGCGCGCTGTGCTGGGGTTGATCCGGGCACAGTTGACGCAAGCGGAGGCAATCGCTGAGTTGACCGGGCTGCATGTCAATCTGATCAAGCTGATACTGGCTCAAGGGGTGAGTAACGGCTGGCTGACTGATAGTGCCCGTGGGCTGACTGAAAAAGGCGAGCAACTGCTGGATGGTGAGTCTGTTGAGGATGACAACCTGAAGGCTGGTTATCTGTTCCAGGATGCTATCAGTGGTCAGTTCTGGCCACGCTTCGCTGAGCAGCTTGATTCGATCGAGCCCGAAGATCCGCTGCAACGCTATCCCGTATTCAAAGGGGAGCGGAAAAGCGGCAAGTCAATCCGGCCGTTTGTGATGGCGGCGGGCAAGTCATCACTGCCGACGTTGGATCATGAGGCGCTGGCGATAGCTTATCGCGACTATCGGGATGATTGCCGGGCAGCTCGGCAGCTCGATAGCGGCCAGTTCCCGCAATTCCTTAAGTTGTCTGGGGTGCAGCGGCTGGATGATACCGCCAAGCCTGCAAGGGTACTGCTCTGGGCCAAGCCTGATGACGAGGGGCTGGAGCTGTGGGCAGTCGACGATCCGTTTGCGCTGCGAGCCAACGCCTGGTGGTTACAGGATGCTTTGCGGGAGCAGACTGAGGGGGGTAACAAGTACCTGCTCAACCATTTGCAGCCTTTGGTTTCTGTTCCGCGTGCGGATGATCAGACGGTTGAGCAGTGGCTGCAGGCCATGCGCCAGCAGGCGGATATGCAGGTGCTCACGGAATACCCCTGGGCGGCGCGGCAACCGGATATCAAGCGGCATTTGGCAGCCCTGCTACTGCGTATGAACAAGCTGGAACAAGGCGACCAGAGTGAGCAGGAACTGGATGCTGCAGTGATGGAGTGCCAGAAACTGCTTGAGGTCCTCATGCAGTGGTTGATTCACCAATATCCAGTTGAAGCAGGCAATCTGCCCAAACAGAAAAACCTTGGCCGAGGGCTAAATGCGCGCGTGCTATCCGCCTTGCAGTTGCCGGCGTTTACCGACGGGGTAATCAGCAAACTAGCCGGGCAAAACATCAATCAGATCATTTTGGCTTGCTCTCGGCCAGGCAGCTCCCTGAAGGCTTTGCTGTTTGCTGCAGCAATGGGAACGCTCAACCACTCTGGGCACCCGTTCAAGACGCTGTTAGCTCGCGAGCTGCAACTTGACAGGCTGTTGCTGCTTGCGGATTTGCGTAACCGCAGCAGCCATGCGCAGAGCCGCTTTACCGGACGAGAAGTCGCCCCCCTCACCTATGAGGAAACGCTGGATAACATCCAGTACGCGCTGGGCTTCACCGAATTTTTTAAGGAATGGATGTAATGGGCAAGAAAAGCTCGAACAAGTTTGGTCCACAGCAAATCCCAGCAGCGGCACCGTCTGCGGCCGGTATGGCCCGTGCTTCAGTGGAGCAGCAAGTGAATGTATG
Source organism: Pseudomonas sp. GW6 (assembly GCA_048065775.1). Taxonomy (GTDB): domain Bacteria; phylum Pseudomonadota; class Gammaproteobacteria; order Pseudomonadales; family Pseudomonadaceae; genus Aquipseudomonas. The sequence goes on from JBLUOL010000117.1 coordinate 10,799, forward strand.
GAGCGCTTCTTTCGAGAACGCTTCCAAGGCCTATCAGTCCTTTGACATGACACTGGATATTTCTGTCGAGCGTGAGTGGTTGCGCGGCGTCTGCGAGCGTTTTGAGGGCGACAGTGATCTGGTTCGCTGGATTGAGCAATTCGCCACGCTCTGCAAGGAGTTGGTGCGCTTCAAGGAGCGTTTGCATGACGAATATGCCGAGCGGTGGGCTGCTGCCAGCAAACTAGCTGAAACTGCCGAGGCGGCGGCACTGGCGCAGGTAGCCGAACAGGAAGCGCTTGTGGCCGTCCGCTCCGGACTGGATGCAGAGAAAGCTGAGCTCGAGGCTGAGTGGGACAAGCTGCTTGAGGCTCAGCAGGAATTGGCGCTGAAGATGGCCGAAAATTTGGAGGCCGAGCGTTCCCTGAATATGCGAGAGGCCAATGCGCAAGCCGGCTTTGTTGCGGAAAACGAAGCGGCTTTACGTAAGCTGGAGGCGCAACAGCGTCAGCAGGTGCGTCAGCATGAAGCGGATCTTCAGTCGTTGCGCGAAGATAAGCACCAGCTCGACGGTGAAATTTCTCTGGCAGCAAGGCGGCTGGCGGAGGTCAAGTTCAGTTGCACGGAGGCAGAGGCTGAACGTGTCAGGTTGCTTGATCAGCGTGAGCACGACATCAAGCAGAAAGTGGTCGAGTTAGATCGTGCGCGTAGCCGCCTGGATCGTGAGTGGGCGGATATCCAGGCAGAGGAAAAGGCCTTGCAGCAGCGTCTGGATGAGGAAATGGCATCCGAGCGGGCGGATCATCACCAGGTTGTTGCCAAGCTAGAAGAGCAGCGTGAGCGGGCTTGGAGCAAGGCGAATGAACTCAAGGAGCAGCTGCTCGATATTCAGGAGCTCAAGCAATCCCTGGGCGAAGTATCCGGAGCTGAGATCCTGCAGCAACTGGAAGCGCTGCGTCAGGAAAACCGTGAACTCAAGCGCAGCCTGGAGCAATCGGATACGGCGCAATTGCAGCGCGATAATGACTACCTGCGTGACAGCAAGGCTGATCTTGAAAGAGAAGTAGCTGAGCTACGCCCTGAGCGGGATGAGCTGCGTCGTGAGTTGAGCGGCAAGCGTGTCGCGGCTACAGAGCTTGAGGCTGTCGCGCGTGAGAAACGTGTTCTGGAGCAACACAAGAATACCCTTGCCGTTCACATAGATGACCTCGAAAGCCGCATCGAGCAGCTGACCAGTGCGCAGAAGACCCAGACACCATTCCCAGCCATGTCGCTGATGGATAGTGAGCGCGATTACCGGGCGCGTATGGACCTAGATGAAGTGCCTGATCTCGAGACATTCGCCACCCAGTTGCAGCATCGGATTGCTAAAGCTGAAAAGCACGTAGAACTGTTCTATCCGATCGAGGATATCCGCGTGTTGCTGGGGGGCTTGGCCATGAGCCAGCTGCATGTCTTCCAGGGTATCAGTGGTACCGGTAAGACCAGTTTGGCCAAGGCTTTTGCCAAAGCAATGGGGGGCTTTTGCACCGATATTGCGGTGCAGGCGGGCTGGCGTGATCGCGACGACCTGCTTGGTCATTACAACGCCTTTGAGCGACGCTTCTACGAGAAGGACTGCTTGCAGGCGCTATACAAAGCGCAGACGCCGCGTTGGGAAGACACCTGCAACATCATCCTGCTGGATGAGATGAACCTGTCGCGTCCTGAGCAGTACTTTGCCGAGTTCCTCTCTGCGCTGGAGAAGAACAATCCGGAGGAGCGCTTGATCAGCCTCTCGGAAACGTCGTTGCCCAATGCACCTGCGATGCTGGCCGAGGGACGCAAGATCAGGGTGCCAGCCAATGTCTGGTTTATTGGTACCGCGAACCATGATGAAACCACCAATGAGCTGGCGGACAAGACCTATGATCGTGCTCATGTAATGACTCTGCCCAAGCAGGATAAGCGCTTCACGATCAAACCGTTTGAGCCGGCCAACTACTCTTATCGCTCCTTGCGCAAGGCATTTGGCAAGGCAAGAGCTGAGCGCAAGGAGGAGGTCGTCAAGCTACTGAAGGACCTGACCGGCGATGCCTTCACCGAACAGTTGGGCAGCCAGTTTGAGCTGGGCTGGGGGAACCGCTTTGAAAAGCAGGCGCTGGATTTCATCCCTGTCATGCTGGCTTGCGGGGCTTCTTCGGGGGAGGCGGTGGACCACTTGTTGGCGACGAGAATCATGCGCCCTGGCAAAGTGACCGGCCGCTACAACGTTTCTGCCGAGACGCTGCGCAATCTGAAAGGCGCTCTGGAGGACTTCTGGATCAGCGCTGATCTGGCGGGTGATCCGCGCAAGTCTATGGAGCTGTTGGAGGCTGATATTCGTCGCCTGGATGGCCGTAGCTGATGTGGTTTGATCGTTTTACGGGTGAGCAGTGCCGGCAGTTGCCGGCACTCATTCAGCCCGGTCGCTATCAGTCTGTGAATGACGGGCCTGCATTCAATGGCCATACACCGGTATTTACGGGGGTGCTGGTGAGTGATGGTGATCAGCGCTGCCAGTTGGGTGATGAGGCTTGCACTTTTACGCCGCCGCAAAAAAGTCTGGCGGCGGCAACGGAATTGCTGAGCAAGGTCATTGCGACGATTGATGCCGAGGCACTGCAGGCGCCTTTGATGTCTCCTTTGATGCCAGCTTCCATCATCGATGCCAAGAGCCATCTGCAGCCCTTTGAGGAGCGGCTTCTGGATGTGGTGAAGCAAGGGCATCTGCATCACATCTCGCAGCGTCCGCGCCTCGATCTTCACTATGAGGATGAGGTTGCTGATATCGGGCGTGCACGTCGTTTGGCCAAAGGGGCGCTGGTGCATCTGGCCTCGCACTCGGAGTGCTGGCAGCGGCAGACGTTGAGTGGCGTGATCCCCAAGAAGGTACTGGCCCGCTTCAGCGAAGATGACTATGGCATCTATGAGAATCGTGTCTATGCGCGCTTGCTGGATAAGATTGAACGCTATTTGCACGCGCGCTTGGCGGAGTTGCGTGGCTTGCAGGCGACGCTGAATCAGGCGCTGCGCTTCTATGAGGCGGAGAATGTCGATTACCGTCTGCGTGAAGAAATTTGCCGCTTGTGGGGGATGACATTCAGCGCAGAGGAAACCAGTAACGCATCAAAGTTGCTTGGTGAAACGCTTGAAAAGCTTGAACGCTTGTACCAGACGATTGCGGGCCTGCAGCAAAGTGGTCTGTATTTGTTGGTCAGCCGGCAGGCACAAGTGACAGGTGTGCTGCATATGACCAACATCCTTGGTCACGATCAGCATTACCGGCATCTGGCTATCTTGTGGGATCAATTGGCCAAGGTGACACAGGCCAAACGTGCCACGCCGGCAGAGCGCTTCAGGCAGAACCAATCTCTAGCTTCTGTCTATTCTCGCTACGCCGGTCTGGTCATGAGGAGGGCGCTGCTGCCTTATCTGAATGGCCAGGACGGAGGTGTCTGGGCCGGAAGGCACATACTTCTTCGGCAACGTGGGCTGGAGTGGCAATTGCTTAGCAGTTCTCCTGCCCTTTCAACGCCAGAGGACGTATTGCTTACCATTGTGCCCTGGCTGAGTGATGCGCCTGCTCCTGAGGTGACTCCACAGAGCAAGGAGCGGTTTATCGCCTGGCCGGCAATGGGGCAGGAGATTGATGCAGCCTATTGTCCAGAGCAGTGGATACCGCTGTCTCCCACAGACATGTATTGCACGGAGCGCTTTGGCTTGCTGGTTGATCAGGTGCTTTGCCGAATGGCTATGATTACGTATGCGCAGCCGTTGCAAAAAATCCCGCAAAAGGTGCTGGAACAGGCAAAGCAGGTTGCGGGGGTTCAGGTTAATTCAGAGCAAAATGAACTGATTGTTACTGAGGCCTTGGCCGAGGAGGCAGTGACGGCGCTCAAGGAGGCTTTGGTTTCCTCTAACTCCACTGCGCAAGCGTCAGCCCTGGAACGTCACAACCAGGCGATTCTTGCTTTGGAAAAGTGCCCGGTTTGCACTGGCAGGGCTCCGCTGGTTTTCCAGAGCCCTGTAGGGTTCAAAGCCAACTGTTTGGATAAAAAATGCGCAACGCGCTATCTGCGCTTGGAGCAGGCCGGGCGTGTTTTTGAGCAGTCAATATCGGAGTCCACTGGGTTTACGGTGGTTGGACGAAGGGCATTTACGATTAGGCAGATGGCTGGCGCCTGAGATGATGCCCGGCCGCTAACGTTCATTTGCGACAGGTTGTGCAGTTGTTCGTCGGTTTGCCAGGCGCTGTGGCACCTCGATACGGCCCACCACGCGTTCTCGACCAAAAACAGCAGGCTGCTTGGGTTGACGAACTTTTGACAAGTCAGCGTCCTGTGCAGGTCTGATATGCAATGTATCCGTCCGGCCAACACACCTTCCTGGCCCCGACGCCAAAGGCGATGGTGTCCACCTGATTTAAGTGGACACCAT
>JBLUOL010000118.1:0-14926 GCA_048065775.1 Pseudomonas sp. GW6
CCAGCACGGCGCCTTCCAGCACGGCAACCAGCACCTGCGGCGCGGCCTGGGCCTCTTCCAGCAGCGCACCGAAGGCGCGGTTCAGCTCGCGGTAGGCGTCGCCACCTTTGGCGCGGGCGCCAGCCATGTCCTTGATATCGCCGCCGGCGCAGAAATGGCCGCCAGCACCGCGCAGAACAAGAGCGCGCACGTTCGGATCATGGCGCACGGCCTCCAGCGTGGCGCGCAGTTCGCCGACCATGGCCAGGCTCATGGCGTTGCGGCTCTCCGGGCGGTTGAGGGTGACGTGCAGCACGCCACCATCGAGGTTCAGCAGCAGGGTTTCGCAGTGGGGCAGATCGTTCATCGCATAGCCTCGGTGTAGGGCGGGTGAAACCCGCCGCACGGGATGAGTGGCAGGTCAGCCTTTCTTTTTCCCTGGCAGGATGCCCATCAGCTTGCAGATGATGCCGAGCATGATTTCGTCGGCGCCGCCGCCGATGCTGACCAGGCGCACGTCGCGGTAGGCGCGCGACACCGGGTTGTCCCACATGAAGCCCATGCCGCCCCAGTACTGCAGGCAGGCGTCGGACACCTCGCGGCCGAGGCGGCCGGCCTTGAGCTTGGCCATGGATGCCAGCTTGGTCACGTCGCGGCCCTTCACGTACTGCTCGGTGGCCTGGTAGACCAGCGCGCGCAGGCACTCGATCTCGGTCTGTAGCTCGGCCATGCGGAAGTGGATGACCTGGTTGTCGATCAGCGGTTGGCCGAAGGTGTGGCGCTGCTTGCAGTAGTCGATGGTGGTGTCGACGCAGTGCTCCAGGCCCTTGATCATGTTGGCCGCACCGAACAGGCGCTCTTCCTGGAACTGCAGCATCTGCATCATGAAGCCGGCGCCCTCAGCGCCGATACGGTAGCGCTGCGGCACGCGCACGTTATCGAAGAACACCTGGGCGGTCTCCGAGCTGCGCATGCCGAGTTTGTCCAGGTGCGGACTGACGGTGATGCCGGGCGTCTTCATCGGCACCACGATCAGCGATTTGTTGACGTGCGGCTTGTCGTCGCTGGTGTTGGCCAGCAGGCAGATGAAGTCGGCCGACGGCGAGTTGGTGATCCACATCTTGCTGCCGTTGATCACGTAATCGTCGCCGTCCTTGCGGGCGGTGGTCTTCAGGCCCGCCACGTCTGAGCCGGCGCCGACTTCGGAGACGCCGATGCAGCCGACCATCTCGCCGGTGATGGCCGGGCGCAGGAACTCTTCGCGCAGCTCATCGGAGCCGAAGCGTGCCAGGGCTGGGGTGCACATGTCGGTCTGCACGCCGATGGACATCGGGATGCCGCCGCAATGGATGGTGCCGAACTCTTCGGCGGCGACGATCGAGTAGCTGTAGTCCAGGCCCATACCGCCGAATTTCTCCGGCTTGGAGATGCCCAGCAGGCCCAGCTCGCCGGCCTTCTTGAAAATGTCGTGGATGGGGAAGCGGCCTTCCTTTTCCCACTCATCGACGTGCGGGTTGATTTCCTTGTCGACGAAGTTGCGGACGGTACGGCGGAGTTCTTCGTGTTCCTGGGTGAAGATCATTGTTGTTGTGCTCCGTATCGAATGGGTCTGTAGGGCGGGTGAAACCCGCCACATGCTTGGCGGGTTTCACCCGCCCTACGTTTAAAATCTCGCGACGCCGAAGCTGCTTTTCTTCAACGGTCGCAGGTTGGCTTCGGCGCAGATATCCAGCAAAAAGCCCAGCAGCTTGCGGGTGTCACGCGGGTCGATCAGGCCGTCATCCCACAGGCTGGCGGTGCCGTACAGCGCGGTAGACTGGCTGTCGAGCTTCTGTGCGGTCACGGTTTCCAGCATGTCGAGCATCTTCGGGTCAGGCTCTTTGCCCTCCTTGGCGTGCTTGTCCTCGGTGACGATGCGCAGCACCTTGCCGGCCTGGGCGCCGCCCATCACGGCGGTGCGGCTGTTTGGCCAGGCGAAGATGAAGCGTGGGTCGAGGCCGCGACCGCACATGGCGTAGTTGCCGGCGCCGTAGGAGCCGCCAACGACGATGGTGAGCTTGGGCACGGTGGCGTTGGCCACGGCCTGGATCATCTTCGAGCCGTGCTTGATCACGCCGTTCTGCTCGGATTCCGTGCCGACCATAAAGCCGGTGGTATTGTGGAAGAACAGGATCGGCGTGTTGCTCTGCTCGCACAGCTGGATGAACTGCGCCGCCTTGGCCGCACCCTGCGGGGTGATCGGGCCGTTGTTGCCGATGAAGCCGCAGGCCTGGCCTTCGATCTGCAGGTGGCCGCAGACGGTCTGGCTGTCGAACTCGTTCTTGAAGTCGAGGAACTCCGAGCCATCGGCGATGCGCGCGATGATCTCGCGCACGTCGTAGGGCTTCTTGGCGTCGGCCGGCACTAGGCCGAGCAGCTCCTCAGCCGGGTACAGCGGCTCGCGCCAGCTTTTCGTCGGGCGCGCCGGCAACTGCTGGTTCCACGGCAGCATGCCAAGGATCTCGCGCGCCAGGCGTACACCGTCGGCGTCGTTCTCGGCCAGGTACTCGGCGGTGCCGGCGACCTGGGCGTGCATCTCGGCGCCGCCGAGTTGCTCGTCGGTGGCGATCTCGCCAGTGGCGGCTTTCAGCAGAGGCGGGCCGGCAAGAAACATCTTGGCCTTGCCACGCACCACCACCACGTAATCCGACAAGCCCGGCTGATAAGCCCCGCCTGCGGTGCTGGAGCCATGCACCACGGTGACCTGCGGCAGGCCCATGGCGGACATCCGCGCCTGGTTGGCGAAGCCGCGCGCGCCTTCGACGAAGATGTCGGCGGCGTAGTTGAGGTTGGCGCCGCCGCTCTCGGCCAGGGTCACCACCGGCAGCTTGTTCTCGACGGCGATCTGCTGCAGGCGCAGCGATTTTTTCAGGCCAGTGGGGGAGATGGTGCCGCCCTTGATCGCGCTGTTGTTGGCGATCACCAGGCAACGCACGCCAGCGATGTAGCCGATGCCGGCGATCAGGCCGCCGCCGGCCTGGCTGCCGTCCTTGTCGTCGTGCAGCTTGTAGCCGGCCAGCGAGGACAGCTCGAGGAAGGGCGCGCCGGCATCGAGCAGCAGGTTGATGCGTTCGCGCGGCAGCAATTGGCCTCGCTTCTCGAACTTGGCCTTGGCTTCCTGCGCCTTGTCGAGCACCTTCTGCTCGACGTCGCGGAAGGCCGCGATGGCCGCCAGCATGGCGTCACGGTTCTGCGCGAAGGCTTCGCCATGCACATCGATTTCCGATTGGATCACGGGCATCGCCTTACTCCTGATCTTTCAGTACGTCGGGCACGTAGGCCCGGTGGAAACCGTTGTAGGACTCGCTGTTTTTCGCCTTGCCCAACGTCCAGGCACGGGTGCCCTGGCTCGCTGCGCCATCGATGCGGATGGTGTTGCCGCTGATGAAATTGGCGCCCGGGCTGAGCAGGAAGACGATGGCCGCGGCCACCTCGGACTCGCTGCCGATGCGTTGCAACGGCACGTGATCCTTGAGGTTGCGGATCATGTTCTTCATCGACTCGGGGTAGGTGTCCATGCCGCTGGAGGCGATCCAGCCCGGCGCTACGGCATTGACCCGCACGCCAGCGTGGCCCCACTCGTAGGCGGCGGTCTTGGTGAAGTTCTCCATGCCGGCCCGCGCCGCCCCCGAATGGCCCATGCCGGGCATGCCGCCCCACATGTCGGCGAGCATGTTGACGATGCCACCGCCGTGCTTGCTCATGCTCTGCAGGAAGACTTCCTTGGCCACCAGAAAGCCGCCCACCAGGTTGGTGCGCACCACCGTCTCGAAGCCTTTCTGGTTGATGCCGATCAACGGCGCGGGGAACTGGCCGCCGGCGTTGTTCACAAGCTGGTGGATGCGCCCGCGTTCCCTGATCACCGCACCGACCATGGCCTTCACGGCTTCTTCGTCGCGGATGTCGCAGACCTGGAAGCTGGCGCTGCTGCCGTCCTCGGTGATCTCGGTGCAGGTCTTCTCCAGCTTTTCCTGCTTGCGCCCGACCAGCACCACATGAGCGCCCAGATGGGCCAGCTCGTGGGCCACGCAGCGACCGATGCCGCTGCCACCACCGGTGACCAGAATGGTCTGTTCATTGAACAGGCCAGGTTTGAATACGGAGTCGTAGCTCATTGTGCTTGTTGTCCTGAGTGATTGCGGTGCGCGTTGCGCGCTACGAGACGGTTGCAGTGTTCAGGCTGTCGGCCAACGCCTTGGGCACCGGCACCGGGAATTCCAGCAGTTGCTGGGCGAAGGCCTTGCCCTGCGGGTCGATGCGCAGGCTGGCTACGCCGCCACCGCCCAGCGCGTTTTCCAGCAGGAAGTTGAGGCTGTGGCTGCCCGGCAGGTACCAGCGGCTGACGCGGCCGTGCTCGGCGTCCAGTGTATGCGCCATCCAGTTGGCCACGGCTTCGGGCGTCAGCGCAGCAGCGATCCATGCCAGGTATTCGGGCTTTCTGGCCATCACACCGATGTTGCTGTGGTTGCCCTTGTCGCCGGAGCGGGCCACGGCCAGGCGGATCAGCGGCACGGCAGTGTCGGCTTCACCCATCGCTACGGGCAGAGCTGCTGGTGCACGGAGTTGGGCTGGGTCGAAGGCATCGATCTGCGGCAGGGCGACCGGCTGGCGCTCGCCGTCGATCTCGACGCTCAGGGCGCAGGCACTTTTGTCCACCAGGAAGCTGAACAGGCGGATCACCGGGTAGACGGTGGGGCGGCCGCCGACGATGCCGGTCAGGCCCGGCGCCATGCCGGTGGCGGCCTGGGCGATCTCGCGGGAAAAGAGGATCAGCGCCTCCTTCCTGGCATGGCGTGCGGCGATCTTCACCACCACCTCGCGGCTGTATTTGCGGTGAGCATGGATGCCATAGGTGGCTTCGCTGCCGAGCAGCTCGACACTGACTTCCTGATAACGGCCCCAGCCGCGCTCGGCGAACATCTCTTCGGTCTTGTTGATGATCGCCTCGCTGACCCGTTCGGCCTTGGCCACCGCATCGATACCGGCCAGCAGGAAGCTGGCGGTGCAGCGGAAACCGTCCGGGTGCGTGGCGCTGACCTTGTACTGGTCGGTGGGTGGCAGGCCGCGTGCGCCCTGAAGCTGCACACGGTTGTCGCCGACCTGGCTCAGCTCGACCTGGGTGAAATCGCAGATCACGTCCGGCAGCAGGTAGGCGCGCGGATCGCCGATCTCGTAGAGCATCTGCTCGCCAACGGTAAAAGGCGTGACCAAGCCGCCGGAACCATCCGGCTTGGTCACGACGAAACGGCCGTCGTCCTCGACTTCGACGATGGGGAAACCGATGTGCTCGTAGTCCGGCACGTCGCGCCAGTCGGTGAAGTTGCCGCCGGTGCACTGCGCGCCGCACTCGATGATGTGCCCGGCCAGTGCGGCCTGGGCCAGCTTGTCGTAGTCGCTCCAGGCCCAGCCGAATTCGTGCACCAGGGCGGCGCTGACCACCGCGCTGTCGACCACGCGGCCAGTGATGACGATGTCGGCCCCCTGTTCCAGAGCGGCGACGATGCCCGGTGCGCCGAGGTAGGCATTGACCGACACGCAGAAGGGCGGCAATGCGGCGCCAGTGAACATCTCGCGGGTACCGGCCTTGACCAACTCGCCGAGCTTGGGTTGCAGGTTGTCGCCGTGCAGCACGGCGATCTTCAGGTTCACCCCGGCCTGCTCGCAGGCTGCGCTCAGGGCCGCAGCGCAGGCCATCGGGTTGACCCCGCCGGCGTTACTGATGACGCGAGTTTTTTTCGCTGCCAGTTCGCCGAGCAGAGGTGCGAGTACCTCGACGAAGTCGCGGGCGTAGCCGTCATCTGGCTTCTTCATGCGGGCGCCGGCCATGATCGACATGGTGATCTCGGCCAGGTAGTCGAACACCAGGTAATCCAGTTCGGCGCCGCGAACCAGTTGAGCGGCAGCGGTGGATGTGTCGCCCCAGAAAGCGGAGGCGCAGCCGATGCGTACGGTTTTGGTCATTGGAATTGGCCCGTCACACATTTGAGAAGGTGAACTCACACTACCAAGCAAGCGCTTGGTTGAAAAGTGGTAAGAGACGACAATTCGGCCAAAAATGCGCCCAAGCGCTTGCTTGGTCAGCTGGCGCCGCATACATTTCATCAAGCAAGACAAGCACTTGCCGGCAGCATGAAGAATTAATCAGAACAATCGCCGAGCAGGGCAACCAGGGGAGAAGTCAGCGTGGACGAACACAGAGCTCAGGCCGTGATGCAGGAGCTGGTCGATAGCGGCCAGGTGACCGATCCGGAGAGCGCCCGCGGCAAGCTGTTGCAGATGGCTGCCCACCTGTTCCGCAGCAAGGGTTACGAGCGCACCACGGTGCGTGATCTGGCCGCCGCCATTGGCATTCAGTCGGGCAGCATCTTTCACCACTTCAAGAGCAAGGACGAGATTCTGCGCTCGGTGATGGAGGAAACCATCGTCTACAACACTGCACTGATGCGCTCCGCGCTGGCAGAGGCGCAAGGCACGCGCGAGCGCTTGCTGGCGCTGATCCGCTGCGAGTTGCAGTCGATCATGGGCGGTACCGGCGAGGCCATGGCCGTGCTGGTATACGAATGGCGTTCCCTGTCGGACGACGGCCAGGCGCAGGTGCTGGCCTTGCGTGATACCTACGAGCAGATCTGGCTGGCGGTGCTGGGCGAGGCGCGCGATGCCGGTTATTTCAAAGGTGATCCTTTCATTCAACGGCGTTTTCTCACGGGAGCGCTGAGCTGGACCAACACCTGGTTCCGCTCGCAGGGGCCGATGAGCCTGGATCAACTGGCCGAAGAAGCGCTGTCATTGGTATGTAAGGACGCCTGAGCGATTTCGGCTAGGCTAGGAGCACCCGCCGGTTTTCGGCTCGAACACGGGCGCAGCGGTCTTCCCGGGTTGCGATCCGTGACGAGAGGTCGAGTTTGCGCGCATTAGCCTTTTGCCTGCTGTCTTGCCTGTTGCTGCATGTGCATGTCGCCGTTGCGGTCGAGGAGGTGCGTGTCGGCGGTTATCACTTCCCGCCTTACCTGGATAAACCTGACTCGCAGCACCCGCAAGGTCTGGTACCCGAGTTGCTGCAAGCGCTCAACGCGGCGCAGCAGCGGTATCGCTTCGTCCTGGTGCCGACCTCGGCAACCCGCCGTTACCGCGACCTGGAGAGCGGCCGCTTCGATCTGATGTTTTTCGAGTCCAGCCGTTGGGGGTGGCAGGGCACTTCATACCTGGCCTTGGGGTTGGATATCGATGATGCGGAAGTTTATGTCGCTGCGGCTGAGCCGGGGCGTGGCCAGGAGTATTTCGAGGACCTTAGCGACAAGCGCATGGCGCTCTATAACGGCTATCACTACGGCTTCGCCGGGTTCGATGCCGACCCTGACTATCTTGCGCGCACCTTCAACGCGGTGCTGACCTACTCCCACGACAGCAACGTGCGCATGCTGCTGGCGCGACGGGCCGATGTCGCAGTGGTGACGCGTTCATACCTGGAATCGTTTCTGGCCCGACACCCGGAAATACTGCCAGAGCTTCTGGTATCCGAGCGCCTGGACCAGCTCTATCACCATCAGGTTCTGCTGCGGCCGAAGGGGGCTTTGAGTCCTGCCGAGGTGGCGGAATTGCTCGGTCAGTTACAAGCCAATGGCGAGCTATCCAGGCTACTTGGACGGTATCGTCTGACATTAGGCGGCAAAGTGTCTGCGCAGTGAAAATCCATCTAGTCGGTCAGGAGAGACTGGAGTAGGCTGCACCACACTAGAAGAAGGATTTTTTGGGGATTCGACATGCGGCATTCGCGGCGCTGGGTTCATGAGTGTTGGGCTGCCTTGGGTCTATTGTTTGCCAGTTCTCTCTACGCTGCCGAGGTCGTCAAGGTCGGCGGTGCGCACTTCCCTCCGTACGTCATCAAATCCAACCTGCAAGAGTCGAGTGGCCTATTGCTGCAACTGCTCGACGCGCTCAATCAAGAACAGGCCGAATACCATTTCACCATGCTGCCCACGGCCATCGTGCGTCGCTTTAGCGACCTGCAACGAGGGCGTATCGACATGGCGATTTTCGAGAATCCGCAGTGGGGTTGGCAGGACATCGACGTCGAGGCCGTAGACATGGGGCTGGAAGACGCCGAATTATTCGTCGCCAGAGTGGAAGAGCGGCGCGGCCAGGAGTACTTCGAGCAGCTCGAAGGCAAACGTCTGGCGCTCTACCGCGGTTATCACTACGGCTTTGCTCAGTTCAACAGTGACCCGGAGTTTCTTACCCGCACCTTCAATGCCAATCTCGGCCACTCTCACGACAGCAACCTGCTGATGGTGGTGCGCGGGCGTGCGGATGTCGCGTTGGTGACCCGCTCCAACCTTTACGACTTCGTTGAGCGTAATCGCGAGCATGCGCGCAAGCTGCTGATCTCGGAAGGGGTCGATCAGGTCTATCGTCATCACGCGATGATCCGTCCCGGCGCCCCGATAAGCCCTGAACGCTTCGCCGCCTTGCTCGAGCGGCTACGGGTAAAAGGCGAATTGCAGCGCATATTTTCGCCTTACCGTATAGCTGTCATGCCAGTCGTAGCGGATAGCTCAACAGCATTAGATGCAGCAGATTGACTGCTGCGTGCAGGGCGATTGCCAAGCTAATGCGACCGCTGTAGTGAAAGGCCAGCCCATAACCCAGCCCTGCGCAGGTCGCCACTACGGCAAATAGCGCGCTGAAGGGCAGGTGGGCTGCGCCGAAAAGACCCGCCGTCAACAGCAAACCAGGCCATATGCCCAGACGCTTGATCAAGGCGTTTTGCAGCAGACCGCGAAAGAGCAACTCTTCCGCCAGCACCGCTATGCCGAGGTTGACCGCCAGCCACAGCAGCAGGCCCTGCGGCCATTTCGGTTGCCAGGCGACCAGGCCCAGCGCCATGGCCAGTAGCGGCACCAGCAGCAAGGTGGCAATGCACGCCAGCCAGGCATTTTTCAGCGAGTTCACGGGGCTGCGCGGTTGCCCTAGCCACCAGGCGAGCAGGGCGGTTCCCAGCAGCAGTTTGTCCCAGGACAAGCGCAGCGCGTAGGGCGCGGCGTCCGGGCTGAGGAGGCGCGGTTGCCACAACTGCCAGGGGCGGAAACCGGGTATGAGATGCGCCGCCAGGGCGACCCCACCGAGCAGGATCAAAGGCAGCCATAGCCAGTTTGGCAGGCGCGGTTGTCCGGCCAGCAAGACGATAACGAACACGCTGCCCAACAGCAGGCCGACGGGCTCGATGAAGCCCAGGCCAGCGCCCAGCGCGAGGGTAAGAGCGGGGAACAGCAAGCGCAGATGCAGAGGCATGGCACCTTCTCCTGAGAAGGCGCGCAGTCTAGCAGGCTGCGTTGCGGGCAGTCTTGGCGTTACCTGGCGGGACGAGGGCGTTTAGCGCTGACGCTCGCGCGCGTCCTTGGCTTCCTGCTCGATGGCGCGTTTACGCATGCGTTCGAGCTGGTCTTCGCTCAGGGGCATTTTCTTGGCACTGCTGCGCAGCACCAGCAGGCTACCGATCACTGAGCCAAACACCAGAACCAGCAGCAGCCAGACGTACCAGGGCATGATGACTCCTCATGGGGGCAATGAAGTTATCACCATAACCCGCGTGCCGGGTCTTGTCAGTCGGCCTGTAGCGCCACCGGCTGCAGGTTGCTGTCGTCCTTGAGCTGCACGCCACTCAGTTGCAGGCGCAGCGCCTGGCGCGCCAGGTAGTCGAGTTTGTGTGCCGCCAGCTGGTAAGGCAGGCCCTCGGGACGTACGTTGGAGATGCAGTTGCGCGCGCTGTCCAGGCAGCCCACCCGCGGCGCGTAGGTCAGATACAGGCCGAGGCTGTCCGGCGAGGTCAGACCAGGGCGCTCGCCGATCATCACGATCACCAGGCGTGCACGTAGCGCTTCGCCGATGCCGTCGCCAATCGCCACGCGGCCCTGTTCGGCAAGCACCACCGGGGTGTTGGCCCAGTCGGTGTCAAAGCGTTCGCGAAAAGCTTGCAACAGCGGCAGGGCATGGCGCTGCACGGCGACGGCCGACAAGCCATCGGCCAGCACGATAGCGATTTCCGGTGCGGGCAGTTCGTGTTGCAACTGCACGCGGCAGTCGCCGTGCAGGTGGCGGCCGTGATCTGGACGCAGCAGGTAGGTTTGCCGGTCCTCGGCGTTGCTGCGTACTTTCAGGGTACGAAAGCCTGCCGTATGCAACTGATGCTTGAGTTCGCCGAAGTCCAGCGGACGATGCACCGCATCGCGCGCCTGGGCATGGGCCAGGCCGAATTTGAGCACCTCGCGGGTGGGCAGGCTGCAGCCGACGCGGCCGAGCGCTATGCGTGCCGAGGTATGCGCGCGCAGTTCGTCCCAGGGATTTTGCTGAATCAGATCATTGGTCATCACGCGGCTCCCGATATGTGCGGCAGTTGCTTGAGCAGGTGGTGGCCACGGCCGATTTCGCGCAGGCGGCCGCTAGGCTCGGTAATGGCCATGCGCGCCAGCCAGGCATCGAATTCCGGTGCGCGTTTCAGGCCCAGGACGTTGCGCAGGTACAGTGCATCGTGGAACGAAGTGCTCTGGTAGTTGAGCATGATGTCGTCGGCACCCGGGATACCCATGATGAAGTTGATGCCGGCTGCGCCGAGCAGGGTGAGCAGGCTGTCCATGTCGTCCTGATCGGCTTCGGCGTGGTTGGTGTAGCAGACGTCACAGCCCATCGGCAGACCGAGCAGCTTGGCGCAGAAGTGGTCTTCCAGGCCGGCGCGGATGATCTGCTTGCCGTCGTAGAGGTATTCCGGGCCGATGAAACCGACCACGGTATTGACCAGCAGCGGGCGGAACTCGCGGGCCACGGCATAGGCGCGAGCCTCGCAGGTCTGCTGGTCGACACCATGATGACCGCCGGCCGACAGCGCGCTGCCCTGGCCGGTCTCGAAGTACATCACGTTATCCCCTAAGGTGCCGCGACCGAGTGAAAGCGCGGCTTCATGGGCTTCACGCAGGATTGCCAGGGATACGCCGAAGCCGGCGTTGGTGGCTTCGGTGCCGGCGATGGACTGGAACACCAGGTCGATCGGCGCGCCGGCCTCGATGGCCTGGATTTGCGTGGTGACGTGGGTGAG
Organism: Pseudomonas sp. GW6; assembly: GCA_048065775.1. Classification (GTDB taxonomy): domain Bacteria; phylum Pseudomonadota; class Gammaproteobacteria; order Pseudomonadales; family Pseudomonadaceae; genus Aquipseudomonas. The sequence goes on from JBLUOL010000118.1 coordinate 11,105, forward strand.
CACGCAGCTCTGCATGGGGATTTCGAAGTGCTGGCGCACCTCGTCCATCATCTGCCAGAGGCGCATCAGCGTCGGCAGCGAATCGCTGGCCGGGTTGATACCGACCGTGGCGTCGCCGGAGCCATACAGCAGGCCGTCGAGCATGCTGGCGGCGATGCCGCGCACGTCGTCGGTGGGGTGATTGGGCTGCAGGCGCACAGCAAGGTGGCCGGGCAGGCCCAGGGTGTTGCGAAAGCGGCTGATCACCTGGCATTTGCGCGCCACCAGAATCAGGTCCTGATTGCGCATTAGCTTGCTCACGGCTGCAACCATCTCCGGCGTCAGCCCGGCGGCCACGGCAGCCAGGCGCGCGCTGTCGGTCTTCTCCAGCAGCAGCCAGTCGCGCAGGTCGCCGACCGTGAGGTGGCTGATCGGGGCGAAGGCGGCGGTGTCATGTCGGTCGATGATCAGGCGCGTGACTTCGTCCTGCTCGTAGGCAATCAGTGCCTCGTCGAGAAAGCGCTTGAGCGGCACCTCGGCCAGGGCCAGCTTGGCCGCCATGCGCTCTTCGTAGGTAGCAGCGGCCAGCCCTGCCAGATAATCGCCGGAGCGCGCCGGGCTGGCCTTGGCCAACAGCGTCTTGAGGTCGGCGAAGCGGTAGACCAGGCTGCCGATGGTGGTTTGATAGGGCATGGCTGCAACCTGCTGCAAAAGGATGTGCTTGCCGTGCAGTGCTCATGCCAGAGGGCCGGCCGCCCGAGATTGGCGCTCCGTAGAAGCAGGCTGGCTATCTCAGGAGCTGGAAAATGGTGCGGAGGCGGGTCTGGCGCACCAGGGTGGCGCGCCGGCAGCGTGATGTCTGTCACATGATGGCAACTTGGCGCTGTTTGAATGACGGCTTTCCGATAGCAGGGGAGGCCGTTCGTGACCCAAGCCAGAGCGCTGCAATCGCTGATGCGAGCCGTGAAGCCGCTCGCTGCGTCGATGAGCATCAACGAGGTCGCCGATCTGTTTCTGGCGGCTGAACACCGCGCCTTTCTCTCCCTGCCGGTGGTGGACGAGAACAACCGGCCACTCGGCCTGGTCAGTCGCGCCACCCTGCAGGACATCTTCATGCAGCGCTTCGGGCGCGACCTGCGCGGTCGTCATCCGGTTGGCGAGGTGATGAACGACGCGCCGCTGATCGTCAGCCTGGAAGCCAGTCTGGAAGAGGCTTCCAAGCAGGTCACCGCCCAGCTGCAATACCCGATCACCGAGGACTTCGTCCTGATCGATGCCAAGGGCGAATACTGCGGTCTGGGTACGGTGCTGGATCTGCTCAAGGCTATGGAAGCGCGCGTCGCCCAGCGCAACCGCGTACTGCGTCAGGCGCTGGTGGATCTCAAGGAGTCTCAGGCGCAGTTGCTGCAGTCGGAGAAGATGGCGTCGCTCGGGCAGATGGTCGCCGGCGTCGCCCACGAGTTGAACACGCCGCTGGGCTACGTGAAGAACAACGTGCAACTGCTGCGTGAATTGAGTGAGCCACTGTTCGAACTCGCCGCCGCACAGGCACGCCTGGGCCAGTGCCTGAACGACCCCGACTGTGACGAGGCGAGCCTGAGCCAGGCCCTGCAGGCCGCCGAACAGGCTCGCCAGCAGGCAGCGCCGGAGCTGCTGGCCGAGGATCTGCAGCAGCTGTATGGCGACACCCTGTATGGCCTGGAGCAGATTGGCGAGTTGGTGGTGGGCCTGAAGGATTTCGCCCGTCTCGACCGTGCCATGAGCGAGGAGGTCGACCTCAATGACTGCATCCGCAGCGCGCTGCTGATCGCGCGCAACCACATCAAGGACAAGGCCGAAGTGGTGCAGCAGCTCGGCGAGCTGCCGCGTATCGCCTGCGCGCCCTCGCAGATCAACCAGGTGCTGCTCAACCTGTTGACCAACGCTGCCCAGGCCATCGATGGCAGCGGGCGTATCCAGATTCGCAGCTGGGCCGATGCCGAGGGCATCCATGTCTCGCTGCAGGACAATGGCCGTGGCATGCCGCCGGAAGTCATGGCGAAGATCTTCGATCCTTTCTTCACCACCAAGCCGGTCGGCCAAGGCACCGGCCTCGGGTTGTCCATCAGCTACAAGATCGTCCAGGACCACGGCGGCCGCATTCGCGTCGCCTCCGAGCCAGGGCGTGGCACGCGTTTTCTGATCAGCCTGCCGCTGCCCGCTACTGTCGCCATTAAAAGGAGCGCCTGATGTCCGCACCCGTTCGCATTCTCTTCGTCGATGACGAGGAGCGCATTCTGCGCAGTCTCGCCCTGCAGTTTCGCCGCCACTACGAGGTGCTGACCGAGAGCGACCCGTTGCGCGCCCTGCGGCGCCTGCGTGAGGAGCACATTCACGTGCTGGTCAGTGACCAGCGCATGCCGCAGATGAGCGGCGCGCAGCTGCTGGCCGAAGCTCGCGAGATCGCGCCGAATACCCTGCGCATCCTGCTGACTGGCTATTCCGATCTGGATGCCGCGGTGGAGGCGTTGAACAACGGCGGCATCTTCCGCTACTTGACCAAACCCTGGGACCAGCAGGAAATGGCCTTCACCCTGCGTCAGGCGGCAGAGCTTGCGGTGCGCCAGGCGCAGCCTTTGCAGGCTGTTGCCAGTGAGAAGCTGAGCGCGCCGCTGACGCTGCTGTCGCTCGACGATGAGCCGGACACGCTCAGTGTCGTCGGCGAGTTCTGCGTTGCGGGCGGCCACAACCTGCTACGTGCCCGCAACCTGGCCGAGGCGATGTTGATGCTCAACAACGAGAACGTGGACATTCTGGTCAGTGACCTCAAGCTGGCCGGCGAAGACACCGCGCCGTTGCTCAAGACCCTGGCGCAAGCCCACCCGCGTCTGCTCAGCCTGGTGGTCACACCCTTTCAGGACACCCAGGCGCTGCTGCGTCTGGTCAATGAGGCGCAGATCTTCCGCTACCTGCCCAAGCCGATTCGTCGTGGTCTGTTCGAGAAGGGCTTGAAGGCCGCTGCCGAGCAGGCGCTGATCTGGCGTGCTCAACCACAGCAGGTGGTCACTCGCCTGGCCGAGGTGCCGCGTGACGAGCGTGAGCAGGAGAAAGTGGGCAGCCTGATGGGCATGCTCGGGCGCCTGCGTGAGCGGCTGATAGCCTGATCGTTTGGCCACCCTGAGCTTTCGCGGCTGAAGCCGCTCCTACGGGGCAATGCCAGATTCGTAGGGCGGGTGAAACCCGCCAGAGGCTATTGGCGGGTTTCACCCGCCCTACCGATGCAGCATCCTCGGGTCCTCGAACGCATAGCGCGATTGCCCTGGACAGGGACTTCGGCCGCGACCAGTGATCGGATGCTTTGCGCTACAATGCGCGGCGTTTTTCATCCTGTTCGAGACCCACCCCATGCCTGTCTGCCAAACCCCGATCATCGTCGCCCTCGACTTTCCCAGCCGTGATGCTGCTCTGGCGCTGGCCGATCAGCTCGATCCGGCGCTGTGTCGGGTCAAGGTCGGCAAGGAGCTGTTCACCCGTAGCGGCCCACAAGTGGTCGAGGCGTTGCAGGCCAAGGGCTTCGAGCTGTTTCTCGATCTGAAATTCCACGACATCCCCAACACCACGGCGATGGCGGTCAAGGCCGCGGCGGAGCTGGGCGTGTGGATGGTCAACGTGCACTGCTCCGGCGGCCTGCGCATGATGGCGGCCTGTCGTAACGAGCTGGACAAGCTGGCTGGCGCCAAGCCACTGCTGATCGGCGTGACAGTGCTGACCAGCATGGAACAGCAGGACCTGGCCGGCATCGGCCTGGACGTGCCGCCGCAGGAGCAGGTACTGCGCCTGGCCGGCCTGGCTGCCGATGCCGGG
>JBLUOL010000119.1:0-14743 GCA_048065775.1 Pseudomonas sp. GW6
GTGATGCACGTTAAAACGCCGAACTCCCGCTTGTCCCCCCTCCCCCGCTTGCGGGAGAGGGGCCGGGGGAGAGGGTTCTTGAAAACGCCCAAAGCCCCTCTCCCCAACCCTCTCCCATAAATGGGAGAGGGAGCCGTTCGGTGTTGGCTTCCCCCATCGTCCTCGATATCGGCCATGCCGACACCCGCCTGGTCGCACGCCTCTCCGGCGACACCCACCTGCTACTGGAAATCGGCCAGCCGGAACTCGACCTGGTGCTGCGCTTCCGTGGCCATGCGCTGATGCAGGCGCTGGAGGCCAAGCAACTGGACGGCGTGATCGACCTCACCCCCGGCATCCGCTCGCTGCAGGTGCACTACCAACCGGAAACCCTGGCACTGCAAACGCTGCTCGATATCGTCGCCGGCGAATGGGACGCCGTCTGCGCCGCGCGCGATCTGAAAGTGCCGTCACGCATCGTCCACCTGCCGCTGTCCTGGGACGACCCGGCCTGCCAACTGGCCATCGACAAGTACATGACCACCGTGCGCAAGGACGCGCCCTGGTGCCCGAGCAACCTGGAGTTCATCCGCCGCATCAATGACCTGCCGAACCTCGACGAGGTCTACCGCACGGTGTTCGACGCCAGCTACCTGGTCATGGGCCTGGGCGACGTCTACCTCGGCGCACCGGTGGCCACCCCGCTCGACCCGCGCCATCGCCTGGTCACCACCAAGTACAACCCGGCGCGTACCTGGACGGCGGAAAACTCCGTCGGCATCGGCGGCGCCTACATGTGCGTGTATGGCATGGAAGGCCCCGGCGGCTACCAGTTCGTTGGCCGCACCCTGCAGATGTGGAACCGCTACCGCGCGGTCGAGGCCTTCGACGGCAAGCCCTGGCTGCTGCGTTTCTTCGACCAGATCCGCTTCTACCCGGTATCGGCAGACGAACTGCTGCGCATCCGCCGTGACTTCCCGCTGGGTCGCTACCCGCTGCGCATCGAACAGAGCGAACTGGCCCTGGCCGACTACCAGCAGTTTCTCGATGCCGAAGCCGACGGCATCGACGCCTTCCGCCAGCAGCAACGCGCCGCCTTCGACGCCGAACGCCAACGCTGGATCGACAGCGGCCAGGCGCACTTCGAAGTCGAGGAAACGACCGCCGAACTCGGCGATGACGCCCCACTGGCAGCCGGCCAACACGGCATCGAAAGCCATATCGCCGGCAACCTCTGGCAAGTGCAGGTCGAGCCCGGCGCCCAGGTACAGGCTGGCGACGTGCTGGTGATCCTCGAGTCGATGAAGATGGAGATTCCGCTGACCGCCCCGATGGCTGGCACCGTACGCGAAGTGCGCGTGCAACCGGGTTCGCCCGTGCGTGCCGGGCAGCGTGTGGTGGTGCTGGAAGAAGTCTGAAACGCTCGCCGCTGAAGCGCCTCCTACAGGATCTGACCGGCCCTTGTAGGAGCGGCTTCAGCCGCGATTCACACCAACGCCGACTACCTGTGGGAGGGGCTTCAACCGCGACAGCACATGCTCCACCGCAATACCCGAAAAACCAATCGCGGATAAATCCGCTCCAACAGCCCCTGGCCCGGATGAAATCCCGGTCACATAACTGCGCCAATTGTGATCACAACTGGCGCTATCCCATCCCGGCAAGCTAGCATCACGCCATCAACCCGCTCCCGGATTCACCCATGTCCCTGCGCCCCAAACGGCACACGCAAACCTCGTTGGTGTTACTGCTCCTGTTCCTGCTCGGTAGCGGCTTTCTCACCACCTCGCTGCTGAGCTACCACGCCTCGCGCGACTCGATCCGTAACAGCATCATCAACACCGAACTGCCGCTGACCTCCGACACCGTCTATTCGGAAATCCAGAAGGACCTGGTGCGCCCCATCCTCATCTCCTCGATGATGGCCCGCGACACCTTCCTGCGCGACTGGGTGCTGGCCGGCGAACAGGACAACGGGCAGATGACCCGCTACCTGCGTGAAGTGCAGGAGCACTACGGCGCCTTCACCAGCTTCTTCGTCTCCGACAAAACCAGCACCTACTACCAGGCCAAGGGCGTGCTCAAGCAGGTCAAGCCGGAAGAGCCGCGCGATGTCTGGTACTACCGCATACGCGGCCTCAAGGAACCCTACGAGATCAACGTCGACGTCGACATGGCCAACGCCGACCGCCTGACCATCTTCATCAACTACAAGGTGTTCGACTACGACGGCAGCTTCATCGGCGCCACCGGCGTCGGCCTGGCGGTCGATGCCGTGGTCAAGCTGATCGACGAATACCAGGCGCGCTACGAACGCAGCGTCTACTTCGTCGACACCACCGGGCGCATCACCCTCACCGGCGCCCAAGGCGGACCGATGGGCGCTCAGGTCGGCGATTCACTGGCCGACGTGCCCGGCCTCGACGGCCTGATGGAAAAACTGCCCACGCCGCAAAGCGGCCAGTTCGAATACCAGGAACAGGGCCGCGAGCACTTCCTCAACGTGCGCTACATCCCCGAGCTGGAGTGGTACCTGTTCGTCGACAAGCACGACAAGGCCCTGGCCGGCATCCGCCAGGGGCTCTACATCAACCTGCTGCTGTGCCTGCTGGTCACCGCCATCGTGCTGACCCTGGTGAACCTGGCGATTCGTCGCTACCAGCAGCGCATCGCCGCCCTGGCCACCACCGACAGCCTCACCGAACTGCCCAACCGCCGCGGCTTCGACATACTCGCCGAACAGGCCCTGCAGGAAGCGCAGCGCGACAGCAGCCCGCTGTGCGCCGTACTGCTGGACCTCGACAACTTCAAACTGATCAACGACCAGCACGGCCACCTCGCTGGTGACCAGGTGCTGCACGACTTCGCCCAGCAACTGCGCGGCGCGCTGCGCCAGGCCGACATTCTCTGCCGCTGGGGTGGCGAGGAATTCATCCTGCTGCTGAAGAACACCGACCGCCAGGCAGCCCACGACCTGGCCGAGAAGCTGCGCCAGCAATGCGCCGAACAGCGCTATGACATCGAAGGCCAAAGCCTGCAGGTCACCGTCAGCCTTGGCCTCAGCCAATGGCACACCGGTGAGAGCCTGCACACCCTGCTCGGCCGCACCGACCGCGCGCTGTACCGCGCCAAGCAGGCCGGGCGCGACCGCGTTTGCGTCGACAGCTGATGGACACGCAACACTGCCCGCTATGCGGCAACAGCAACCAGTGCAGCGTCGCCGCCGGGCGTGACGAACCCTGCTGGTGCTTCGATGCGCAAATCGACCCTGCCGCACTGCAGCGCCTGACGCCCGAGCAACGCAACCAGGCCTGCCTGTGCCCGGCCTGTGCTGGTGCGCTGAAGGCCACTGAGCCCCGCGAGCGCGATTGAGCCATGCGCCTGGATCGCTTCCTCAGCAACTTCCCGCGCTTCAGCCGCCAGGACAGCCGCCTGCTGATCAGCGCCGGCCGCCTGCGTGTGGACGGCGCCGTGGTACACGACCCGCGCCATGAGGTGCGCGACTTCCAGCGCGTCGAGCTGGATGACGAACTGCTGCAAGCCGGACGCAGCGCGCGCTACTGGATGCTGCACAAACCGGTCGGTGTGGTCAGCGCCAACGTGCACGACGAACACCGCACCGTCCTCGACCTGCTGGACGAGCCGGACAAACACGACCTGCACCTGGCCGGGCGCCTCGACCTGAACACCAGCGGCCTGCTACTGATCACCAACGACGGGCGCTGGTCACGGCGCATCACCCAGCCGCAACAGCGCAAGCCCAAGGTCTACCACGTCACCACCGAACAGCCGATCACCGCCGAATACGCCGAGGTCTTCGCCCAAGGCCTGTACTTCGCCTTCGAAGACCTCACCACCCTGCCCGCCCAGCTCGACGTATTGAGCAGCCACCAAGCCCGACTAACCCTGTTCGAAGGCCGTTACCATCAGGTCAAGCGCATGTTCGGTCACTTCCGCAATCGCGTCGTCGCCCTGCACCGCGAAAGCATGGGCGAAATCGTCCTCGACCCACAGCTCGCCCCCGGCCAATACCGCGCACTGACGGATGCGGAAATCGCCAGCGTTTGATCGTCGCCCTGCGCCTGAATCTGACTACCCGACCAACGGCATCGCCAATCGGCTACAAAGATGTGACTCACCCTTGCGTGACTGCAAGGTAACTGCTTGAATCGAACCATAAGTCTTCAGGTGACCAGCCGGTCACAGAGAGACAGTAAAGTGTTTTTTCGGTTGATGGCGCTCTGCGCCGACTGGATTCCTGCCTGGTAACACCGCCCTCTCCAAGGCCCTGAAAAAGCCTGGAGCGCTAGCCTGTTTCGATCCTAACTGCTTGAAATTCCTATACTTATAAAAATCTCCAGCCTGACATCATGCTGTCACGCTCAGGCGCTTTTCTAACTGCTCATTCCAGCGCGAACGGTCGCCCGCTCGCCTTGCTCACTTGCGCCAGGAGGAAACGACATGAGGCCAGAAACCGCAGTCGTCGAGATCAACAGGAAGCAAAAGGTACACACGGAGTTCTACGGCAATCCGGCAGCAAGCAAGACCATCATCCTGGTCAACGGCTCTCTGGCGACCACCGCCTCGTTCGCGCAAACGATCAAATATCTGCAGCCGCAGTTCAACGTGGTGGCCTTCGACCTGCCCTATGCCGGCCAGTCGAAGCCCTACAACAGCGACTTCACGCCCATCAGCAAGGAAGACGAAGCGGCGATCCTGCTGCACCTGATCGACCTCTACGGCGCCAACTACCTGATGTCCTTCTCCTGGGGCGGTGTCGCCTCCATGCTCGCCCTGGCCCAACGCCCGGCGACGCTGGAGAAGGCCGCCATCTGCTCCTTCTCGCCGATCCTCAACGTGCCGATGCTCGACTACCTGCACAAGGGCCTGCGCTTCTTGAACGCGGTGGATCGCGACAACGTCGCCCTGCTGGTCAACAGCACCATCGGCAAGCACCTGCCGTCGCTGTTCAAGCGCTTCAACCACAAGCACATCAGCACCCTGGATGAGCACGAATACCGGCAGATGTACGCGCACATCAAGCAGGTGCTGAGCATGGAAGCGAACTGCGGCAAGGAATGCCTGCAGGCCATCGACATCCCACTGATATTCGTCAACGGCGACCGTGACGAATACACCTCGGTGGAAGACGCCTGCCTATTCGCCCAGCACATCGACCACGCCCAGTTCGCCGTGATCGACGATGCCGGCCACTTCCTCGACATGGAACACAAGGCCGCCTGGCTGCAGAGCCAACGCGTACTGCTGGACTTCTTCAACGCCCCCAGCAAACGCCTGCAACTGCCAGTCAAAGGCGACCTGCGCGACCTCCAGGCGATGGCGGTATGACAGGCACCGAGCGTGGAGCGGATGCGTCTATCGCCCTGCTCCGCGCTTTATTCCTAGGTCGAGTTCCGGTATAAAGGCACCCGCTGCGGGTGTCGTATAATGGTAATACCCTAGCTTCCCAAGCTAGAGCCGTGGGTTCGATTCCCATCACCCGCTCCAGACAGCCAAGCAAAAGCCCCGTCATCACTGACGGGGCTTTTTCGTTTATGGCGTTTGTAAGGGCTTGACCGCGAGGGTATGGGCCGGGAAATATGGCGCTTTGCGATCAGGCAGAAAGGCGCTAGACAGGAAAATAGATCTGCCCCCTTTTCCATACGGCCTATGACGAAGCCAACCGAAACTTGAGCCAACCCAAAACGGGATAGCGATCACAAAGGAAGTGTCTAGGCGCTGGTATGCCCGAGAGATTTGAAATGAAAAGATCAGCAGATAGGACGTGACTATTTATCAAGAGGATTGGCTAAAAAAATGAGCCAATAAGCGACACGAATCACTGAAATTGGCTGAACGCGAGCAAGAAACTGTACAAGTGAGCACGGCGGAAGTGGCACAAGAATCGAGCTATTCTCTTTCCGGTTAGTGAAAAGAAAACCCTAGAAGTCTTCCAGATAAACCAGAACGAAGAAACATATTCAACTTAAACATCAAATCGACACCTAACTGTAAATCTGAAAATTCGATGCCAAATATAAGGATATTAAGATGGCCAAGACCTCAAAAAAACTAGCTCCTGTCGTTTCCATCTTGAACATGAAAGGTGGCGTAGGAAAAACAACGATTGCCGCCCACCTATTCAGAGAGTTTTATAGAACAACATCAAAAAGCGTATTACTTATAGATTTCGACCCACAGTTCAACCTAACACAAACAGTTATAAATGAAAATAAATATGAGAAACTAAAATCAGACAAAAAAACTATTCTTTCAATAATGGAATCACCAGAAGAAACGTCATTATATACGACACATGAAAATGCTGGAGAGTTACCAGAAGCAAAAGATGTAACAGAGCAACTTAAATATCTATACACGGGCAACGACACAAAAAACGTAGTAGCACGCCTACATCTAGTACCCGGCGATTTTTCATTATGTAAATACTCGTTAATTAGCGATAAGAAAATACTCGCAAACGCCCGAAAACGATTCGAGTCTTTCTTAAATAAAGCCCGAGAAGAATATGACTTGATATGCATTGACTGCAATCCAAGCTCATCATTCCTCACTACTTGCGCATTGAAATCATCTACACACTTGCTAATACCCGTCAGACCCGACAGATACTCAATGCTAGGATTAAGAATGCTAGATAAGTTCGTCAATGACTTTGACGAACTCACAGTAAAACCAAAAAAAATCATCATCCTCAACGGAATTCCCAAGAGCAATTACGATCCAACAGTAGAGAATGAACTGAGAAGCGATCCAGAATATGGCCCTATCACACTAACTACAACCTTGTCGGTTACAAAGCTACTTGAGGCCAGTCCAAGCTATACTGGATTTGCAACAGATAAACGCGTTGCATACTCTAAGTCATTACTAACCCGAATGCACAGCTTATCTAGAGAGCTAGCTATAGCACTGGGGGTAAAATGAAAGAGCTAACAGCAGAAAAAATACTACAAATACTGATAACTATCGGCTGGTCAAAAAACCAGATATTAGAAGCCCTCTATGAGATAAGAGAATATGACTCAATAGAACTAAGCAGCATCTTAAATCTAAATATAAAAAGCCTTCATAACATCGAAAACCACCGCGCAAACAAATCTCGCTATTACTCAGTGCAAGATTACGACTCAAAAATATTCACCAACCGCTACGAATTAAAAAGCCACCGCAATACAAAAGAATTGTTCAATACAACATCAAAGTACCACGAAAGTGAAAACGCCGAAATCATCAAAAAAATAATCATAGCATTACACAACAACATCAATGCTAAAACTAGCGAAATTGTAGAAGAGCTTTCGACGCGTCTAGAAAAACTAACCGGCAAAGAGGCTCCTCCTTTGTCAAAAAAATCTCTTGAAAACTGGCTGGAACGCGCCCTAAACATTTATACAAAAAGCGAACTACTCCATGTAGCCACATCAATATCAAGTGACCGCAAGAAAAATACCAAAATAGACTGGTCGGTGCGAAATGAAAAAAATTCATAGCACTCAACTTAATGCTCTTGTAAACAAAATAGAGGAATTCGCCAAGAATAACGGAGAAAAAACGTTAGCTGATTACGAGCTAGCCTCTGATGTTCTTCTATGCTGGATATCCTTATTAAGAAAGCATTGTCTTACCGGCGTTGCCGATGAACTACTAACCGCTGTTTCTTCATCAATTCGAGAAGCGGCAGCCTTTGCAGCAACAGGCATGGTTAGGTCTTGCTTATTTTCACAAAGAGCTCAAGCCGATCTACTACTAAGCTGGCTATACTTTAAAGATCACGAAATAGAGTATGCGACGCTATGTAGAAGCGGAGATGGTTTTGTACTCAAAAAAGAGGCGTTAAGCTATTTAACAACTCATTATAAATGTTTCGAAGAAAAGCTAGGAGAGCTAAACAGAATCCACACAAGAAAAGAACTAGACTGCTACAGACTTCTTTCTGCCCACATACATTCACAAAACCCTTTTGTAATAGCAGAAGTTAACAACCTAGAAGACATAGTCAGAACAACAAAACTAATAAAAGAATGCATTCAATTACAGTCTGACGTCGCAGAATATCTTTCCGACATATTGTTTTGTACAAATATAATTACCCTATCCGCTTTGCCTGACAAAATAAAGAAACCTTTGCATTCAAGAGCAAAAAGCGAGGGTCAAAAAAAGGTTCTTTTTCAGTGATCGCTCGCACTATTTCTCGTTCAATGGTGTCGAAATCACTGCAAGGGATAGCGGAAAAATGCCGTATTGGCTGGCCTGCAAGGCCAGAAAAGCCGGGCTTTGCGGATAACAGCGAGGGGGCGGAAAGGTTTCGATTCCCCCAACACTGAACGAACCCTAACCGCTCGCCCATTTCCCCGGAACTTCTGCCTCCCAACGCCACCAGAACCCTATATGTCTTTTTTCTGGAGGCCCCTGGCGATGGAACAGTGGAATATCTGGCTTGAACGCGATGTATGGCTCAACGTGGCGATTGTCCTGGTCGCCACGGCGCTGATCTATAACGTGCTGCGCACCCTGGTGAATACCCTGCACAAGCGCCTGAAGGCTGGGTCGGCGGATCAGGAGAGCAGTTGGTCGCACTTCATCGCCATGGTCATCGGCCGCACCAGCCGCGTGTTGTTGTTGGCGTTTTCCCTGCTGTTGGCGTTGCGTCTGTCGGACTTGCCGCTCGCCTGGCAAAGCGCGCTGAGCCATACCTGGTTCGTCGCCCTGGCCCTGCAGGTAGCGCTGTGGGTCGATACCGGCGTGCGCCTGTGGTCGCGCAGCCTGGTGATAGGCAAGAGCGGTGGCAGCTACAACCCGGTAATGACCACCATCATCAGCATCATGATTCTGATCGTGGTGTGGTCGGTGATGCTGCTGTCGATCCTGGCCAACCTGGGGGTTGATATCACCGCGCTGGTAGCCAGCCTGGGTGTCGGTGGTATCGCCGTGGCGCTGGCAGTGCAGACGGTACTCAGCGATGTGTTCGCGTCGCTATCGATTGGCGTCGACAAGCCGTTCGAGATTGGAGATTTTGTGGTGTTCGGCGAAGTCGCCGGCTCCATCGAGCATATCGGTCTGAAGACCACGCGTATTCGCAGTCTCAGCGGTGAGCAGGTGGTGTGCGCCAACGCCGATCTGCTGCGGCAGATCGTGCACAACTACAAGCGCATGAATACCCGGCGCATCGTCTTCAAGTTCGGCATCAATTACGACACGCCCAGCGCCAAGGTGCGCCAGGTGTCAGAAAAGGTCGGCGATATCATCCGCGCCACGCCCAAAGCCAGGTTCGACCGCGCGCACTTTCTCGGTTTCGATGAAAGCCAGCTGACCTTCGAGGTGGTGTATATCGTGCTGACCTCGGACTACAACCAGTACATGGACATCCAGCAGGAGATCAACCTGCAACTGCTCGATGCCCTGCGCGAGCTGGACGTGCGCTTCGCCCTGCCCCGCCGCGATCTGCGCCTGGTGGGCGAGAGGATGCCGGTACTCAAGGTCGACGGCCTGCCGCAACCGGCTCAGAGCGAGAGCAACGATTCGGATCAACGCTTGCCAAGGTTCAGCTGATGGCAAGGGCGGGATGGCAGAAGTGCTGCTTGCAGGTTGACGAGCCGAGCAGCAACCAATGCGCCATCCCGCCCGCCATCAAGGCTTCTAGCCATCATCCAAGCATTTGAAAAACCTGACATTTTCATCTTCACATCGACAGCGGTGACGGCTACCCTGCCGCCCCATGATTCGACGTCTACTGCCCCTGCTCTGCTGTTTCACGGCCCTTTCCCTGCACGCCGCACCCGCCACTTTCGCCGAGGCCAAGCGCCTGGCCTGGCCGCTGTATGAGCAGCAATCCACCGAGTTCTATTGCGGCTGCAAGTACAGCGGCAATCGGGTCGATCTGCGCTCCTGTGGTTACATGCCACGCAAGAACGCCAATCGCGCCCAGCGCATCGAGTGGGAACATATCGTCCCGGCCTGGGTGATCGGCCATCAGCGTCAGTGCTGGCAGAAAGGCGGGCGCAAGAACTGCGCAGCCAACGACGTGCAGTTCCGCAGGGCCGAGGCCGACCTGCACAACCTGGTGCCGAGCATCGGCGAGGTGAATGGTGATCGCAGCAACTACAGCTTCGCCTGGCTGCCGCAAAAACCGCATCAATACGGCCGTTGCGAGACGGTGGTGGACTTCAAGGCACGCAAGGTGATGCCGCGCCCGGCCATCCGCGGGATGATCGCGCGCACCTATTTCTACATGTCCGATCGCTACAAGCTGCGCCTGTCGAAACAGGACCGGCAGCTCTACGAAGCCTGGAGCAAGGCCTACCCGCCCAAGGCCTGGGAGCAGCAACGCAACCAGCAGGTGGCCTGCGTGATGGGCTGGGGCAACCCCTATGTGAGCAAGGTGGATATGAGCAGCTGTGCGCGCAAGCGGGCGTAGGCAAACCGGACGCCAGCCACGTAGGGCGGACTCAGGAGCCTAAGCGAACAGTCCGCCGAGCCATGCCAAGTCCGGCACTACAACCCACGCGTAATACGCCCCCAACGGCGTACTGCTTCACGACGACTGCATTGATGCAGGAGGTAGAGCGACGCAGGAAGCCAAAGCCGAGTACGCCCTACTTGGCTGTAGGAGCCCCGCACCGAGGCGAAGCTCTTGAGTTTTCTATCGCCTGAATGATTGCATTCGCTGCGGGGCGCAGCTCCTGCAGTTGGTATGCGGCTCGCCATTCATGCCAACCGCTGCAACTCGCGACGCACCATGTTGGCGAATTCCGGTGGGCTGAGCTGGTACAGCTCCTGCGCCACCCAGGGCAGCCAGCGCCCCTGCAGCTCGGCCTTGCGCGCCAACAGGCGCTGGGCCTCGGCTTCGGCGCGGGCCTGGTGCTCGCGGTGGTAGTCGGCGCGGCTCGGTTTTTCTGTGCTCACGGTGTTGCCCTTTTCCTCATATCGAGCAGAGCAGGCATAATCGCCGCCTGTTCGCCCATTTCGACCGTCATCAATGCGCATCCACGTCAGCTTCATCGACCGCGTCGGCATCACCCAGGAAGTCCTGGCGCTGCTTGGCGGGCGTAATCTGAACCTCGATGCGGTGGAGATGGTACCGCCAAACGTTTATATCGACGCACCGACCTTGAGCGCCGCCGTGCTCGAAGAGCTGCGCGGCGCGCTGCTGCAGGTGCACGGCGTGCAGAGCGTTGAGGTGGTGGACATTCTTCCCGGCCAGCGCCGCCGCCTGCAGCTCGATGCCCTGCTGGCGGCTATGCCCGACCCGGTGCTGGCGGTAGATGACCGCGCCACCGTGCTGCTGGCCAACCCGGCGCTGGTGGACATGTGCAACCGCCCGCCCGAAGGCCTGAGCATCGCCGCGCTGTTCGCCGATGACGCGTTGCAGCAATCGCTGCTCGCCGCCGGTTTTCATCAGCCGCTGCGCGAGGTGCATTTCGCCGGCCAGCCGCTGCTGCTCGATGCCCAACCGATCACCGAAGACGGTCGCCTGACCGGCGGCCTGCTGACCCTTTACGCCCCGAGCCGAATGGGTCAGCGCCTGGCTGCGCTGCATCACGACCATGCCGAGGGCTTCGATTCTCTGCTTGGCGAGTCGGCACCAATCCGTGCGCTCAAGGCCCGCGCGCTGCGTGTGGCGTCGCTCGATGCGCCACTGCTGATCCACGGTGAAACCGGCACCGGCAAGGAGCTGGTGGCACGCGCCTGCCACACCGTCAGCGTGCGTCGCACTGCGCCTTTCCTCGCATTGAACTGCGCCGCCCTGCCAGAGAACCTGGCCGAGAGCGAGCTGTTCGGCTACGCCCCCGGCGCCTTCACCGGCGCCCAACGTGGCGGCAAGCCGGGGCTGCTGGAGCTGGCCAACCAGGGCACGGTGTTTCTCGACGAAATTGGCGAGATGTCGCCCTATCTGCAAGCCAAGCTGCTGCGTTTTCTCAGCGATGGCAGCTTCCGCCGCGTCGGTGGCGACCGCGAAGTGAAGGTGGATGTGCGCATCCTCAGCGCCACCCACCGTGACCTGGAAAAGATGGTCGCCGAAGGCAGCTTCCGCGAAGATCTGTTCTACCGCCTCAACGTACTCAACCTGGAAGTGCCGCCGCTGCGCGAGCGCGGCCAGGACATCCTGTTGCTGGCTCAGCACTTCATGGCCCAGGCCTGCGCTCAGATCCAGCGCCTGCCCTGCCGCCTGGCGCCGGCTACCTTCCCGGCACTGCTGGCCGGGCGCTGGCCGGGTAACGTGCGCCAGTTGCAGAACGTGATCTTCCGCGCCGCCGCGATCTGCGACAGCAACTGGGTAGAGATGGACGACCTGGATATCGCCGGCACCGAAGTGGCGCCGAGGGTGGAAGGGGAAGTCGCCAGCCTGGAACAGGCCATGGACGAGTACGAGAAGGCGCTACTGGAAAAGCTCTACGACAGCCACCCTTCCAGCCGCCAACTGGCTGCACGCCTGGGCACCTCGCACACCGCCATCGCCAAACGCCTGCGCAAGTACGGCATACCGGGCAAGCACTGACGCACTCGCTCCGTAGGGTGGGTTAGGCGCCTGTTTTGAGCCTTGATAGCACCGCAGATTCAGACGCGCCGTAACCCACCATCGGCGCCACGCGGAAGACCGCCCGGTGGGTTACGCGGCGCACCACGACCGCGCTGCCAGATCGCTCATCGAGCAGCGCCGCTAACCCACCCTACGGTTCTGGGTTCTGAATCAGATCGGAGTGGTGCTGGTCGGTACCTTGATCACCCCGCAGGCCACACGCGCCCCACCGCCGCCCAGCGGCTGCGGATGATCGGCGTGATTGTCGCCGCCGGCGTGAATCATCAGCGAGCGGTTATGCAGGTCTTCCAGACGCTTTAGTCGCGGTGCCAGCACCGGCTGGCTGGCGCTGCCGTCCTCGGTTACGAGCAACGCCGGCAGGTCGCCGAGATGGGCGTCGTCTTCCCAGGGGAAACCGTGGCGGCCAGCGTTCTGCGGGTCCCAATGGCCGCCTGCTGCGCCGGCTGGTGTCAGCTTGCCGTCCACTTCAGCTGCATTGCAGTTGGCCTCGGTGTGTACGTGAAAACCATGCACGCCCGGCTCCAGGCCCTGAAGATCAGGGGTGAACACCAGTCCATAGGGCGACTGGCTAATGGTCACGGTGCCGACAGGCGCGCCTGTGCCGTTTTCGGTGGCCTGTTCGAGGGTCACGGTAACCGTCTCGCTAGCCTGCAGGCTGGTGGCGCCGAGCAGTGCGAATGCCAGGGGGATCAGGGGTCTCATGGTCGGTCTATCTCCTTGTTTATAAAGCCTCCCAGTTACCGACCCCAATGCCCTTGAGCGGTTCCAGCCAGATGACGTATCGATATCATTACACCGTAACGATTAAGCAACAATCGAGCGAAAGCCGCGCCGCGTCTGGTGCGACTTCGACTTTTCCATTTGCGACGCCCGGTTTCGTAGCGATATCGTTCCAGAGGACTGTATACAACCACCAAGAATATATTTAAGTTACTGATTTTATTGACTATTTATACATTGGCACCGGCATTGCAGACGCTCCCGCAACCTGCCCGCCACCTAGAAGCGGACACCATTACCCTCTGAGGATTTGACATGAGCGAGTTGCGTTTCACCGCCGATCACGAATGGCTGCGTCTGGACAACGATGGTCTGGTTACCGTCGGCATCACCCATTACGCCCAGGACGCGCTCGGCGACGTGGTGTATGTGCAACTGCCGGAAGCCAAGTCCTACGCCCAGGGCGAGGAAGTGGCCGTGCTGGAGTCGGTGAAGGCCGCCAGCAACATCGTCATGCCGCTAGACGGCGAGATCGTCGAAATCAACGCCGATCTGGAAGGCAGCCCGGAGCTGGTCAACGAGTCGCCGCTGGACAAGGCCTGGTTCTTCCGCATGCGCCTGGCCGACAACGCCGTGCTGGCCGACCTGCTGGACAAGGCCGGCTATGATCGTCTGTTGAACGCCAACGCCGACGCCTGAGTGACCGCCATGACCAAGCTCGATACCCAGAACGAATTCATCGCCCGCCACATCGGCCCGCGCGATGCCGACACCGCCGCCATGCTCGAACTGCTTGGCTACGACTCGGTCGACGCACTGACCGGTGCCGTGATCCCCGAGAGCATCAAGGGCACCAGCATCCTTGGCGAGCAGCCGGGCCTGTCGGAAGCCGACGCCCTGGCCAAGATCAAGGCCATCGCCGCCAAGAACCTGCAGTTCAAGAACTTCATCGGCCAAGGTTACTACGGCACCCACACGCCGAGCCCGATCCTGCGCAATCTGCTGGAAAACCCGGCCTGGTACACCGCCTACACCCCGTACCAGCCGGAGATTTCCCAGGGCCGCCTGGAGTCGCTGCTGAACTTCCAGACCCTGGTCAGCGACCTCACCGGCATGCAGATCGCCAACGCATCGCTGCTGGATGAAGCCACCGCTGCTGCCGAAGCCATGACCTTCTGCAAGCGTCTGTCGAAGAACAAGGCCGCCAACACCTTCTTCGTGTCCCAGCACTGCCATCCGCAGACCCTCGACGTGCTGCGCACCCGTGCCGAGCCGCTGGGCATCGACATCGAAGTCGGTGACGAAGCCGCCATCACCGACGCCAGCGCCTACTTCGGCGCCCTGCTGCAGTACCCGGCAAGCAACGGTGACATCTTCGATTACCGCGCTCTGGTCGAGCGTTTCCATGCCGCCAATGCCCTGGTGGCCGTGGCCGCCGACCTGCTGGCCCTGACCCTGCTCACCCCGCCGGGCGAGTTCGAC
>JBLUOL010000120.1:0-14698 GCA_048065775.1 Pseudomonas sp. GW6
CCTGATGCAGCGCCAGCAGGCGGCGTTGCGCGCGCTCAATGAGATCGCTGCGCTGCCCAGCCTGAGCCGCACCGAGCAACTGCGCCAGGCGCTGCGCCTGGGCGCCGAGCATTTCGGCATGCCGCTGGGCATCATCAGCCGTATCCAGGGCGAGCAGTACCAGGTGCTGGTACAGGTATCTCCCGACGACGCCCTCAGCGACGGCCAGCTGTTCGAACTGGGCGACACCTACTGCAGCCTGGCCTTGCAGCATAACGATGCGCTGGCCATCACCCATATGGCCGACTCGCCGCACAGGCACCACCCCTGTTATCGCCAGTTCGCCCTGGAAAGCTATATCGGCACCGCCGTGCGCGTGGGCGGCAAGCCATTCGGCACCCTGGCCTTCGCCAACCCCGAGCGACGCAGGCAGCCATTCGATGACGCCGACCGCGACTTCCTCGGCTTGTTCGCCCGCTGGGTCGGCGCCATTCTGGAACGCCAGCAGCAGGAGCGCGCCGTGCGCGCGGCACGCGCCTATCTGCAAGCGGTGCTGGACTCGGCCACCGGGGTATCGATCATCGCCACCGACACGCAAGGCATCATCAGCCTGTTCAATTCCGGCGCCGAACGCCTGCTCGGCTATAGCACCGAGGAGATGATCGGACTTCAGACTCCGGCGATGTTTCATCTCGCGGACGAAATCCAGACCCGCGCCGCCGAGCTCAGCGAGGTCGCCGGGCACCCGCTGGAGAGCTTCGAAGTCCTAGTACATAACGCCCGCGGCGGCGACCCGGAAACCCGCCAGTGGACCTATCGCCACAAGGACGGCAGCCTGCGCCAGGTCAACCTCACCGTCAGCGCCATGTTCGACGAGAGTAGCCAGATCACCGGTTTTCTCGGCATCGCCAGCGATATCAGCGAATTGCAACAGGCCACCCGCGCGTTGCAGAAGAGCGAGAGCCGCTTCCGCGGCCTGGTGGCCAACCTGCCTGGCGTGGTGTATCGCTGCGCCAACGACGCCGACTGGAGCATGCGCTACATCAGCGATGAAATTGCCAACCTCAGCGGTTACCCGGCCAGCGACTTCATCGACAACCAGGTACGCAGCTTTTCCAGCATCGTGCATCCCGACGACCTGGCCATCACCTACCGTATCGGCGAGGCCATCGCGCGCCAGGAAAGGTTCGAGCTCACCTACCGCCTGCGCCATGCCGATGGCCATAACGTCTGGGTGCGCGAGAAAGGCCGTGGCGAATACGACAGCCACGGCAGGCTGTTGTGGGTCGACGGTTTCATCTGGGACATCAGCGAACGCCAGGCCATGGAGGACGAACTGCGCCTGAGCCAACAGCGTTTTCTCAATGCCTTCAATACCGCGCCACAGGGCATGGCACTGATCAGCCCGGACGGCCGCTGGCTGGAGGTCAACGACGAGCTGTGCCGCATGCTCGGCTACGACCGCGAAGAGCTGCTGACCTCTACCTACCAGCAGGTCACCCATCCGGACGATGTCGATGCCGATCGGCAGAACGTCTCCGATCTGCTGGCTGGGCGGATCAACGCCTATCAGATGGAGAAACGCTACCTGGACAAGCAAGGGCGCACGCTGTGGGTGTTGCTCAGCGTGTCGCTGGTACGTGACGGCGAGGGGCGGCCCGTGCATTTCGTCTCGCAGATTCAGGATTTCAGTGATCGTGTCGCTGCCGAGCGCGCGGTGCGCGAGCGCGAACATTACCTCAGTACCTTGCTCGACAACGTGGTCGACGCCATCGTCACCATCGATGAGCAGGGCCGCATCGAGACCTTCAACCATGCGGCCGAAGCGATATTCGGCTATCGCCAGCCCGAGGTCGCCGGTCAGAGCATCACCCAACTGGTTCCGCACCTGGCGGGCGACTTACTGCGGCAAGGCTGCGCCATCAACCAGATCGGCGAAATGGAAGGCCTGCGTCAGGATGGCGAATGCTTCCCCATGGAGCTGGCGATGTCACAGATCAGCCACCAGGGGCAGCGCCGCTTTATCGCGGTGATCCGCGACATCGCCGAGCGCAAGCGCACCGAACAGATGAAGAACGAATTCGTCTCCACTGTCAGCCACGAACTGCGCACCCCGCTCACCGCAATCGCCGGTTCGCTCGGCCTGATCAATGGCGGCGCCCTCGGCACCGTACCGGAAAGCATGCGCCAGATGCTGAGCATCGCCCACAGCAACAGCCAGCGTCTCAGCGCCCTGATCAACGACCTGCTGGACATGGACAAGCTGGTGGCCGGCAAGATGCATTTCGACCTGCAGACACGCGCACTGCAGCCACTGCTGGAACAGGCGCTGCTGCACAACCAGCCCTATGCCGAGCAGCATCAGGTCGAATTGCGCCTGCAGGTCGAGGGCGATGCCCAGGTGCGGGTCGACGCTCAGCGCCTGGCCCAGGTGATGGCCAACCTGCTGTCCAACGCCGCCAAGTTCTCGCCAGCGGGCGCCAGCGTCGAGGTGCGCCTGCAGCAGTGCGGCGAGGTCTTGCGCGTCAGCGTAGCGGACAGCGGCCCCGGCATACCGGAAGCCTTCAAACCGCGCATCTTCAGCAAGTTCTCCCAGGCCGACTCCGGTGACACCCGGCAACAGGGCGGCACCGGGCTGGGGCTGGCCATCTGCAAGGAAATCATCGAACGCATGGGCGGCCATATCGGCTTCGACTCGTCCCCAGGCCAAGGTGCTAGCTTCTGGTTCGAACTACCGATCACAGGGAGCGCGTCATGAGCCAAGCCCCGATCCCCGCCAACGAGCAGGAGCGCCTGGCCGCCCTGCGCGCCCTGGAACTGCTCGACAGCCCGGCCGAAGCGATGTTCGACCACATCACCGCGCTGGCTGCGCAGATCTGCGACACCCCTATCGCCCTGATTTCGCTGGTCGATGCCCAACGCCAGTGGTTCAAGAGCCGGGTTGGCCTGGATGCCGAGCAAACCGCGCGCGAGCTGGCCTTCTGCGCCCATGCGGTGGCCGACGACGCGCCCCTGGAAGTGGACAATGCCCTGGATGACGCGCGTTTTCTCGACAACCCGCTGGTCACTTCCGACCCGCATATCCGCTTTTACGCCGGCATGCCGCTGCACGACGGCCGGGGCCTGGCGCTCGGCACCCTGTGTGTGATCGACCGCCAACCGCGCCACCTCGACAGCCACCAGCGTGCTCAGTTGCAGCACTTGGCACAGCTGACCGGGGAGTTGTTCGAGCTGCGCCTGCAGGCGCGCCGCCAGGCCGAACAGAGCGCCATGCACCAGGCCATGCTGGACAACGCCGGTAGTGCAGTGCTGGTGCTTGACCCACAGGGCCGTGTACTGCGCAGCAACCATGAAGCGCAGCAGCTGCTGGGCTATTCGCCCGCTGAGCTGGAGGATAAGTACCTGCCGCAGCTACTGCTCGAACCAGGCCAGTACGAACGCCTGTGCACCGCCTGCAGCAGCGGGCCGCAGAGCACCGAGGGGCAGCTGCGCGCACGCAGCGGACAGCACCTGCCGGTGCGCCTGAATCTCTCGCCGATCCGCGCCGAAGGCCAGCCGCTCCAAGGCTACCTGCTGGTGGCCAACGATCTCAGCCAGCGCGAAGAGGCGCGCCTGCGCCTGCAGCGCATCGCCGCACAGCTGCCGGGCATGGTCTACCAGTATCTGCTGCGCGCCGATGGCAGCAGTTGCTTCCCCTATGCCAGCGCCGGAATCCGCGACGTTTACGGCTGCACGCCAGAAGAAGTCAGCGAGGATGCCGGCCCACTCCACGCCCGCCTGCATCCGGATGACGCGCCACAGGTGCACGCCGCCATCGCCCGCTCGGCCGCGAACCTGAGCACCTGGCATCAGGAATACCGCGTCCTGCATCCACTGCACGGTCCGCTCTGGGTCGAGGGGCGTGCCGCACCGCAGCGCCTGCACGGCGGCGAAACGCTCTGGCACGGCTTCATCAGCGACATCAGCGAACGCAAGCGCGGCGAGCAATTGCAGAACGAGTTCGTCTCCACCGTCAGCCATGAGCTGCGCACGCCGCTGACCGCCATCGCCGGCTCACTCGGCCTGATCAACGGCGGCGCCCTTGGCGCGGTGCCGGAGCAGATGCAGCAGATGCTGGAAATCGCCCAGAGCAACAGCCAGCGCCTGCGCAAGCTGATCGACGACCTGCTGGACATCGACAAGCTGGTCGCCGGCAAGATGCGCTTCGATCTGCAGCCGTTGGCCCTGCGCCCGCTGCTGGAGCAGGCGCTGCTCAGCAACCAGCCCTATGCCGAGCACCACCGGGTGCAACTGCTGCTACTGCCGGGCATCGATTGCCAGGTATGTGCCGATGCCCAGCGCCTGGAGCAGGTGCTGGCCAACCTGCTGGCCAATGCCGCCAAGTTTTCTGCCGCCGGACAGAGCGTGGAGCTATCAGCCGTGCCCACGGACGGCTGGGTACGCATCAGCGTGCGTGACCAGGGCCAGGGCATCGCGCAAGACTTCAAGCCGCGCATCTTCAGCAAATTTGCTCAGGCCGATGCCGGCGACACCCGCCGCCAGGGTGGCACAGGCCTGGGCCTGGCGATCAGCAAGGAGATCATCGAACACATGGGTGGCCGTATCGGCTTCGACTCCGTGGAGGGGCAAGGCAGCACCTTCTGGCTGGACCTGCCGCAAGTCGGGGTGCAGCCATGAACGACAACATCACGCTGCGCCTGCAACTGCTCGGGCAGCTGTTCAGCCGCAACAATCTGCTGGCCTGGGGCGTGCTGGCGCTGGCGCTCGGCACGACGCTGCTGGCCTGGGACAGCTTGCGCCAGAGCCAGAGCGCGTCCGCCTCACGCCAGCTCGAGCTTCTTGCCGACGAAATCAGCGAAGCCATCATCCAGCGCATGCATAACCAGGAAAGCATCCTGCTCGGCGCCGCCGCCCTGCTCGATGCCAATAAAGAGGTCAGTCGCGACGATTGGCGCACCTACGCGCGTCGCCTGAACCTGGAAGAACGCTACCCAGGTATCCAGGGCCTGGGGTTCAGCCAGGTATTGCCCGCCGAACAGCTGCACGCCTTCGAAACCGAAATGCGTGCCGAGGGCTACCCCAACTTCCGCGTGCGCCCGCTTGGCAAGCGTACGCTGTACAGCGCCATTCGCTATATCGAGCCTTTCGCCGGACGTAATCTGGTCGCCTTCGGCTTCGACATGCTGTCCGAACCCGTGCGCCAGGCCGCCATGCTGAACGCCGCACGCAGCGGCCAGAGCCGGCTGTCCGGCCGTGTCACGCTGGTGCAGGAAACCCACGGCAAGGTCCAACCGGGTTTGCTGCTGTACACCCCGGTGTACCGGCACGGCCAACCGCTGGACACTCCCGAGCAGCGCCTGGCCGCGCTGCGTGGCTTTGCCTACAGCCCCTACCGTGCGCACGACCTGATGCACGGCATCCTCGGTGCACGCCAACGCGACCTGGAGTTCGAGCTCTATGCCGGCCCCGATACGGTTGCCGCCGACCTGCTTTACAGCAGCGCTGGCAACGCCATCGATACGCCTGCCGACACCCAGCGAGAGCTGGAACTGTTCGGCCAGCGCTGGTACCTGAACTTTCACTACGCCCCAGGCTTTCTCGATGCCGCCCATCGCGGCGAGGGCTCACTGCTGGCATTGGGCGTCTGCATCAGCCTGCTGCTGTTCTTCCTGATCAGCAGCCTGAGCCTGCGCCGCGAGCAGATACAGCAGTTGGCCGAGCGCATCACCGAACAGCTGCACCGCAGCGAAGAGCGCCTGGCACTGGCACTCAAGGGCGGCAATGACGGTTGGTGGGATATCGAGGTCAAGGCCGGCAGCTTCTTCGCCTCGGCCCACGGCTGGCAGATGCTCGGCTATCCGGAGCAGGGCCCGCCGGGTTTTGCCGATGACCCCTGGGCCTGGGAAAACCTGGTGCACCCGGACGATCTGCCCGCAACGCGCGCTCGTCTGAAACATGCGCTGTCCACAGGCGCCAGCAACTTCACCATCGACTGTCGCCTGCTGCGTGTCGACGGCAGCGACCTGCCGGTGCTGCTGCGCGGCTACATCCAGCGCGACGACAAAGGCCACCCGCTGCGCATCACCGGCACCACCATGGACCAGAGCGAAGCCAAGCGTATCGAGCGCCTCAAGAGCGAGTTCGTCTCCACCGTCAGTCACGAGCTGCGCACACCGCTGACCGCCATCGCCGGCTCGCTGGGCCTGATCAATGGCGGCGCACTGGGCACGGTACCGGAGAGCATGCGCACCATGCTGAGCATCGCCCAGGCCAACAGCCAGCGCCTCAGCCACCTGATCAACGATCTGCTGGACATGGACAAACTGGAAGCCGGCAAGATGCAGTTCGACCTGCAACCCTGCGCGCTTGCCGCCCAGCTCCAGGAAGCGCTGGACAGCAACCAGGCCTATGCCGACCGCCACCAGGTCAAGCTGCACCTGCTCGACTGCGTGCCGGCCCGCGTACGGGTCGATGCCATGCGCCTGCAACAAGTGCTGGCCAACTTCATCTCCAACGCCGTGAAGTACTCGCCGCCCGGCGCCGAGGTATGCCTGCGCGCCGAAGGTCGCGGCGCTCGCGTGCGCGTCGAGGTCAGCGACCAGGGCCCAGGCATCGCCGCCGAATTTCGCCAGCGCATCTTCAGCAAGTTCTCCCAGGCCGACGCCAGTGACAGCCGCAGCAAGGGCGGCACCGGCCTGGGCCTGGCGATCAGCAAGGAACTGATCGAGCGCATGGGCGGGCAGATCGGCTTCGACTCGGTCGAAGGCCAGGGTACCTGCTTCTGGTTCGAGCTGCCGATGCTGGCCGATGCCGCCCTGCACGCCTCGGGCGATGGCCGGCGCAACCTGCTGGTGGTCGAGGACGAACCGGACATCGCCAACCTGCTGCGCCAGTTGCTGGAAAATGCCGGTTATCGCGTGCGTCTGGCTTACAGCCTGGATGAAGCACGCGCCCGCCTGCGCGAGGAAATACCCGCCGCCATCAGCCTCGACCTGCGCCTGCCGGACGGCGACGGCATGCAACTGGTACAAGAACTGCGCGCCGACGCGCGCTATCGCGAGCTGCCGATTCTGGTTGTCTCGGCCGCCTGCGAAGAAGGCCGCCTGGCCCTCGATGGAGTGCCCGCGCTGGACTGGCTGAGCAAGCCGATCGACCCGCAGCGCCTGCTCGGCAGCCTCGCCCAGGCCCTGCAGCACTTGCCGCAGAGTCCGCGCGTGCTACACGTGGAGGACGATCACGATCTGCGTATGGTGGTCGCCGAACAGGGCCGCGAGCTGGCCGAGTTCGTTCCCGCCGACAGCCTCGCCGAAGCGCGTCGCCTGCTCGCCGAGCAGCCTTTCGACCTGGTTCTGCTCGATCTCGGTCTGCCCGACGGCAACGGCCTGGAGCTGCTCGACGAACTGCAGAACCAGCGGCCAGGGCTACCGGTGGCCGTGCTCTCGGCCAGCGAGATGGATGGCCATGAATTGGCCGGGGTGAGCGCGGCACTGGCCAAATCACGCAATGATGGACAACACTTCCTGCACATGCTCAACCGCCTGTTACCCGCCAAGGAGACCCGCCATGACTGAGCTCAAGCGCATCCTTCACGTCGAGGACGACCCCTCGATCCAGGCCGTGGCCAAGGTCGCTCTGGAAGCCGTCGGCGGCTTCCAGGTGCTGAGCTGCGCCAGCGGCCAGGAAGCGCTCGATCAGGTACAAGGCTTCGCGCCCGACTTCATCCTGCTCGACGTGATGATGCCAGGCATGGACGGCCCGCAAACGCTGGAGAGGCTGCGCGAACTGGTGGATATCGGTGAGGTGCCAGTAGCCTTCATGACGGCCAAGGTCCAGCCCGGTGAAGTGGCCCATTACCGCAGCCTGGGCGCGCTCGACGTGATCGTGAAACCCTTCGATCCCATGCAGCTTGCCGCCCAGATCCGGCAGATCTGGAGCCGACGCCATGGATAAACACGACGGCCACGCCATTCCTCAGACCCTGCAGGAGCGCCTGCAGCAGCTCGGCCAGCAATTCGCCGAACGCCTGCGCCAGGAGCTTCCGCAACTGACGCAGCAGGGCGAGCAACTGCTCGAGGCCGGCGACGAGCAGCGCAGGCATCTGTTGCAGGCGCTACGCGACCAGCTGCATCGCCTGGCCGGCAGTGCCGGCACCTTCGGTTTCGACCAGCTTGGCCAGCAAGCGCGGGAGCTGGAACAACAGGCCGAGCGCTGGCTGGAACATCAGCAACGCCTGCAGCACGAACTCGGCGAATTCATCGCGGCGCTGCAACGCCTGGGCAACCAGACCTCCAGCAACGCGGCACCCGGCGCAGTGCAGCAGCAGATACCACAGGCGCTACGTGGAGACACCGAGTCCCGGCTCATCTACATCCTCGAGGATGAAATAGCCGTAGGCGAAAACATGCGCCTGACCCTGAACAACTTCGGCTATCAGGCCGAGCACTTCAATTCCATCGCCGGTCTCGATGCGGCCCTGGAGCAGCAGATACCGGACGCGCTGATCGTCGACGTCAACCTGGCCAACGAAGACTGCAGCGGCCTGGACTACGCTGCGAGCTTGCAGCAGCGCCTGGAGGTGCCCCTGCCGCTGCTGGTGCTGACCCACCAGGATGACTTCGCCACCCAGTTGCAGGCGGTGCGTGCCGGTGCATTAGGTTTCTTCGCCAAACCGGTGGACATTCCGCAGCTGGAAAGCCGCCTGGAACGCTGCTTCGCCCAGCAGAGCGGCGAGCCTTACCGGGTGTTGATCGTCGACGACGACCGCGATCTGGCCAGCCGCTACAGCCTGGTGCTGCGCGATGCCGGCATGCTGGTGGAATTTCTTCAGGACCCGGCGCAGATCTTCGAGCATCTGCGCGACTTCAATCCCGAGGTGGTGCTGCTCGACGTCAACATGCCGGACTGTACCGGCCCTGAGCTGGCGCAGATCATCCGTTGCAACGACGACTGGCTGCGCATCCCGATCATCTACCTGTCGGCGGAAACCGATATCGGCAAGCAGATGAATGCGCTGATCAAGGCCGGCGACGACTTCGTCACCAAGCCGATTTCCGACAACGCCCTGGTCGCCACCGTGTTCTCCCGCGCTCAGCGCGCACGTCTGCTGTCCAACGCCCTGGCGCGCGACAGCCTCACCGGCCTGCTCAAGCATGGCGATATCAAGGAGCAGGTGGCCATCGAGCTGGAGCGCGCGCTACGCAGCGGCGACCGCGCCAGTGTGGTGATGCTGGATATCGATCACTTCAAACGGGTCAACGACGAACATGGTCACGCCGCCGGCGACAACGTCATCCGCGCCCTGGCCAACCTGCTGCGCCAGCGCCTGCGTCGGGTCGACAGTCTGGGGCGCTATGGCGGCGAGGAGTTTCTCGCGGTACTGCCGGACTGCACCCCGCAACAGGCCAAGCAGATCGTCGACGAGATTCGCGAACGCTTCGCCGAGTTGCGCTTCATCGCCGATGGCGGCGAATTCTCCTGCACCCTGAGTGCTGGTATCGCCGGCACCGATGTGCACAGTGAAGCCGAGCAACTGCGCGAGCGCGCCGACAAGGCGCTGTATGCGGCCAAGCATGGTGGTCGCAATCAGGTGCAGGTGGCGGCGTCGGAAGAGCATCGCGGCTGAAGCCGCTCCTACACCAGCACCACGCTCCGTAGGAGCGGGTTCAGCCGCGATAGGAAATGAAGCCCCTAGGGATGCCACTCTTCACATCCACCATAAGCGTTCACCCTGATCAGGCCTCGGCGCGTTGCATCAGCTGGCGCTGACGCCACTCCATGAAGGTTTTCAGGAACAGAGTGAGCAGCGCCATGCACGCCAGCAGGCCGGCGGCAGTGAAGGCCGCCGCGGGCTTGTAGTCGTTGTTGAGCTGGTCGACCAACAGCGGCAAGGTCAGGGTCTGGTTGATGATGGTGCCGGAGACCACCGATACCGCGCCGAACTCACCGACCGCGCGCGCATTGGTCACCACCACGCCGTACAGCAGCGCCCATTTGATCTTCGGCAGGCTAATGCGGCGGAAGATCTGCCAGCCGCTGGCACCCAGGCACATGGCAGCGGCTTCTTCGTCCTGGCCCTGGGCCTGCATCACCGGAATCAGAATGCGCGCCACATAGGGCGCGGTGACGAATACGGTGACCATGACGATGCCCGGCCAGGCGAACATCAACTGCATGCCGTTATCGTAGAACCAGCGGCCGATGAAGCTCTCCAGGCCGTAGACCACCAGATAACAGAGGCCGGCGACCACCGGCGATACCGCATAGGGAATGTCGACCAGCGTGGTCAGCAGTTTGCGCCCGCGAAAATCGTAGTGCGTCACGCACCAGGCCAGGCAAATGCCGAAGCACAGGTTCAGCGGCACGGTGATGGCGGCCACCAGCAGGGTCAACCCGATGGCGTGGAGCATGTAGTCCTCGCCGAGGTTGCTCCACAGCAGGTCAAGCCCACCAGCCAGCGCCTTGGTGAAGATCAGCGCCAGCGGCACCAGCAGAATCAGCGCCACCACCATCAGACCGAGGATTACCAGCGCCCACTGGCGCCAATCTTGGGGCTTTTTCATCGACCTTGCCGTTGCCATGCGAACAGACGTCCCTGCACGACCTGCAGGAGGAACAGAAGAGTCAGCGAGGCAAGCAGGATCACCGAAGCAATGGCCGCCGCCGCCGGGTAATTGAACTCCTGCAGACGGACGAAAATCATCAGCGAGCTGACCTCCGTCTGGTAGGGAATGTTGCCGGCGATCATGATCACCGCGCCGAACTCGCCGAGGCTGCGCACGAAGGCCTGCGAGCCACCGGTGACCAGCGCCGGGGTCAGAGTCGGCAGGATCACCTTGCGAAAGGTCTGCACGCGGCTGGCGCCCAGGGTGCGCGCGGCCTCCTCGTATTCCGAGCCAAGATCCTGCAGCACCGGCTGCACGGTACGCACCACGAAGGGAATGCTGGTAAAGACCATCGCCACCACGATACCGGCGTAGGCGTAGGCCACCTTGAAGCCCAGCCACTGGCCGATCCAGCCGTTGGGTACCAGCAGCGCGGCGAGGGTCAGGCCGGCGACCGAGGTCGGCAGGGCAAACGGCAGGTCGACCAGCGCATCGACGATGCGCCGACCAGGGAAGTCGTAGCGGGTGATGACCCAGGCCAGCAGCAGACCCAGCACCAGCACCGCCAGCGTCGAGTAGAAGGCCGCCGAGATGGTCACCTTGTAGGTCTGCACCACACGCGGATCGCTGATCGCGAACCAGTACTGCGCCCAGGTCATGTCGCTGACGTACAACAGCAGCGCCGACAGCGGCAACAGGATCACCAGCGACAGGTACAGCACGCTGACGCCGAAGCTCAGGCCGAAGCCAGGCAGCAGCGGAGTCTG
Organism: Pseudomonas sp. GW6; assembly: GCA_048065775.1. GTDB lineage: Bacteria > Pseudomonadota > Gammaproteobacteria > Pseudomonadales > Pseudomonadaceae > Aquipseudomonas. The sequence goes on from JBLUOL010000120.1 coordinate 11,348, forward strand.
CAGGAAGAACAGCGTCGGTTTACTCACGAAAAGCTCGGCTCTACAAATGCAGTTGGCCGCCAATAAGGCGGCCAACTGACCATTACGATGCTCGCGTAGGGCGGGTGTAACCCGCCACTCATGGCTGGCGGGTTACACCCGCCCTAACAGGCCGTTGAAAAACTACCTACGTTGGCAATACTGCGTTAAAAATGGCCTCAAAATGCTCATTTACAGCACGTAAACTGCGCTTTTTCGGCCGTTTTTGCCTTGTCTTGCCTGCCTCGCCTACGTTTTTCAACAGCCTGCTACGCCAGACCGGCGCGCTCAGCGCCCAGTCGCGAGAAGCTGGTCAAGGATACCACCGTTGTCGAAGTGCTTGGCGGTGATGTCATCCCAGCTACCGAGGATCTCGTTCGGGTTGATCAGGCGTACCGGTGCGAACTGCGCCTTGGTCGCCTCGACCACTTCCAGGTTGTGCACGCGGTAGTTGTAGCGGGTCAGCAGCTGCTGGATGTCCTTGCTGTACTGGAAGTCGAGGAAGGCCTTGGCCTGCTCGCGGGTGCCGCGCTCGTCGGCCACCTTGTCGACGATGGCCACCGGGAACTCGGCCAGCACGCTGACTTCCGGCACCACGATTTCCAGGTTGGCAGACTTGAACTCGTCACCCTTGGCGATGTTGATCACTTCCGACTCGAAGGTCAGCAGCACGTCGCCCTGGCCGTTCTGGGCGAAGGCCACGGTGGCGCCACGGCCGCCAGTGGGGAAGTTCTCGACGTTCTTCAGCAGCTTGCCGACGAAGGCCTTTACCTTCTCCTCGTCGCCATTGAATTTCTCGTTGGCGAACAGCCAGGCGCCCAGGTAACTGTAGCGGGCGTTGCCGGAGGTTTTCGGGTTGGGGAATACCAGCTTCACGTCGTCGCGAATCAGGTCATCCCAGCTCTTGATGTTCTTCGGGTTGCCTTCACGCACCAGGAACGCGGTGGTGCTGTAGTACGGCGAGGCGTTGTTGGGGAACTGCTTGGCCCAGTCTTCACGCAGCAGACCGCGCTTGGCCAGGATGTCCACATCGGTTACCTGGTTAAAGGTGACGACGTCGACCTTCTTGCCCTGGATGATGTCCTGCGCCTGACGCGAGGTACCGGCGAAGGACTGGATGATCTTCACTTCCTTGCCGCTCTGCTGCTTCCAGTGCTCGACGAACAGCGGATTGATCTCGCCGAACAGCTCGCGGGCGATGTCGTAGGAGGCGTTGTGGAACGGCGTGTCGGCAGCAGCATGGCTCAGCGAGCCAGTCAGCAGGGTGGCACTGGCCACACTGGCCAGGAGGATCTTCTTCAGCATGAGCGGCTTCCTTATCGTTGGCAGAGCCTGCAAGCAGGCGTTTTGATGGCGCGATTGTGGCGCAACGGTATATATCCGAAAAATACTATTTTCTTATCTGCTTATAACCAGATAAAAATCAACCACGCCATCAGACGAACCCGCCGCATAGGTGCGGCCAGGGAAAGACGGGGAAGCATACGGGAAGGAGCCGGAAGTGGCGAACAAGGAGGAGCGCGGGAAGTAACGGTGGCACCTTGCCCCGGCCGCCCCGAGGAGCGGCCAGGGTGGCGCAAGAGCGATCAGAGCTTGGCGATGGACACTTCGGTGGATTTCACGAAAGCGATCACTTCACTGCCCACCTGCAATTCCAGTTCGCGCACGGAGCGGGTGGTGATCACCGAGGTGACGATGCCGGCGGCAGTCTGCACGTCGATTTCCGACAGCACGTCGCCGATGACGATTTCCTTGATGCTGCCCTTGAACTGGTTACGCACGTTGATGGCTTTGATGGTCATGGTGTTTCTCCTGATGGTCCACTGATGTAGCCCGGATGCAATCCGGGGAATTCTTGAGCCGTCCCGGATTACATCCGGGCTACGGTCTCACAGCGCCCAACGCAATTGCGTGGGCAGAGGTGATACGGGGTCTGGTGGGGTCGGCAACTCCGGCTGTGCCAGCACCCGGTCGAGCACCCGCGCTTCCAACGCAGCCAGCAGCGGCGAGCCATGCGGACGCGGGCGCAGCAGTTGCACATCGAGGTCGAGGCCGATCTGACCGTCCTCGATGAGAATTACCCGGTCCGCTACGGCCACCGCTTCGGCGACGTCGTGGGTGACCAGCAGCACGGTGAAGCCATGCTGCTGCCACAGACGTTCGATCAGTTGCTGCATCTCGATGCGGGTCAGCGCATCCAGCGCGCCCAGCGGCTCATCGAGCAGCAGCAGGCGCGGCCGATGGATCAATGCACGGGCCAGGGCCACGCGCTGCTTCTGCCCGCCGGACAGTGCCGCCGGCCACTCATTGGCACGATCCGCCAGGCCGACCGCCGCCAGGGCTTCCTCGGCCTGCTTGCGCCAGTTGCCGGAAAGACCCAGGCCGACGTTGTCGATCACCCGCTTCCAGGGCAGCAGACGCGAGTCCTGGAACATCAGGCGAATGTCTTCACGCACCGCGTTGAGCGAGCCATTGCCGGCCAGCAACTGGCCACCGCTGGGCTGATCCAGACCGGCCAGCAGGCGCAGCAGCGTGCTCTTGCCACAGCCGCTGCGGCCGACCACGGCGACGAACTGGCCGGCCGGGATATGCAGGTCGATGCCCTTGAGCACCTGGCGCTCGCCGAAGGATTTCTCGATCTTCTCGATCGCCAGGGGAATGCCCTGACGAATGTTATGCAGCGCTGTCATTGCCCACCTGCCTTGACCTGATAGGCCGGATGCCAGCGCAGCCAGATGCGCTCAAGACCACGGGCGGCGACGTCGGCCAGCTTGCCGAGCACCGCGTAGAGCAGAATCGCCAGCACCACCACATCGGTCTGCAGGAATTCGCGGGCGTTCATCGCCAGGTAGCCAATGCCACTGCTGGCAGAGATGGTCTCCGCGACGATCAGCGTCAGCCACATGAAGCCCAGAGCGAAACGCACGCCAACCAGGATCGACGGCAACGCACCCGGCAGGATCACCTGACGGAACAGCGAGAAGCCGGACAAGCCATAGCTGCGCGCCATCTCCACCAGCGCCGGATCGACGTTGCGGATGCCGTGGTAGGTGTTGAGGTAGATCGGGAACAGCGTGCCGAGCGCGACCAGGAACACCTTGGCCGCCTCGTCGATGCCGAACCAGAGGATCACCAGCGGGATCAGCGCCAGGTGCGGCACGTTGCGAATCATCTGCACCGAACTGTCGAGAAAGCGCTCGCCCCATTTCGAAAGGCCGGTGATAAAGCCCAGCAGCAAGCCGATGCCGCCGCCAATGGCGAAGCCGATACCGGCGCGCTGGCCACTGATCGCCAGGTGCTGCCAGATTTCGCCGGAGGCCAGCAGCGCCCAGC
>JBLUOL010000121.1:0-14654 GCA_048065775.1 Pseudomonas sp. GW6
CTCAGCGCAGCGGTGCCGGCAACGGTCGTAGCGGATACCTGGGCCGACGTCGCCAGCCTTGCCAACGCCGGCCGCACCGACGAAGCGCGCCAGCGCACTGAGCAGCACTTGCAGCAGAACGGCCCCAGCGCCACAGCCTATTACTGGCTGGGCCTGCTCTGCGACGCGGCAGGCCAGGGCGATCAGGCCTGCGCCTACTACCGCAAGGCGATCTATCTCGAACCACAGCATCGCGAGGCGCTCACTCATCTGGCCGCACACCTGGAAGCGCAAGGCGACCAGAGCGGCGCCCAGCGCCTGTATCGACGAGCGCAGAACCCCGAGGTAGGCGAAGGTGACTGATCAGGACCTGCTATACAGCCAATCCGCCGTCGACGACTGCTGGAATCGCATCGGCGTATTTGGCGACAAGAGTTGCCCGCAGCTGGAGCGGCATATCCATTGCCGCAACTGCGAGGTTTACGGCGCCGCAGCCATCGCCCTGCTCGACCGTTACGGCAGCGCGCTGGAGCGTGGCGATGACGACTACGGCCAGAGCGAAGCTCAGGAAGCGCAGGGCGAACAGCGCTCGCTACTGATCTTCCGCCTTGGCGAGCAATGGCTGGCCATCGCCACGCGCTGCCTGGCCGAAGTCATGCCGGTATCGCCGATTCACGTGCTGCCTCACCGCAACAGCCGCGGCCTGCTGGGTGTAACCAACGTGCGCGGCACCCTGGTCGCCTGCTTGTCGCTGGCCGAGCTGCTCGACCTCGACGCGCCACAGGATGCGCGCCGCAGCGAACGCCGGGTGATACCGCGCATGCTGATTCTGGAAAGCAGCAGTGGCCCGCTGGTGACACCGGTGGATGAAGTCAGCGGCATCCAGCGCATCCCCGTGGCGCGCATCAGTAGCAGCAGACACGACGACAAGCGCACCATCAGCCGTTTCACCGCCGGCGTCCTGCAATGGCAGGAACAGAGCATTACCCTGCTCGACGACGAACAGTTGCTGCAAACCATGATTGGGAGCCTCACGTGACACCGGACCAGATGAGGGATGCATCGCTGCTCGACCTGTTCCGGCTGGAGGCCGAGGCACAGAAGCAGGTGCTCGATACCGGCCTGCTGATTCTCGAGCGTGACCCGACCAACGCCAGCCAACTGGAAGCCTGCATGCGCGCCGCGCACTCGCTCAAGGGGGCAGCGCGCATCGTCGGCCTGGACCATGGCGTGCAGATCGCCCACGCCATGGAAGACTTGCTGGTCGCCGCTCAGGAAGGCCTACTGCGCCTGCTGCCCGACCACATCGACGCCCTGCTGCAGGGCTCCGACCTGCTCCTGCGCATCGGCCAGGCGCAACAGGACGCCGAGCTGGAAGCACGTGTGGAAACCGTCACCACACGCCTGCAGGTGCTGCTTGGCAACGCCGTACCGGCACTGCGCGTGCAACCAGGTGAAAGCGCCGCGTTTGTCGCCGAAGCCAAACCGGTCAGCCTGCCGGAAACGCCCACGACAACCGCTGCCACTCCCGCCGAACCAGTGGCCGACGAACGCATCAGCCGCGTATTGCGGGTGTCGGCCGAGCGCTTCGATCACCTGATCGACCTGTCCGGCAAATCGCTGGTGGAGTTCCAGCGCACCAAGCCGCTAAACGATTCGCTGCATCGCCTCAAGCGCCAGCAGGAGTCGGCACGCCGCACCCTGGAGAGCCTGCGCGAGCACCTGCTCGGCACGGACCTGGACGCCTCCGCCCAGGCACTGTTCGCCGAGAGCCGCAACCTGCTGATCGAATGCCAGCAACAGCTGCAAGCCCATCAGGAACTGTTCGACGACTTCGTCTGGTACGGCGGGCAACGCACGCAGCAACTCTACGATCTGGCCCTGGCCTCGCGTATGCGCCCCTTCGCCGACGTGCTCACCGGGCACACGCGCATGCTGCGTGACCTGGGCCGCTCGCTGGGCAAACAGGTGCGCCTGGAGATCGAGGGAGAAAACACTCAGGTCGACCGCGACGTGCTGGAGCGCCTGGAAGCCCCCCTGACGCACCTGCTGCGCAACGCTGTCGATCACGGCATCGAACCGCCGGCGCTACGCGCTCGCAAGGGCAAGCCGGAAGAAGGTGTGGTTCAGCTGCGCGCGCGTCATCACGCCGGCATGCTGGTGCTGGAGGTCAGCGACGACGGCGCCGGTATCGACCTCGAGCGCGTTGCCCAGGCGGTGATCAAACGTCGTTTCGCCACCGCCGAGCAGGTCGAGCAGATGACCGAGGACGAGCTGCTGGCCTTCCTCTTCCTACCTGGTTTCAGCATGAGCCAGCAGGTCACCGAAGTCTCCGGTCGCGGTGTCGGCCTCGACGTGGTGCAACACGAGATTCGCCGTATGCGCGGCAACGTGCGGCTGTTGCAGAACCCTGATCAGGGCTGCCTGTTCCACCTCGAACTGCCGCTGACCCTCTCGGTGGTGCGCGCGCTGGTGGTGACCATCGGCGGCGAGGCCTATGCCTTCCCGCTGGCGCAGATCGAACGCATGCTGCGCCTGCCGCGCAGCGCCATCGTCCAGCTTGAGGGGCGCCAGCACTTCTGGCTGGAGGACGAACACGTCGGCCTGATCTCCGCCGCACAGCTGCTGCGATGCAATGAGAAACAGGGCGATGATGACAGCATCCCCATCGTGCTGATTCGTGACCGCGAGCAATACCACGGTCTGGCGGTCGAAGCCTTCCTCGGCGAGTTCACTTTGGTGCTGATGCCCCTCGATGGGCGCCTGGGTAAGGTGCGCGACGTCGCGGCCGGCGCTCTGCTGCACGACGCCACGCCGGTGCTGATCCTCGACGTCGACGACCTGCTCAACTCGGTGAGTAAATTGCTTGACACCGGTCACCTGGAGCGTGTCGACCATGCCAGCCATGCGCGCCAGACTGTCAGCAAGCGCGTGCTGGTGGTGGATGACTCGCTCACCGTACGCGAACTGGAGCGCAAACTGCTGCTAAGCCGCGGTTATCAGGTATCGGTCGCCGTGGATGGCATGGACGGCTGGAACGCCCTGCGTGCCGAGACCTTCGACCTGCTGATCACCGATATCGACATGCCGCGCATGGACGGTATCGAACTGGTCACCCTGGTGCGCCAGGACCCACGCCTGCGCTCGCTGCCGGTGATGGTGGTGTCGTACAAGGATCGCGAGGAAGATCGCCGCCGCGGCCTGGAGGCCGGCGCCGATTATTACCTGGCCAAGGCCAGCTTCCACGACGAAGCGCTGCTGGACGCCGTACAAACCCTGATCGGTGAGGCCCGAGAATGAGGATCGCCATTGCCAACGACACGCCCCTGGCGGTCGAAGCCCTGCGCCGTGCGCTGGCGGCAGAACCTGAGTACCAGTTGATCTGGGTCGCCAGCAATGGCGAGGAAGCGGTCAGCCGCTGCCGCGACGACCTACCCGACCTGCTGCTGATGGACATGCTCATGCCCGGCATGGACGGCGTGGAAGCGACCCGACGGATCATGCACGACACCCCCTGCGCCATTCTCATCGTCACCTCGGATGTCGAGCGCAACATGTCGCGGGTGTTCGACGCCATGGGCGCCGGTGCGCTGGATGTGGTTGCCGCGCCGTCGCTTGGCCCGCAGCAGGTGCTCGATGCCGCGACCGTGCGGCGCAAGATCCATAACATCGCCTGGATGATCGGCCACAAGACCTCGCGCTCGGTCAAACCGACACCCATGCGCAGCACTGAAGGCCGCAGCAAGAGCCTGGTGGCCATCGGTGCATCGGCGGGCGGCCCAGCCTCGCTGGTGGAGCTGCTGCGGCAGATCCCGGCGGATTTTCCTGCCAGCATCGTGCTGGTGCAGCATGTCGATGAAGTCTTCGCAGCCGGCATGGCCCAGTGGCTTGGCAGCGAGTCGCACATACCCGTGCGCCTGGCGCGGGAAGGCGAAGGGTTGCAACCGGCGACTGTGCTGCTGGCCGGCACCAACAACCACCTGTACCTGGCGCCCGAGGGGCACCTGGTGTACCGGCGCGAACCCGCCGATCAGGTCTACCGACCCTCTATCGATGTATTCTTCGAAAGTGTGGCCACCTACTGGCAAGGTGAAGCGATTGGCGTGCTGCTGACGGGTATGGGGCGCGATGGCGCCAGGGGCCTGAAGCTGATGCGCGAACGCGGCTTTCACACCATCGCCCAGGACCAGGCCAGCAGCGCCGTCTACGGCATGCCCAAGGCCGCCGTCGCGCTGGGTGCCGCAGCAGAAGTGCTAGCTCTGGACAGAATTCCCGCGCGCCTGATCGAGCGCCTGGGCTAAAAACGCCAACCGCGGCCAAAGCAGCCGCGTAACCTACGAAAAAAGCGGAGACGCGCTTATGCAACGGCCTCAAGATAACTCCAACCATCATAACGGCTTGCCCGACTATTCGATGATGGTGCTGCTGGTCGACGACCAGGCCATGATCGGCGAAGCCGTCCGGCGGGCGCTGAGCGAAGAGAGTGATATCGACTTCCACTTCTGCTCCGACCCGCACCAGGCGCTGAGCGTGGCCCAGCAGATCAAGCCGACGGTGATCCTTCAGGACCTGATCATGCCCGGTGTCGACGGCCTCGAGCTGCTCGCCCAATACCGCGCGGCGCCCGGCCTGAGTGATGTGCCGATCATCGTGCTGTCGACCAAGGAAGACCCCAAGGTCAAGAGCGCCGCCTTCACCGCCGGAGCCAACGATTATCTGGTCAAGCTGCCGGATGTGATCGAACTGCTCGCGCGCATTCGCTACCACTCGCGTTCCTACCTGACCATGCTGCAGCGCGACGAAGCCTACCGTGCCCTGCGCGAAAGCCAGCAGCAGTTGCTCGACACCAATCTGGTGCTGCAACGCCTGATCAAATCCGACGGTCTCACCGGCCTGGCCAACCGCCGCCATTTCGACGAATACCTGGAGATCGAGTGGAAGCGCGCCCTGCGCGACCAGAGCGAACTGTCGCTACTGATGATCGACGTCGACTATTTCAAGGCCTACAACGACCAGCACGGCCACGTCGCTGGCGATGAAGTGTTGCGCCGCGTTGGCGAGTCGCTGCGCGGCAGTTGCACACGCGCCACCGACCTGGCGGCCCGCTACGGTGGCGAGGAATTTGCCGTGATCATGCCTGGCACCGCAGCCGGCGGTGCGCGCCTGCAGGCAGAAAAAATCCGCCGCGCGGTCGAAGCGCTAGGTATTCCCCACAACCTGCCCAAACCCGGCTCGCCAATCAGTGTGAGCATCGGAATTGCCACCGTCAGCCCCTCCCCCGAGCGTGATCCACTGAGCCTGGTGATCAAAGCCGATGAAGGCCTGTACCTGGCCAAGCACAGCGGCCGCAATCAGGTGGCGCAGGCAGGCGAGAACCAATGAACCCGTCCTACCGTCGACTCTGCCAGGCAGCCGCCAAGCCGCTCAGGCAAATGATCAGAATGCCCACCAGAGCCGTCGAGTCTGGCAGGTGGCCGAACACCAGCAGGCAAAGCGCCCTGAGTGCCTGTAGGAGTGGTCGCTTGGTACGCAGAACGCGCAATCCCGATCGCGGCAGGAAGATCCCTGCCATGAGCAATGTGTGAACGAGATAGCGCGCCCAAACGATCAGGATGATCGGATAGAACCCCGACAGGTACTTGGACATGGCGTCATGGCTGGCGAACATAAAAGTCGCCACGACCATAAGGCCAATTCCCTGAAGTGGACGGTTGGCACCTGACAACGGAAGGGAGGTCATTGATTACTCGACGCGCCATTGCAGCGCACATGATTAGCAAGGCAACTAACTATATGCCTCCTTGAGCCGCCCTGCCAATCACAGGTTCCACTTCCAAGAAAGGCGTCAACTCACCTTGACCACACTTGGCTGACCGAACGATCAGCCATATGCTGCACTCTTTTTGTGCGAGCCTGCTCGATGTCCCTGTTCGATCTACTGCTGCTGGCCCTCGCCGGTTTCGCCGCTGGGGGCATGAACGCCCTGGCTGGCGGCGGCACCTTCTTTTCCTTCCCCGCCCTGCTCGCCGCCGGCCTGCCACCGGTGACGGCCAATGCCACCAACGCAGTCGCATTGTGGCCGGCCAGCCTGGCCGGTGCCTGGGCAGCGCGCGCCTCATTGCGGCCGCTGGGTCGTTATCTGCTTCCGCTGCTGCTGGCCGGTCTGGCCGGTGGCTTGCTCGGCGGCCTGTTGCTGCTGGCCGGGGGCGACGACGTGTTCCGCGTGCTGATCCCCTGGCTGTTGCTGGCCGCTACTACGCTATTTGCCGCCAGCCCCTGGCTGGGTCGCTGGCTGGCCGAGCGGCGCAAGAACAAGGCATCCGCACACCCGCCGCATACGCCGCTGTCGCTGGGTGCACACATCGGCGTGTCGATCTATGGCGGCTACTTCGGCGCCGGCATGGGCATTCTGCAGCTCGCCGCGTTCTCCATCGAAGGCCACCCGCTGGCCCGCGCCAACGCCCTGAAGAACCTGATCTCGGCAGTCATCTACAGCATCGCCACGCTGACCTTCGTCATCGCCGGCCGGGTCAGCTGGTACGAGCTGGCGATCCTGCTCACCGGCGCCACCATCGGCGGCTACGCCGGTGGTGCACTGGGCGAGAAGCTGCCGCCAGCACTGCTGCGCAGCTTCGTCATCCTGGTCGGCAGCACGATGACCCTATACTACTTCTGGAGCACCTACTTCTCGGCGTAAAAACCAGCCCTGCGAAAAATAGACCGGACAGTGTCCGAGCACGCCTAATGCCACTCAGTCAGGCGTCAACGTATCGAATGTGTAGGAGCGGCGCCCCGCCGCGAATCAAGGCGCCGCGCATTTGAAAAGCTTCGCCCCGAGGAGGGGCTCCTACGAATGATCGCGTTGAATCGACATTACCCAGGCGCACGGCTATGCGCCTCCGAAACTCGCTGATTTGCCCGAGAAGCGCGCCTCTGCTAGTGTCGCGCCCGTTTCTACGCTTCCCGAGACCCGCAGCATGGCCCGCAAGAAAGCCGCCCCCGACTTCGAACACTCCCTCGCCGAGTTGCAGACGCTGGTCGAGCGCATGGAGAGCGGCGAACTGTCGCTGGAAGACTCGCTGACCGCCTTCGAGCAGGGCATCGGTCTGACCCGCGAATGCCAGGCCGCCCTGGCCCAGGCCGAGCAGAAGGTGCAGATCCTGCTGGAGCGCGACGGCGAGCTGCAGGCAACGCCCTTCGACACGGACGAAACGGCATGATCGCCGCGTACCAGAAGCGCTGCCAGACGCGCGTCGATGCGGCCCTGGACGCCCTGTTCCAGGCGCCACGCACAGAACTCGACCGGCTCTACCAGGCCATGCGCTACAGCGTGATGAACGGTGGCAAGCGGGTGCGCCCGCTGCTGGTCTATGCCGCCTGTGAAGCGCTTGAGGGCGATATCGAACGTGCCGACGGCGCCGCCTGCGCGGTGGAGCTGATCCATGCCTATTCGCTGGTGCATGACGACCTGCCGGCCATGGACGACGATGACCTGCGACGCGGCCAGCCAACCACGCACAAGGCCTTCGACGAAGCCAGCGCCATCCTCGCTGGCGACGCCCTGCAAAGCCTGGCCTTCGGCGTGCTCGTCGACCGCAGGCGCAATCCACAGAATGCCGAGACGCGCCTGCAGATGATCGAATTGCTCAGCCAGGCCGCAGGCCCGGCCGGCATGGTTGGTGGCCAGGCCATCGACCTTGGTTCGGTAGGCCTGCAACTCGACAAGCAGGCGCTGGAAGTCATGCACCGGCACAAGACCGGCGCGCTGATCGAGGCCAGCGTGGCGCTCGGTGCCCTGGCCAGTGGCAATACCGATGAACTGGCGTGCAAGGCCTTGCTGCACTACGCCCGCGCCATCGGCCTGGCCTTCCAGGTGCAGGACGACATCCTCGACGTGGAAAGCGATACCGCCACCTTGGGCAAGACCCAGGGCAAGGACGAAGCTCACGACAAGCCCACCTACCCCGCCCTGCTCGGCCTCGATGCCGCCAAGGACTACGCTCTGGAACTGCGCGACCAGGCATTGCACGTGCTGCGCCCGTTCGGCAACAGTGCCGAACCGCTGCGCGAGCTGGCGCGCTATATCGTCGAACGGCGCAGCTGAACAGCGCTTGTGGGAGCGGCTTCAGCCGCGATAGCCCTCCCGCTCCATCATTGTCATCTATGACCACATGATCGCCGCATAAGGCTTGCTTTACCCGCGCGCCCAGCCACCTAAGATGGCTCCATAACGACAAGACGTCCGGAGCCGCCATGCCCTTCCCCGCCCTGCTGATCGCCAACCGTGGTGAGATCGCCATTCGCATCGCCCAGGCCTGCGCCGACCTCGGTATCCGCAGCGTGGCGGTGTACGCCGAAGACGACAGCGCCAGCCTGCATACACGCAAGGCCGACCTGGCCGTGGCGCTGGCCGGTCGCGGCGTCGCGGCCTATCTGGACATGGATCAGCTGATCAGCATTGCCCGTGAGCAGGGCTGCATGGCCATCCACCCTGGCTACGGTTTTCTCGCCGAGAACGCTGAGTTCGCCCGCCATTGCCAGGAGGCCGGGCTGACCTTCGTCGGCCCGACGCCCGAGACCCTGCAACTGTTCGGCGACAAGGCCGCCGCCCGAGAGCTGGCCGAGCGCTGCGACGTGCCCCTGGTGCCCGGCATCAACCAGGCGGTGACGCTGGAGCAGGCAAGCGCCTTTCTCGCCGAACACGGCAGCGTGATGCTAAAGGCCCTGGCCGGCGGTGGTGGGCGCGGCATGCGTGCAGTGGATGATCCGGCGCAACTGGCCGAGGCCTTCGCCCGCTGCGCCTCCGAGGCCCAGGGCGCCTTCGGCAGTGGCGCGCTGTATGTGGAAAAACGCGTGCGCCGCGCCCGGCATATCGAAGTGCAGGTGCTCGGTGACGGCAGCGGCGCGGTCAGCCACCTGTGGGAGCGCGACTGTAGCCTGCAACGCCGCCACCAGAAGCTGGTGGAGATCGCCCCCAGCCCCGACCTCGATGCGGCCACCCGTGACGCCATCATCGCCAGTGCCCTGCGCCTGGCCGCCGAGGTGCGCTACCAGGGTATCGGCACCTTCGAGTTCCTCCTCGACCTCGACCAGCCGGGGCGCTTCTATTTCATGGAAGCCAACCCGCGCGTGCAGGTGGAGCACACCGTCACCGAGCAGGTCACCGGCGTCGATCTGCTGCACACGCAACTGCACCTGGCCGCTGGCAAAAGCCTGGCCGAGCTGAACCTGCTCACACCGCCCGCGACCAAGGGCTATGCCGTGCAGGTGCGCCTGAATCTGGAAAGCCTGCTCGCCGACGGTACGGCGCGCCCGGCCAGCGGCGTGCTCAGCGCCTACCAGCCGCCAAGCGGCCCCGGCCTGCGTGTGGATGGCTGCGGCTATGCCGGTTATGTCGTGAGCCCGGCCTACGATTCGCTGATCGCCAAGCTGATCGCCAGCGCCAACGACTACCCCGGATCCCTGCGCCGCGCCTACCGGGCGCTGTGCGAGTTTCGCCTCGAAGGCGTGGCAAGCAACCTGCACCTGCTGCAGAACCTGCTGCAACGCGACGAGGTGATCGCCAACCAGGTCGACACCACCTATGTCGAACGTCACCTGAGCGAGCTGCTGGCCGCCCGCGAACAGGCGCATCCGCACCGTTACTTCGCCGCTGACGCCGCGCTACAAAACGCCAAAGCCACTGTCGATGCACCGCCCGGCACATTGGCCCTGAGCGCCCCCAACGCTGGCGTGCTGGTCAGCCTGGAGGTAGCCGAGGGCGATGCCGTAGCCACTAGCCAGCGCATCGCCGTGCTGGAAGCGATGAAGATGGAGTTCGAGGTCAAGGCCGAGCACAGCGGCATCGTCCGTGCGTTGGCCGTGGCCCCCGGTGACGCCATCGGTGAGGGCCAGGCGCTGGCGTTTCTGCAGCCGGCTGAGGTGGATGGACTCGATACCCACGGCGAGCAGGCGCTCGACCTGGCGCATATCCGCTCCGATCTGGCCGAACTGCTCGAGCGCCACGCACGCCTGACCGATGCACGCCGCCCCGAAGCCGTGGCAAAAAGGCGCAAGACCGGCCAGCGCACGGTGCGGGAAAACCTGGCCGACCTGCTCGATGAGGGCAGCTTCATCGAATACGGCGCCATGGCCCTGGCCGCCCAGCGCCGTCGGCGTTCGCCCGAGGAGTTGCTGGAACTGAGCCCGGCCGATGGCCTGGTCGCCGGTATCGGCACGGTCAACGCCGCGAGCTTCGGTGCCGAGGCCGCGCGCTGCATGGCCATCGCCTACGACTACACAGTATTCGCCGGCACCCAGGGGGTGATGAACCACAAGAAGACCGACCGCATGCTGGCCCTGGCCGAACAATGGCGTCTGCCGGTGGTGCTGTTCGCCGAAGGCGGCGGTGGCCGACCGGGCGATACCGATTTCGTTGGCGTGGCCGGGCTGGACTGCCACACCTTCGTCGCCATGGCCAAACTCTCCGGCCTGGTACCGACGGTGGGCGTGGTCTCCGGCCGCTGCTTCGCCGGCAACGCCGCGCTGCTCGGCTGCTGCGATGTGATCATCGCGACGAGGAACGCGACTATCGGTATGGCCGGCCCGGCGATGATCGAAGGCGGCGGCCTCGGCAGTTTCACCCCCGAACAGGTCGGCCCGACCGACGTGCAAGGCCCCAACGGGGTGATCGACGTGCTGGTGGAGGACGAAGCCGCAGCGGTCGCCGTGGCCAAGCAGTACCTGGGCTATTTCCAGGGCCCGGTGAGCGACTGGCAGTGCAGCGATAGCCGCGAGCTGCGCCATGTGATCCCGGAAAACCGCCTGCGCGTGTACGACATCCGCAAGGTGATCGAGCTGCTGGCCGACAGCGGCAGCGTGCTGGAGCTGCGCCGCCAGTTCGCCCCTGGCCTGATCACCGCGCTGATCCGCATCGAAGGCAAGCCGTTCGGCCTGATCGCCAACAACCCCGCGCACCTGGGTGGCGCCATCGATGCCGTGGCCGGCGATAAGGCCGCGCGCTTCCTGCAACTGTGCGAAGCGCATGACCTGCCCATCGTCTCGCTGTGCGACACCCCCGGCTTCATGGTCGGGCCGGACGCGGAGAAGCAGGCCACGGTGCGCCACGTCTCGCGCCTGTTCGTCACCGCCGCCAGCCTCACGGTGCCGTTCTTCACCCTGGTGCTGCGCAAGGGCTACGGCCTCGGCGCCCAGGCCATGGCCGCCGGCAGTTTCCATTCGCCGCTGTTCACCGCCGCCTGGCCCAGTGGCGAGTTCGGCGCCATGGGCCTCGAAGGCGCGGTGCGCCTGGGCTTTGCCAAGGAGCTGGCGGCCCAGCCGGACGAGGCCGCGCGCCAGGCACTGTTCGACAAGCTGGTGGCCAAGGCCTACGACAACGGCAAGGCGCTGAACATGGCCAGCTATCTTGAGATCGACGCCGTGATCGACCCGGCCGACAGCCGCGCCTGGCTGCTGCGCGGGCTCAATGCGGCGCCGCGTCCACCCCGACGCGACGGCAAGAAACGTCCCTTCATCGACACCTGGTAAGGAATTGGCGATGTCCGCGTTAGCTGTTGCCAAGCAGTTCCGGGAAGGTTCGGAGCCTTGTAGGGTGGGCTTTAGCCCACGCTGACCGTCGGCGATGGGCTGAAGCGGAGCGCCGCCCGGCCCACCCTACGGCCCTTTACCCCCCAACATTTAACTCAGGCATAGCCAGGGAATTATCCATGCACCTCGATCACCGCCTGCTCGCCGTTAACGGCATCGAACTGAGCCTGTACAGCGCCGGGCTCGAGCACGGCAAGCCGGTGTGGCTGCTGCATGGTTTCCCGGAATGCTGGTACGCCTGGCATCCACAGATCGAGGCTCTGGCCGCCGCTGGCTATCGCGTGTTCGCCCCGGAAATGCGTGGCTACGGCGCCAGCAGCGCGCCGGCTGATCCGATGGCCTATGACCTGCTCACCCTGTGCGGCGATATCCAGGCGGCGATGGATATGCTCGGCCAGCGTGAGGTGGCGGTGGTCGGCCACGACTGGGGCGCGCCGGTGGCCTGGCACCTGGCACTGCTGGAGCCGCAGCGGGTCAAGGCGCTCGGCGCACTGTCGGTGCCCTTCGGCGGCCGGCCGAAACGCCCGGCCATCGAGATAATGCGCGAGACCTATGCCGGGCGCTTCCACTACATCCTGTATTTCCAGCAACCGGGCGTGGCCGAGGCCGAGCTGGACGAAGACATCGGCCGCAGCCTGCGCCTGCTGCTCGGCGGCCTCGGCGATGCCCTGCTGGCAACGGACAAACCAGCCGATGCGCGACTGTTCGATGGCATGCCGGATGACCTGCCACTGCCGCCCTGGTGCAACGAGGCGATGTTCGCCCACTACCTGCGCACCTTCGAGCGCCACGGCTTTCGCGGCGCGCTGAACTGGTACCGCAACTTCGAGCGCAACTGGCAACGCACCGAGGCCCTGGCCGAGCTTCAGGTGGAGCAGCCAACGCTATTCCTGCTCGGCGAGCATGATCCGGTGGGCCGCTTCGAGGCGCCGACGCTGAAACGCATGGGCGACAAGGTGCCGCACCTGGAACGCCATGACCTGCCCGGCGCCGGCCATTGGCTGCAGGCCGAATGCGGCGAGCGGGTCAACGCCCTGCTGCTGGATTTTCTCGCACGAAACTACCGGTAACGCCGATGTGGTCAGCGGATTGGGCTGTTTTCCCGGCATCAGGTAAACTGCCGCATCTTTTACACCTATAACGATTCGCCTGATGCCGACCACTTTCCACGAGATCCCCCGCGAGCGCCCGTTGACGCCGCTGCTCGACAGCGCCAACACGCCCGACGAACTGCGCCGCCTGGCCGAAGCGGACCTGGAAACCCTCGCCGACGAACTGCGCCAATACCTGCTCTATAGCGTTGGCCAGAGCGGCGGGCACTTCGGTGCCGGGCTCGGCGTGATCGAGCTGACCATCGCCCTGCACTATGTCTTCGACACCCCCGATGACCGCCTGGTGTGGGACGTCGGCCATCAGGCCTATCCGCACAAGATCCTCACCGGTCGTCGCGAGCGCATGGGCAGTCTGCGCCAGAAGGACGGCCTGGCCGCCTTCCCGCGACGCAGCGAGAGCGAGTACGACACCTTCGGCGTCGGCCACTCCAGCACCAGCATCAGCGCGGCGCTGGGCATGGCCATCGCCGCCCGTCTGAAGGGCGAGAAACGCAAGAGCGTGGCGGTGATCGGTGACGGTGCCCTGACCGCCGGCATGGCCTTCGAGGCGCTCAACCACGCCACCGACGTCAACGCCAACATGCTGGTGATCCTCAACGACAACGACATGTCGATCTCCAAGAATGTCGGCGGCCTGTCCAACTACCTGGCCAAGATCATCTCCAGCCGCACCTACGCCAGCATGCGCGAGGGCAGCAAGAAGATCCTCTCGCGCCTGCCCGGCGCCTGGGAAATCGCGCGCAAGGTCGAGGAACACGCCAAGGGCATGCTGGTGCCCGGCACCCTGTTCGAAGAATTGGGCTGGAACTACGTCGGCCCGATCGACGGCCACGACCTGCCCACCCTGGTGACCACCCTGCGCAACATGCGCGACCTCGACGGCCCGCAGTTCCTTCATGTGGTGACCAAGAAGGGCAAGGGCTTCGCCCCGGCCGAGCTTGATCCCATCGGCTACCACGCCATCACCAAGCTGGAACCGGTGACCCCGGTCGCCGCACCCAAGAAACCCAGCGGCCCTAAATACTCCAACGTGTTCGGCCAGTGGCTGTGCGACATGGCCGCAGCCGATAACCGCCTGGTCGGCATCACCCCGGCGATGAAGGAAGGCTCGGATCTGGTGGCGTTCAGCGAGCGCTTCCCCGAGCGCTACTTCGACGTGGCGATTGCCGAGCAGCACGCCGTCACCCTCGCGGCTGGCATGGCCTGCGAAGGTGCCAAGCCGGTGGTGGCGATCTACTCCACCTTCCTCCAGCGTGCCTATGACCAGTTGATCCACGACGTCGCCGTGCAGCACCTCGACGTGCTGTTCGCCATCGACCGCGCCGGCCTGGTCGGCGAAGACGGCCCGACTCACGCCGGCAGCTTCGACCTGTCCTACCTGCGCTGCATCCCCGGCATGCTGGTGATGACCCCGAGCGACGAGAACGAGCTACGCCGTATGCTCACCACCGGCCATCTGTTCGACGGCCCGGCAGCGGTGCGCTACCCGCGTGGCACCGGCCCCAATGCCGCGCTCGATGCTGGCCTTGAGCCGCTGGAAATTGGCAAGGCGATAGTGCGTCGTCAGGGCAAGGGCGTCGCTCTGCTGGCCTTCGGCGTGCAACTGGCGGAAGCCCTGCGCGTCGGTGAAACGCTGGACGCCACGGTGGTCGACATGCGCTTCGTCAAGCCGCTGGACGAAGCGCTGCTGCGCGAGCTGGCTGGCAGCCACGAGCTGCTGGTGACCATCGAAGAAAACAGCATCATGGGCGGCGCCGGTAGCGCGGTCAGCGAATTCTTCGCCGCCGAGAACATCCAGCTGCCGATGCTGCACCTGGGCCTGCCCGACTACTACGTCGAGCACGCCAAGCCGAGCCAGATGCTCGCCGAGTGCGGCCTCGACGAGGCCGGCATCGAATCGGCGGTGCGCGAGCGCCTGGCGCGGCTGTAGAACCCTGTGGGAGCGGACTTGTCCGCGAATAAAACGAGCGGAAAAGC
>JBLUOL010000122.1:0-14516 GCA_048065775.1 Pseudomonas sp. GW6
GCCGAACAGGCCGCCGTGGGCGAGCACCGAGAGCAGCGAGGCGATCAGCATGGCGCCGACGCCCACCGGGTTGATGTCGTAGAGGTGCGCGCGCTTGAACTCGATGTATTTCGGCGACAGGCCCAGCGGCTTGTTGATCACCAGGTCGGCCACCAGTGCGCCGATCCAGGCGATGGCGATATTGGCGTAGAGGCCGAGCACTTCCTCGATCGCCTCGAACACGCCCAGCTCCATCAGCATCAGCGCGATGGCGACGTTGAACACCAGCCACACCACGCGACCAGGGTGGCTGTGGGTGATGCGGGCGAAGAAGTTCGACCAGGCCAGCGAGCCGGCGTAGGCGTTGGTGACGTTGATCTTCACCTGGCTGACAATGACGAACAGCACCATGGCCGCCAACGCCCATTGCGACGAGGCGAACACGTAGTTGAAGGCCACCAGGTACATTTGCGTCGGCTCGGCGGCGCGCTCCATGGGGATTTCATGCTGCAGGGCGAGAAAGGCGAGGAAGGCGCCGGCGAGCATCTTCAGTGCGCCGGGGATGATCCAGCCGGGGCCGGCCAACAGCAGCGCCGTCCACCAGCGCACGCGGTTGGCGCGGGTTTTCTCGGGCAAAAAACGCAGGTAGTCGACCTGCTCGCCGATCTGCGTGATCAGGGCCAGGGCGACTGTGCAGGCGGCGCCGAAGTGCAGCAGGTTGAAGCTGCCGGGGTCGCCCTCGCGGCCGGCGAAGCTGGTCCAGTCCGATAGTGCTTCGGGGTTCTTGGCGATGACGAACACGTAGGGCAGCACCAGCAGGAAAAGCCACACGGGCTGCGTCCACATCTGCAGGCGGTTGATCAGGGTGATGCCGTAGGCCACCAGCGGAATGATGATGATCGAACAGATCACATAAGCCAGGGCCAGCGGGATGTTGAAGTACAGCTCCAGGGCCAGCGCCATGATCGCCGCTTCCAGGGCGAAGAACAGGAAAGTGAAGCTGGCGTAGATCAGCGAGGTGATGGTCGAGCCGATGTAGCCGAAGCCGGCACCACGGGTCAGCAGGTCCATGTCCAGGCCGGAGCGGGCGGCGTAGTAGCTGATCGGCAGGCCGGTGAGGAAGATCACCAGGCTGACCGCGAGGATTGCCCACAGGGTGTTGGTGAAACCGTAGGACAGCGCCAGTGCACCGCCGATGGCTTCCAGGGCGAGGAACGATACGGCGCCGAGCGCGGTGTTGGCGATGCGCAGCTCCGACCACTTGCGAAACGACCTGGGCGTGAAGCGCAGGGCGTAATCCTCCATGGTCTCGTCGGCGACCCAGGCGTTGTAGTCGCGGCGAATCTTGATGATGCGCTGGGTGCCGGTTGGTTGCACGGGCGAAGTCCTGCTGGCGTTATCGGGTAAGACCGTCCCTGTCGCGCGTCCCTGTAGGAGCCGGCTTGCCGGCGATCAACTGGTCAGCAAGTGCGTATCGCCCGCAAGCGGGCTCCTACAGGGCGGATATCAGCAACTTCCATGCCCCGGCTCAGCGAGGCCTCTGCCGCGCGCGCGGGCTTCTGTCTGCCTGGTTTTTCTGCGCCCAGCTTGCACCAGGCTGGAGCAGGGCGCTGTACGTCAGATGACGTATGCCCTTACGTCATGCTGCGTATACCCCGCTCGGTGGGGGCAAACGCATCCTAGCTGCGAAGCCGGCGTGGTTCGGCACGAATAACCAGCACAGGAGCACGACCATGGACTCTCAACCGATTCGACTTCTTCCCCGCCGGCTGGCGGTGGGGGCCGCAGCGCTCTCGCTGCTGGCCGCCAGCCTGTTCAGCCATGTGGCCAGCGCCGAGGTGAACACCACCGGCCTGGCGGTGACCGACAGCGAGGTCACGGTCGGTATCCTGCACTCGGCCACTGGCACCATGGCCATTTCCGAAACCGGTTCGATCCAGGCCGAGCGCCTGGCCATCGAGCAGATCAACGCCAGCGGCGGTGTGCTCGGCCGGCAGATCAAGGTCATTCAGGAAGATGGGGCTTCCGACTGGCCGACCTTCGCCGAGAAAGCGCGCAAACTGCTGGTTGGTGACAAGGTCGCCACTGTATTCGGCTGCTGGACCTCGGCCTCGCGCAAGGCGGTGCTGCCGGTGTTCGAGAAGGAGAACGGCCTGCTCTACTACCCGACCTTCTACGAAGGCCTGGAACAGTCGAAGAACGTCATCTACACCGGCCAGGAAGCGACCCAGCAAATCCTTGCGGGCCTGGACTGGGTGGCCAAGGAGAAGGGCGCCAAGACCTTCTACCTGCTCGGCTCTGACTACATCTGGCCTCGTACCTCGATGAAGATCGCGCGCAAGCACATCGAAAACGTGCTCGGCGGCAAGGTCGTCGGCGAAGAGTACTACCCGCTGGGCAACACCCAGTTCGGCTCGCTGATCAACAAGATCAAGCTGCGCAAGCCTGACGTGGTCTTCGCTGCCGTGGTCGGTGGCTCCAACGTCGCCTTCTACAAGCAGATGAAAGCCGCCGGCGTCACCGCCGACAAGCAGACCCTGCTGACCCTGTCGGTCACCGAAGACGAGCTGCTGGGTATCGGCGGCGAGAACATGGCTGGCTTCTACGCCTCGATGAAGTACTTCCAGAGCCTGGACAACCCGAACAACAGCGCCTTCGTCGAAGCCTTCAAGGCCAAGTACGGCAAGGACGCGGTGATCGGTGACGTGACCCAAGCCGCCTACCTAGGCCCATGGTTGTGGAAAGCCGCGGTGGAGAAAGCCGGCAGCTTCGACATCGACAAGGTGGTCGCCGCTTCCCCGGGTATCGAGCTGGACACCGCGCCGGAAGGCTACGTCAAGGTGCACGACAACCATCACCTGTGGAGCAAGACCCGCATCGGTGAAGTGCAGAAAGACGGTCAGTTCAAGGTGGTATTCGAGTCCGACCTGATCGAGCCGAACCCCTTCCCGGAAGGCTACCAGTAAGCAACACCCTCTCGTAGGAGCCGGCTTGCTGGCGATCAGTGAATCGCCGGCAAGCCTGCTCCTACCGGCTTTTCTCTTTTCTTCTGGAGACCATCGACATGGAATGGCTATCGGAATTCGGCGCCATCGCAGCCATGCAGGGGTTCAACGGTTTGTCCGTGTTCTGCGTGCTGCTGCTGATGGCTCTGGGGCTGGCGATCATCTTCGGCCAGATGGGCGTTATCAACATGGCCCATGGCGAGTTTCTCACCATCGGCGCCTACACCACCTTCGTGGTGTCCTCGCTGACGTCCAGTTATGCACCGGCCTTCGGGCCTTACTACTTCTTTCTCGCGATCATCCTCTCGTTCTTCATTGCCGGCGCCATTGGCTGGCTGGTGGAATGGGCGATGATCAGCAAGCTCTACCAGCGTCCGCTGGACACCTTGCTGGCTACCTGGGGGCTGTCCCTGGTGATGCAGCAGGGCTTTCGTTCGATCTTCGGCGCGCGTGAAGTCAGCGCCACCCTGCCTGACTGGCTGATGGGCTCCTGGAACCCGACCGAGGCCATCGACATTCCGCGCAACGGCCTGTTCGTCATGGGCCTGACCCTGCTGCTCACCGCGCTGCTGTTTCTGATGATCTACCGCTCGCGCTGGGGCCTGCAGGTGCGCGCGACCATGCAGAACCGGGTGATGGCGCGTTCCGTGGGTATCAACACCAAGCGCGTCGACCGTATGACCTTCGCCCTCGGCTGCGGCGTTGCCGGCGTTGCGGGCGCGGCCTTCACCACCATCGGTTCGACCGGGCCGACAGCAGGTTCGCTTTACATCGTCGACACCTTCCTGGTGGTGGTGTTCGGCGGTGCCTCCAGCCTGCTCGGCACCATCGCCTCGGCCTTCAGCATCGCCCAGGCGCAATCGCTGCTGGAGTTCTTCACCAGCGGTTCGATGGCCAAGGTGTTCACCCTGTCCGCCGTGGTGCTGATTCTGATGCTACGTCCGCAGGGTCTGTTCTCGGCCAAGGTGCGCAAATGAACAGTCACTTTCAACCTACTGCGCGCCCCATCTGCGGCGGCGCGCGGTGCTCGCTACGGTTCAACGCGACTTTTTGTATGCAGGGGGATTAACTGATGAAAAACGCATACGAAAGCCTACTCGGCGGCAAGCAGGGCGCCATCGGCCTGGCGCTGCTCGCCGCGCTGATTCTGGTGGTGTTTCCGTTGGCGCTGGATGCCTTCCGCCTGAACATGGTGGGCAAGTACCTGACCTACGCCTTCGTCGCCGTTGGCCTGGTGCTGTGCTGGGGCTATGGCGGCATCCTGAGTCTGGGTCAGGGCATCTTCTTTGGCTTGGGCGGCTACTGCATGGCGATGTTCCTCAAACTCGAGGCATCCGACCCGGAGAGCACCAAGATCCAATCCACGCCGGGTATCCCGGACTTCATGGACTGGAACCAGATCACCGAACTGCCACTGTTCTGGGAACCCTTCCACAGCCTGAGCTTCACCCTGATCGCGGTGGTGGCGGTGCCGGTGTTGCTGGCCTTGGTGATCGGTATCGCGATGTTCAAGCGCCGCGTCGGCGACGTGTATTTCTCCATCGTCACCCAGGCCATTGCGCTGATCCTCACCGTGCTGATCATCGGCCAGCAGGGTTTGACCGGCGGGGTCAACGGCATCACCGACCTGCGCACGCTCAAGGGCTGGGACATCCGCAGCGACGAGGCCAAGCTGATTCTCTACTTCGTCAGTGCGGCGCTGCTGATCGGCTGCATTCTCATCGCCCGTTTCATCATCGCTTCCAAGCTCGGTCGCCTGCTGCTGGCGATGCGCGACAAGGAAGAGCGGGTGCGTTTCTCCGGTTACGACGTGGCCAGCTTCAAGATCTTCGTGTTCTGCGTCGGCGCGGCATTCGCCGGTATCGGTGGGGCGATGTTCACCCTGCAGGTGGGCTTCATGTCGCCAAGCTTCGTCGGCATCGTACCGTCGATCGAGATGGTCATCTTCGCCGCAGTCGGCGGGCGCCTGTCGCTGCTCGGCGCGGTGTATGGCGCGCTGCTGGTCAACTTCGGCAAGACCTACTTCTCCGAGAGCTTCCCCGAGTTGTGGCTGTACCTGATGGGCGGCCTGTTCATCGTCGTGGTCATGTACTTCCCCAATGGCTTGGCGGGGCTGTGGGACAGCCACGGCAAGCGTTGGCTGGCCCGCTTGCAGCGCAAGCCACAGGTGGCCGCTGCGCCAAAGCCCGTTGCCGTTGCCCCCAGCAAGCGCCCAACCCCTGAACTGGAGACCACGCCATGAACAGCCCAGCAGGCTTTCAGGCCGCCAAGCCGGTACTGGCCATCGAAGGGCTGACCGTGTCCTTCGACGGCTTCAAGGCGGTCAATGATCTCAACCTCTACGTCGACCGCAACGAAGTGCATGTGGTGATCGGCCCCAACGGGGCTGGCAAGACCACGGTGCTCGACCTGATCTGCGGCAAGACCAAGGCCACTGCCGGCAGTATCGATTTCGACGGCCGTGAGCTGACCAAAATGCGCGAGTTCGACATCGTTCGTGCCGGCGTCGGGCGCAAGTTCCAGAACCCGTCGATCTACGAAAACCTGACGGTGTTCGAGAACCTGGAAATGTCCTACCCGGCCGGGCGCAAGGTGTTCGGCGCGCTGTTCTTCAAGCGCACACAAGAAGTGATCGAACGGGTCGAACAGGTGGCGCAGGAAATCATGCTCGGTGATCACTTGCACCGTCAGGCGGATCTGCTCTCGCATGGGCAGAAACAGTGGCTGGAGATCGGCATGCTGCTGATGCAGGACCCGCAACTGCTGATGCTCGATGAGCCAGTGGCCGGTATGAGCGTCAGCGAGCGAGTGGCCACCGCCGATCTGCTCAACCGCATCAGCCAGGGCCGCTCGGTGCTGGTCATCGAGCACGACATGGAGTTCGTAAAAAGCATCGCCCATCGCGTCACCGTGCTGCACCAGGGCAAGGTGCTGGCCGAGGGCAGCATGGAGGCGGTGCAGAGCAATCCCAAGGTCATCGAGGTGTATCTGGGGCATTGATGGCCATGGCTACGAAACGGTGCGCGCGGCGCACCCTACACCCGGGTATCAGATCGTAGGGTGCGCCGTGCGCACCGCCTATGTTGGAGTGACAAACATGTTCCAGATCAGCAACCTCGCTTCTGGCTACGGCCAGAGCCAGATCCTCCACGAGCTCAACCTCGACGTGGCGAAGAAAGAAATCGTCGCGGTGATGGGCCGCAACGGCATGGGCAAGACCACCTTGTTCAAGAGCCTGATGGGCATCCTGCCGCAGTGGGGCGGGCAGATTCGCGTGGACGGCAAGGACGTGTCGAAACTGGAAACCCATCAGCGCGTGGAAAGCGGCATCGCCTACGTGCCGCAGGGGCGGATGATCTTCCCCAGCATGACCGTGCTGGAGAACATCCAGACCGGCCTGCCGGCGTCGGCCGGTGGCAAGGTGCCGGACGATCTCTATGCGTTGTTCCCCGTGCTGCTCGAGATGCGCCACCGCAAGGGCGGCAACCTTTCCGGTGGGCAGCAGCAGCAGTTGGCTATCGCCCGCGCATTGGCTACCAACCCCAAGGTGCTGCTGCTCGATGAGCCGACCGAGGGCATCCAGCCGTCGATCATCAAGGACATCGCCCGCAGCCTGAAGGAGATCCGCAACATGCGCGATCTGACCATCGTGGTGTCCGAGCAGGTGCTGTCTTTCACCATGGAAATCGCCGACCGCTTTCTGGTCATCGAAAAGGGCAAGTTCGTCGTCGAGGAAACTCGCGACAAGGTCGATGAGGCGAGCATCAGCCGTTATCTGTCGGTGTGACGACCCGCTCTTGTAGCCCGGATGCAATCCGGGGCGAAGGTTCGGTCTGTCCCCGGATTTCATCCGGGCTACACCATTGATTTCCGCTTTACGGCCGCTGTGTTCTCCATGCAGCGGCCGCTTTTTCGCGCCTGCGAAATATGCCTGCAGGCCGCATTAATCCTGCTGTGCGGGCATACGTCATCCAACGTATTGGCCGATTTCACCACGCGTCCGAGACTGGCTCCGTACCCGGCACAGGCCGGCATTCCTCACAGGTCTTATGGAGCTCAGTCATGACCGATACCCTGATCAAGGTCGACCTCAACCAGGCTGCTACCGATAACGAACAGGTGCACAACCGCTGGCACCCGGACATTCCCATGGCCTGCTGGGTCAACCCGGGTGATGACTTCATTCTCGAGACCTACGACTGGACCGGCGGTGCGATCAAGAACAATGACGACGCCAGCGATGTGCGTGACGTCGACCTGTCCACCGTGCATTACCTGTCCGGCCCGGTGGGCGTGAAAGGCGCTCAGCCGGGCGACCTGCTGATCGTCGAGCTGCTCGATATCGGCGCCAAGCAGGACATGCTGTGGGGCTTCAATGGCTTCTTCTCGAAGAACAACGGCGGCGGTTTTCTCACCGATCATTTCCCTTCGGCGCAGAAGTCGATCTGGGACTTCGAGGGCATGTTCACCAAGAGCCGGCACATTCCCGGCGTGCGTTTCGCCGGCCTTATCCACCCGGGGCTGATCGGCTGCCTGCCAGATCACAAGATGCTCGCCGACTGGAACAAGCGCGAGCAGGCACTGATCGACACCAACCCGACCCGCGTACCGCCGCTGGCCAACCCGCCGTTCGCCAGCACCGCGCACATGGGCAAGATGAAGGGCGAGGCACGCGACCTGGCGGCCGCTACCGGCGCGCGCACCGTGCCGCCGCGTGAGCATGGCGGCAACTGCGACATCAAGGATCTGTCGCGTGGCTCGAAGATCTTCTTCCCGGTCTATGTCGATGGCGCCGGCCTGTCGGTGGGCGACCTGCACTTCAGCCAGGGCGACGGCGAGATCACCTTCTGTGGCGCCATCGAGATGGCTGGCTGGGTGCACATGAAGGTCGAGCTGATCAAGGGCGGCATGGCCAAGTACGGTATCAAGAACCCGATCTTCAAGCCCAGCCCGATCGTGCCCACCTACAACAACTACCTGATCTTCGAGGGCATCTCGGTCGACGACGACGGCAAGCAGCACTACCTGGACGTCAATCTGGCCTACAAGCAGGCCTGCCTCAACGCCATCAACTACCTGACCAAGTTCGGCTACTCGCCGGCTCAGGGCTACTCGCTGCTCGGCTCGGCGCCGGTGCAGGGGCATATCAGCGGCGTGGTCGACATCCCCAACGCCTGCGCCACGCTGTGGCTGCCGACCGATATCTTCGAGTTCGACATCAACCCCAGCGCCAGCGGCCCGACCAAGTTCCTCGACGGCAGCATCGACCTGCCCATCGCCTACGACAAGTGATGCCTGCGCGCACGGCCACCGTAGGGTGCGCCGTGCGCACCGAATTTATCGAGGAATGCGCCATGCCCATCTACGAATACGACTGCCCGAGCTGTGGCGATTTCACCGTGCTGCGGCCGATGGCCGAGCGTGACGCCGCCTGCGCCTGCCCGTACTGCGATACGCCGAGCGAGCGGGTGATCCTCAGCGCGCCGGGCCTGACCAGCATGGCCGGCAGCCAGCGCCGCGCCCATGAAACCAACGAGCGCAGCGCCCACGCGCCGCAGAGCCTCGAGGAATACAAGGCCAACCGCAAGCACCCGGCTGGCTGCAGTTGCTGCGGCCCGAGCAAGCCGGTCGAGCGCACCAAGGCCAACCCCCACGGCCTCAAGGCCAGCCCATCGGCACGGCCGTGGATGATCAGCCACTGACGGCCGCGGATGTGCCCGTAGGAGCGGCTGGGCGGCATTCCGTTTCAGCCGCGATAAACGGCGACACATAGAGAATTTCGCGGCTGAAGCCGCTCCCACAAACAAGCAGTCAACCGGAGGATATACAGCCATGCGCCACGGCGATATTTCCAGCAGCCCCGATACCGTCGGCGTTGCCGTCGTCAATTACAAGATGCCGCGCCTGCATACCAAGGCCGAGGTGCTCGACAACGCGCGCCAGATCGCCGCGATGATCAAGGGCATGAAGCTCGGCCTGCCCGGCATGGACCTGGTGGTATTCCCCGAATACAGCACCATGGGCATCATGTACGACAAGGACGAGATGATGGCCACCGCCGCCACCATCCCTGGCGAGGAAACGGCGATCTTCTCCGCCGCCTGTCGCGAGGCCAAGACCTGGGGCATCTTCTCGCTCACCGGTGAGCGTCATGAAGAGCACCCGCACAAGGCACCATACAACACGCTCATCCTGATCAACGACCAGGGCGATATCGTCCAGCGCTACCGCAAGTGCATTCCCTGGTGCCCCATCGAGGGCTGGTATCCGGGCGACCGCACCTACGTCTCCGAAGGCCCCAAGGGCATGAAGATCAGCCTGATCATCTGCGACGACGGCAACTACCCGGAAATCTGGCGCGACTGCGCGATGAAGGGCGCCGAGCTGATCGTGCGCTGCCAGGGCTACATGTACCCGGCCAAGGATCAGCAGGTGCTGATGGCCAAGACCATGGCCTGGGCCAACAACTGCTACGTGGCGGTGGCCAACGCTACCGGCTTCGATGGCGTGTACAGCTACTTTGGCCACTCCGCGCTGATCGGCTTCGACGGCCGCACCCTGGGCGAGTGCGGCGAGGAGGAAATGGGCATCCAGTACGCCCAGCTGTCGGTGTCGCAGATCCGCGATGCGCGCGCCAACGACCAGTCGCAGAACCACCTGTTCAAGCTGCTGCATCGCGGCTACACCGGCGTCTATAACTCCGGTGATGGCGACAAGGGCGTGGCTGATTGCCCGTTCGAGTTCTACCGCACCTGGGTGCTGGATGCGCAGAAGGCCCAGGAGGACGTGGAGAAACTCACCCGCTCGACCATCGGCGTGGCCGACTGCCCCGTGGGTGAGTTGCCACATCCGGGCAAGGAACGCACGGCCTGAACCTCCGTCTGTCGCGGCTAAAGCCCCTCCCACGGGATACCGCCGTTGTAGGAGGGGCTTTAGCCGCGAGCTTTTCCAACACCTGAGGCGGTCTATGCCCTTCGCCAACGACCTGATCGACAGCAACCGCGAGCGCTTGGAGCAGCAGGGCGTTACCCGGCTGCAATCACGCTTCCTCTTCGAGCCCGTTACCGTGATGGCCTTGCTGCATTCGCGCATCGTCGGTCAGGACGCGGTGTTGGCGCAGGTCGAGGCCATGCTCAAGGTGGTTAAGGCCGATATCGGCGAGCGCGAGCGGCCACTGGCGGTCAATCTGTTCATGGGCCCGACCGGTGTCGGCAAGACCGAGATCGTGCGCTTGCTGGCGCAGGCCATCCATGGTCGTGTCGATGCCCTGTGCCGCATCGACATGCACACCCTGGCCCAGGAACACTACGCCGCCGCCCTGACCGGTGCGCCGCCTGGTTACGTTGGTAGCAAGGAAGGCACCACGCTGTTCGATGCCGAGGCCATCGCCGGCAGTTTCGGCAGGCCCGGCATCGTGCTGTTCGACGAGCTGGAGAAGGCCAGCCCCGAAGTGCTGCGCAGCCTGCTCGGCATTCTCGAACATGGCCGCCTTACATTGACCGCCGGCAGTCGCACCCTGGATTTCCGTAACAGCCTGATCTTCATGACTAGCAACGTCGGCGCGCAGCAGGCGCAGCGCTACCGCGAGCGTTTCACCCGCGGTTGGCGACGCTGGTTGGGGCTGGCGCCCAAGGGCGAGGGTGCATTGCTGGAGCAGGTGCTGCACGAGCGCTTAGAGCCAGAATGGCTCAATCGCCTCGACCGCATTCTGGTGTTCAAGCGTGTCGATGAGCAGTGGTTGGATGCCTTGCTGAATATCGAACTGGACAAGCTCAACCAGCGCCTGGGTCGTCAGGGCCGTTCGCTACAGGTGGAGCAGAGCGCCCGCGCCTGGCTGTGTCGTGAGCATGACGTGCGTTTCGGCGCTCGCGCGCTGGCGCGTCGCATCCGTATCGAGCTGGAGCCGGCAATTGCCGAGCGGCTGTTGGCTGAGCCAACTGCGACGCGACTGCTCTGTACCTGCGAGCACGATGCCCTGCAGATAAGGCCGCGCTCTTCGTAGGAGCCGGCTTGCCGGCGATCATAGCTGACGAAAAAGCATCGCCGGCAAGCCGGCTCCTACAAACGGGTAGTCGTGCAGACCTTTAGTGATGCTCACGCGTTGCGCGGAATTTCACCTCCGGCCAGCGCTCTTCCATCAGGCTGAGGTTGACGCGGGTCGGGGCCAGGTAGGTGAGGTGGCCGCCGCCGTCGACGGCGAGGTTCTCATAGGCCTTGTCCTTGAATTCCTTGAGCTTCTTCTCGTCGCTGCACTCGATCCAGCGCGCCGACCAGACGTTGATCGCCTCGTAGGCGCACTCCACCTTGTATTCCTCCTTCAGGCGGCTGGCGACCACGTCGAACTGCAGCACACCGACGGCGCCGAGCACGATGTCGTTGTTGCGCTCGGGGAAGAACACCTGGGTGGCGCCTTCCTCGGCCAGCTCCTGCAGGCCCTGGCGCAGCTGCTTGGATTTCAGCGGATCCTTCAGGCGCACGCGGCGGAACAGCTCCGGGGCGAAGTGCGGGATGCCGGTGAAGCCCAGGTTCTCGCCTTCGGTGAAGGTGTCGCCGATCTGAATGGTGCCGTGGTTGTGCAGGCCGATGATGTCGCCGGCGTAGGCTTCTTCCAGGTGCTCACGCTCGCTGGAGAAGAAGGTCAGGGCGTCGCCGACGCGCACATCCTTGCCCAGGCGCGCGTGGCGCATCTTCATGCCCTGGGTGTACTTGCCCGAGCAGATGCGCATAAAGGCAATCCTGTCCCTATGCTTCGGGTCCATGTTCGCCTGGATCTTGAACACGAAGCCTGTGAACTTCTCCTCGGTCGGCTCCACCGTGCGCTCGTTGGCTGCGCGTGGCAGTGGGCGCGGTGCCCAGTCGACCACGGCGTCGAGCACATGGTCGACGCCGAAGTTGCCCAGTGCGGTGCCGAAGAACACCGGGGTCATCGTGCCCTTGAGGAAGGCGTCGGGTTCGAAGGCGTGGCAGGCGCCCTGCACCAGTTCCAGCTCTTCGACGAAACGCTCGTACATGTCACCGAGGTGGTCGCGGGCTTCGTCGGAATCCAGCTTCTGGATGATCTTGGCTTCGGTGCGCTCGTGGCCGTGACCTGGGGTGTAGACGATGATGTAGTCGCCGGTCAGGTGGTAGACGCCCTTGAAATCCTTGTAGCAGCCGATTGGCCAGGTGATCGGTGCGGCCTTGATGTTGAGCACCGCCTCGATTTCGTCGAGCAGCTCGATGGGGTCGCGGATGTCGCGGTCGAGCTTGTTGATGAAGCTGACGATGGGCGTGTCGCGCAGGCGGCAGACGTCCATCAGGGCGATGGTGCGTGGCTCGACGCCCTTACCGCCGTCGAGCACCATCAGCGCACTGTCCACCGCCGTCAGGGTGCGGTAGGTGTCTTCGGAGAAGTCTTCGTGGCCGGGGGTGTCGAGCAGGTTGATCATGTGCTCGCGGTAGGGGAACTGCATCACCGAGGTGGTGATGGAGATGCCGCGCTGCTTCTCCATCTCCATCCAGTCGGAGGTGGCATGACGGTCGGATTTACGCGACTTCACGGTGCCGGCGACCTCGATGGCCTTGCCCATCAGTAGCAGCTTTTCGGTGATGGTGGTCTTACCGGCGTCCGGGTGGGAAATGATGGCGAAGGTACGGCGCTTGGCGACTTCGGCGGCCTGGGTGGTCATGAATATGTGCCTGGATGGAGTCGTTGAGGGTGCCTTGGCACCCGTAAAACGCGGGATTATACCGATAACTGCGAGCTCTGGCGGAGAGCGGCTATCGGTTTTCAGATGGGCCGGTAGGTGATGCTGCCGGGCCGTGCCGTAGATGCGTAAATAACGCGTAAATGAATGGTTATGAAAATTATTCCCATATAGAGTGGCCGCCCGTCGCAGTGGGTCAGGGTAAGGGTGGCTCCGTCGTGTTCAAGAAAATCATCTTCCAGTTGCACTGGTTCTTCGGCATCAGCGCCGGCTTGGTGCTGGCCGTCATGGGTATCACCGGTGCCCTTTACAGCTTCGAGGGTGAGATCACCCGTGCGCTCAACGCCGAGCGCTGGCAGATCCAGCCCAGCGCACAGGGGCATCTCACGCCAGGTGAGCTGGCTGCGAAGATCGAGGCCGCTACCGCCGATCGCGTCACCGCACTGTGGGTTGATGGTCGCCACGACGGACCTGGCACCGCTTTCCTCGTACCCCCGCCGGGCGAGCGGCGTGGGCCGCGCATCGTCTTCGACCCCTATACCGGTGAAGTCCTTGCCGAGCCCGTTGGCCAGGACTTCTTCCACCTGATGCTGATGTTGCACCGCTTCCTGTCCATGGGCGAAGTGGGCAAGCAGATCACCGCTGCCAGCACTCTGGCGCTGCTGTTCTTCTGTCTCTCCGGCCTCTATCTGCGTTGGCCGCGCAGGGCGCTGAGCTGGCGCACCTGGCTGACCCTGGACTGGAAGAAGAAGGGGCGTAGCTTCAATTGGGACCTGCACGCTGTAGCCGGTACCTGGGTGCTGCTGTTCTATCTGTGTGCCGGGCTCACCGGTTTGTATTGGTCCTATGACTGGTACCGCGAAGGGCTGACTCGCATGCTCTCCGACGCGCCGCCGGAAAAACGCGCTGAAGGCCGTGGTCGCGGTGGTCGTGAAGCACCCAATGGCCCGGCCCCCGAAGTCGACTACGACGCTGTGTGGCAGAGCATCCAGCAGACCGCCGGGCCCAAGCTGGTCGCCTGGAACTTGCGCCTGCCGCTGGTGGCCGGGCAGCCGGCGACGGTCTTCTACATGCTCGATGGGGCCGAGCATGCGCGCGCCTTCAACCAGTTCCAGATTGATCCAAAAAGCGGCGAAGTCAGCCGTCATGAGCGCTACGCCGACAAGAGCTTCAAGGCGCAATTGCTGACCAGCGTTTACGCCCTGCATGTCGGCGAATACTTCGGCCTGACCGGTCGCATCCTGATGATGCTGGCCACGGCGGCCATGCCGCTGTTCTTCATTACCGGCTGGCTGCTGTACCTGGATCGCCGACGCAAGAAGCGTGCGGCGCTGGCTGCGCGCGGTGCGCTGAAAACGGATGATTCAGGCGAAGGCTGGTTGGTGGGTTTCGCCAGCCAGAGCGGCTTTGCCGAGCAACTGGCCTGGCAGAGCGCCGGGCAGTTGCAGGCCGCCGGTATTCCGGTGCGGGTCGAGCCGCTGTCGCGCCTCGATGCCGACAGCCTGCGCCAGACGCGCAAGGCGCTGTTCGTGGTCAGCACCTTCGGTGACGGTGAGGCGCCGGACGCTGCGCAGGGTTTCGAGCGCAAGGTGCTCGGTGGCTCGCTGCCGCTCGAACAACTGAGCTATGCCGTACTGGCCCTGGGCGACCGGCAGTACCAGCACTTCTGCGGCTTCGCCCGGCGTATCAACGATTGGCTGGGTTTGCAGGGCGCGCAGCGCCTGTTCGACAGCATCGAAGTCGATGGCGCCGATCAGGCCGCGCTGCAGCGCTGGCAACTGCAACTGAGCGAGCTGACCGGCGCCGCGCCAGGACGCTTCGAAGACGCGCCCTGGCAGCGCTGGAC
>JBLUOL010000123.1:0-14474 GCA_048065775.1 Pseudomonas sp. GW6
GCTGCGTGCTGCGCCGGGTGCTGCGTAGCAGAACCAGCAGCAGGGCCTCGGCGCCGCACCAGGCGAGCAGCCACTTGACTACCAGCCAGCGCTTGTCGCTGCGGTGCAGATTGAACTGATCGCTGACGTCGTGCCAGATCAGTGCGACCGCCAGTGGCTCTGCGCTGGGGTCGTGACGTTGCCGGTAGCTACTCAGTGCCACCTGATTGACCAGATAATGACGTTCGCTGTCGTCCAGCAGGCGCACGCTATCGCCCTCGCTCGGGGCGGGCAGTCGCTGTTGCTGTTGCCAGGCCAGGACCTGGGGCCGCGAATGATCCATCAACTGCCAGCGCTGGGTATCGCCAGCCAGGCCGCGTAGTTCTTCACCGCTGTCCGAACTCAGCAGCAAGTCGTCGCGCAGCAGCAGTGCCACACCGCTGTCGAACTCGCGGTCCAGCTGGGCAAGATCCTCGAGCACGCCCATTGCCACTTCGATGGCGCCGACCTGTTGGGGCCCGTTGTTGCTCTCGGCCAGCAACGGGGCAATGGCGCGCATGCCGACGCTGCCGCGGGTCAGGCCCAGACCGGCCTGGCTTCTGGCGCTGCGCAGCGCTTCCAGCACCATCGGGCGCCAGCCAATCTGCAGGTCGCCAAAGTGCTCGGGTTCGTGCACGCGCAGCAGCACCTTCACGTCTGGCGCCAGGTGCACGTACAGCCGAAACGGCTGGTGCGCCTGCAGGTTGCGCCAGCGCGGCGCCAGGCGGGTGTAGAGCTGACTGCGGATGTTGGCCAGGCTTTGCAGATCGCTCGACGGCAGGGCGTGAGCCTGGCGCACCAGCTCCGTCACCCAGGCATCGGCAGCGATGGTTTCCGCCAGCAGCTGCGCGCGTTCCTGCAGCCCATGCTGGGTGCTGTTCAGGGCCATGCGCTGGATGTCTGCCTGTTTGCTGATCTGTAGTTGCCAGAGCGCTTCGCGCTCGTTCAGCGCCTGGCGCCCGAGAAAGGCGAAGAACAGCGCCAGGCACAGGCTGCCACCGATGACTATCCAGCGGCCGGCGTCCCGGCGGCCGGCGTCGCGGCCACTGGCGTCGCGGCCACTGGCATTGAATTGACCGAACCAGCGATTACCCAGCCTCGGTTTACTCATTCGTCGCGCCTCAGCTCAGCCCGGCCAGGCGGCGCAGGCGCTGTACTTCCTGACTATCGGCGCTCTGCAGTTCGACGCTGGCAAGGCGCATGAGAATCGGCTCACGGCGCGCATTGCCGGGAGCCAGGCCGTAACAGGCGCCGATCAGTTCACGCAGCCCGATGGGTAAACGCCAATCTGCCTTGAGGCGGCTGGCCAGGTCGCCGCTGTATTGGCGCAGCGCTTGTTGCACTTGTTCCTCGCTCAACGGCAGACCGCGGTTGCGCCAGATCTGTGCCTGCTGCAGTACGGCCAGCTCGCCCATGCGTTGTAGCAGGGCGGCGCTGTGCAGGGGTGTCGGGTCCAGCTGGCAGGCTTTGGCCAGTGCATCGACCTTGTGCCGCAGGTTCAACTGCGCCTGCAGCAGGTTCTGGCCCAGGGTTCTCAGGTCGGCGTCCTGCAAGCTGGCTGCCGGGCGTAGCGCCAGGCCCTGAATCAGGTTCAGCGCGGTGGCTGCGCCCAGTCGGCGCACGGCATCGGGCAGGCTGGCGCAGGGCTGTCCCGTGCTGTTGTAGAGGCTGCTGTTGGCCGCAGCGATCAGCCGCGCCTGCACGGCTGGGTCCTGCTGCCAGTGTTCGCCGAGTTGCTCCAGGGTGCTGGGTGCTGCCGTGGTGTCGCGCAGTTGCTGAAAGAGTTCGTCGCGCAATGGCAGATCGATCTCCTCGTCGGGCAAGGCAGCGAGATGGTGAAGAAAGTCCTCGTCGTTGGCTGCCGCCACGTGAGGCTCATCATCGTCGGGTAACAGGCTGCGTAGGCAGTCCAGCACCTTGGGCACCTGGAAGGGTTTGCTGATAAAGGCGTTGATGCCCAGGGCGCGCACCTCGAGCACGCTATTGCGATCGGCGCGCGCGGTGATCATCACCAGCGCCACGTCACGGTCCTGGCTGCGTACCGCCTGCAATAGAAGAGTGCCGCTGCCGTCCGGCAGGTTCCAGTCGGCGATCACCAGTTGCGCCGGTTCGCGCTGCCAGGCCGAGATGGCGTCTGCCACGCGCACTTGGCAGTCGACGCGAGCGCCGGGGCGCAGGCTCAGTACGATCTGCTTGAGCAGATCGGCGATCCAGGGATCGTCTTCGAGAATCAGCACGCGCATGTTCAGCTCCTGGTGCTGGACTGGCTATCCTTCGCTTCGCTCAGCGTAGTGGTGTCGACGGCTCTGGCTACAGGTTGCGGACGGCCGAAGTGGTAGCCCTGGCCGTAGTTGCAGCCTAGCTCGCGCAGGAAGGCGGCTTGAGCGGGTTGTTCGATACCTTCGGCGAGAACCTTGAGGCCCAGGCTCTTACCCAGGGCGATCACAGCGCGGGCGATGGCGGCATCCTCCGGGTCGTCAGGCAGGCCGCGCACGAAGCTCTGGTCGAGCTTGAGCTTGTCCACTGGCAGACGCTTGAGGCGCGCCAGGGAGCTGTAGCCAGTGCCGAAGTCGTCAATGGCCAGGCGCACGCCCAGGGCGCGCAGGCTGATGAGCAGTTTCTGCGCTGCATCCGGGTCTTCCATGATGGCGCTCTCGGTGACTTCCAGCTCCAGCTGCTCGGGCGGCAGGCCTGTTTCTGCCAGTACCTGCGCCACTTTCATATCGAGTTCACCGCGGCTGAACAGGCGGCTGGAGACGTTCACCGCGACGAAACTCAGCCCACAACCCTCGGCGTTCCAGCGCACCATCTGGCGGCAGGCCTGCTCCAGTACCCAGGTATCGATGGCGCCGATCATGCCGTTGTCCTCGGCAATCGGGATGAATTCGCCAGGAGCGATCAGCCCGCGTTGCGGGTGCTGCCAGCGCACCAGTGCCTCCATGCCTACCCGGCTACCGTCACCCAGGTCATGCAACGGCTGGTAGTAAACGCGCAGCTCGTCATTGTCCAGGGCATGGCGCAGGCTGCTGGCCAGTTCCACGCGCTGACGGGCGTAGTCGGTCAGCTCCTGCACATAGAAGGCATAGCCTTCGCGGCCGCTGCTCTTGGCTTTGAACAGCGCCGAGTCGGCGTTACGCAGGATCTGCTCGACGCTATCGGCATCTTCGGGGAACAGGCTGATGCCGATGCTGGCGCCAATGTAGAGCTCGTGACCGTCGAGGCGAAAGAACGTTTCCAGGCTGCGCAGCAGACGCTGTGCAAGCTCGGCTGCCTGAGCGGCGTCGGCGCAATTTTCGCTGAGCAGGCCGAACTCGTCGCCGCCCAGCCGGGCCAGCGTGCAGCCACTGGGCAAATCCTGCTGCAGGCGTTCACCGACGCCCTTGAGCAGCAGGTCGCCGACGTTGTGGCCGAGGCTTTCGTTGATGTGCTTGAAATGGTCCAGGTCGATCAGCAGCACTGCGCCGCGTAGTTCCTCGATCTTGCTGCGCTCCAGTGCATGGGCGACGCGTTCGGTGAACAGCAGGCGATTGGGCAGGTTGCTCAGCGGATCGTGGTGGGCCAGATAATCCAGCTCACGCTGCGAACGCTTGAGCGCCGTGATGTCGGAGAACACCGCCACGTAATGGCTGACGCGCCCCTGCTCGTCGTGGATGACGCGGATGCATTGCCACTGCGGGTAGATTTCGCCGCTCTTGCGCCGGTTCCACACTTCACCGCTCCAGGCGCCACGGTTCTGCAGGGCGTGCCACAGGCTCTGGTAGAAGGCGGTGTCGTGGCGGCCGGATTTGAGCAGGTTGGGGTGCTGGCCGAGGATTTCCTCGCTGCTGTAACCGGTGATGCGGCTGAAGGCAGGGTTGACGTGCACGATGCTTTGTTCGGCATCGGTAACCAGTACCCCTTCCTGGGTGGCATCGAACACCGCTGCGGCCTGGCGCAGGCTGTCGTCGATGGCGCGTTGCTGGGTGATGTCGCTGGCTATGCCGATGAAGCGCTGCGGTTGGCCGTTTTCGTCACGCAGCAGGCGGCCGCGCGAGTGAATCCAGCGATAGCTGCCATCGGCATGGCGCAGGCGGTAGAGGTTCTCGTAGGGCTGTTCACTCAACTCGGCATTGAGTGCATGCAGCGCGCGCTCCACGTCATCCGGATGCAGGCGCGCGGCCCAGTCTTCGCGGGTATCGCCCAGGGTTTGCGGAGTGAGGCCGAGGAGCCTGGCGTAGCCCTCGGAGAAGAATACCTTGCGTCTGGACACGTCCCAGTCCCACAGGCCATCGCGTGTGGCATCCAGCGCCAGGCGCAGACGCTCCTCGTTACTGGCCAGTTCCAGGCGTGCGCGGCGGTACTGCAGGGCATGGCGGTGCAGCACCAAGTAGAGCAGCGAACTGGTGAGCGCGACGAAGAACAGGCCCTTGAGGGATTGCACGCGCTCCTGCTGCGTCACGGACAGGCCCAGGGCGGTCAACAGATGGTCGCTGAGAAGAATCCACAGAGCGGCGAGCAGGAGGTAGCCCAGGGTCAGACGCAAGGCGGCGATGTCGATACGCATGGGCAAGCGGCAGCGCTCCCTGTAAATGCTGGCCAGTATAGATGCTTCACTGCTGAAACATTCTCATCTAAAAGACCAACTGGTTTTCTGGCATGGGTCAGGGATAATGTGATCAGGTTCGTCCTTGTAGGACAAGCCGCGTTCCCCCTTCAAGAGGCAACAGCGCCCATGTGGTACAACGGTTTACTCGACCTATCGGTCTGGCAGCTGGTGGCTGCGACCTTGCTGATGACACACGTGACCATCGTCAGCGTGACTGTCTATCTGCACCGCTACTCTGCGCACCGTGCACTGGAACTGCACCCCGCGCTCAAGCATTTCTTCCGTTTCTGGCTGTGGTTGACCACGGGTCAGAACACTCGCGAGTGGACCGCGATTCACCGCAAGCATCACGCCAAGTGCGAAACCGTCGATGACCCGCATAGTCCGGTCATCAAAGGTCTGGGCACCGTGCTGCGCAAAGGTGCCGAACTCTATCAGGAAGAGGCGAAGAACCAGGAAACCCTGCGTATCTATGGCAAGAACTGCCCGGATGACTGGATCGAGCGCAATGTCTACAGCCGCTATCCGATTGGCGGCGTGACGTTGATGGCGATCATCGACCTGGCGCTGTTCGGCGTACTTGGCATGACCGTCTGGGCAATCCAGATGATGTGGATTCCGGTATGGGCCGCAGGCGTCATCAACGGTCTTGGCCACGCTGTCGGCTATCGCAACTTCGAATGCCGCGACGCCGCCACCAACCTGGTGCCCTGGGGCATCCTGATCGGCGGTGAGGAACTGCACAACAACCACCACACCTACCCCAACAGCGCCAAGTTGTCGGTGAAGAAGTGGGAGTTCGATATGGGCTGGGCCTGGATCAAGCTGTTCAGCTTCTTCGGCCTGGCTCAGGTGCAGCGTGTCGCGCCCATCGCCCATCGGGTCGAGGGCAAAGCCAGCCTGGACATGGACACCGCCATGGCCATCCTCAACAACCGTTTCCAGATCATGGCGCAGTACCGCAAGTTGGTGATCGTGCCATTGGTCAAGCAGGAAGTGGCCAAGGCCGACGAGTCCGTTCGTCACCTTTTCCGTCGTGCAAAACGTCTGCTGTCGCGTGAACCGAGCCTGCTGGAAGAGCAGCATCACGCGCACATCGCCGATATGCTGGCGCAGAGTCAGGCTCTCAAGGTGATCTACGAGAAGCGCCTGGCGCTGCAGCAGATCTGGGTCAAGACCAGCAGCAACGGCCACGACATGCTCGAAGCCATGAAACAGTGGGTACACGAGGCCGAGGTCAGCGGTATCCAGTCGCTGCGTGAGTTTGCCGAGCAGCTCAAGACCTACTCGCTGCGACCATCCAGCGCGACTGCCTGACCGCCGCTCGTTACAAGCAAAGGCCCGCCGAACTGGCGGGCCTTTGTGTATGTCCAACAGCTCGCACTATGCTCATTTCAATGCGAGGCGAAGGACGGATGGCCGCTGTAATGGACGATCAAGGCAACGCTGTTTCCGAGTTGGAAGAACTGACCTTGGCTCTACTGCACAGCCGTGCTGAAGTAGAGCGCCTGGGTGCGCGCGAACAACTGTTCAGTAGCCTGCTTGGTAGCGTCAATGCCGTGCTCTGGGCCTTCGACTGGAACGAGCAGCGGATGATCTATGTCAGCCCTGCCTATGAGCGCATCTTCGGTCGTTCCGCCGCGCTGCTTTTGGCCGACTATGGTGAGTGGCGCAACAGCATCTATCCGGACGATATCGACTACGCCGCCGAGAGCCTGGCCAAGGTGCTGGAAACCGGCGCGGTGGAGTCTCGCGAGTACCGCATCATTCGCGCTGATGGCCAATTGCGCTGGCTCAGCGACAAGTGTTTCGTCAGCCCTCGGCTGGGCGCTGAGCCCGGCAGTGTGATCGTCGGTATCGCCGAAGACATCACCGAGAAGAAGCGGCTGGAGGGCGAGCTGCATCGCCTGGCTACCACCGATGTGCTGACTCAGAGCAGCAACCGGCGGCACTTTTTCGAGTGCGCACGTCGCGAGTTCGAACATGCGCGCAAGTTCGGCAGTCCGCTGGCCTTCCTGTTGCTCGATCTCGATGACTTCAAGAAGATCAATGACCAGTACGGCCACCAGATCGGCGATGAAGTGTTGCGACGCCTGGCACATTGCGGCAGCAATGCCCTGAGGCGCGGCGATCTGTTCGGACGTATCGGTGGTGAGGAGTTCGCGGCGCTGTTCCCGGGCTGTGAGCAGGATGTGGCTTTGCAGGTGGCTGAACGACTGCAGCGTGAGGTGCAACGCCTCAGCTTTCGCCATGAGGGCACCAGCTTCGGCATCACCGTCAGTCAGGGGCTGACCAGTCTGCTGGCCACTGATGTAAGCCTCGATGCGCTCTACGCACGTGCCGATGCAGCGATGTACATGGCCAAGCGTCAAGGCAAGAATCAGATCGTCCTGGGCTGAGGGTCTGGCGATTTTCCGCCTGGGAGCAAGTTCTCATAAGCGGAAATTTGCCTATCTTGATTGTCATTACATGGTCACTGTGCTGCAGGAAAAATGTAACCTGTTGTTCTAGAGGCCTCGCAGGCCTGCTATCAGGAACTGGCGCGTTATCTGCATAGGCTCCGGCAGATGCCGGCCAGGATGTCGGCGCACAATAACAACGACGAGAGAGCATTCACCATGCACCACTCAGCCCGCCTTGTTTCGGCCGCCGCACTGCGTTCGCCGTTGTTCTGTTCTTCCTGAGTTTTTCACGTATCCATTCGAGCCTGGTTCATACCTGTCCCGGCTTGTGGGTGCGTATGCCCCATTCGTGCCGGCCTGCCTCTTCGTGCCGAAGTCTGCGCCGGACGATGCGTCACCTTAAACACACTGGAGAGAAACATAATGAGAAAGACCTCCCTGGCACTGGCCGTAGCCGCCAGCACCCTGGGCCTGAGCCAAGTCGCCTTCGCCGATTTCATCGGTGACAGCAAAGCCAGCCTGACCATGCGCAACTTCTACTTCGACCAGAACACCGTGAACACCACCAACAACAATGGTGAGGCCAGCGAGTGGGGCCAGGGCTTTATTCTCAACTATCAGTCCGGTTTCACTGAAGGCACCGTTGGCTTTGGTGTCGATGCTGTCGGCATGCTGGGCGTGCGTCTGGACGGTGGTGGTCGTGCTACCAAGACTGGTCGTGACCGTACTCCGGGCGCACTGTTCCCGCTGGAAAGCGATGGCAGTGCTGTCGACGAGTTCAGCAAGGGTGGTCTGACCGGTAAGGTTCGTTTCTCCAAGACCGAAGCTCGCGTCGGTACCTTGATGCCGAAACTGCCGATCCTGACCTCCAACGACGGTCGCCTGCTGCCGCAGATGTTCGAAGGCGGCATGATCACTTCCAACGAAATCGACAACCTGACCCTGACCGCTGGTCAGATCGAGCACGCCGTAGGCCGTGCCTCGAGCAACAGCACCGGTCTGGCCGTGGATGGCGGTAGGCAAGCCTCCAACAAGTTCTACTTCGGCGGTGGTGACTGGAAGATCAACAAGGATCTGACTGCGCAGTACTACTACGCCAACCTGGAAGACTACTACAAGCAGCATTTCGCTGGTCTGGGTCATAACCTGGCGCTGGGCGAAGGCAGCCTGAAGACTGATCTGCGTTACTTCCGTACCACTTCTGATGGCAAGAACGGCAGTGCTGCCGGCCGTGCTGGCGGCTACTCCGCCAATACCACCTTCGGTGACGGCACTGGTGAGATCGACAACAACACCTGGAGCGCCGCCTTCACCTACACCCTGCATAGCCACGCGATCATGCTGGGCTATCAGCGCGTTTCCGAGGACAGCAACTTCATCCAGCTGAACCAAGGGAGTCTGGTCAATGACAGCCTGGCCAACGAAGGTGCTGGCGGCTCCAGCGTGTACCTGCTGACCGACCGTCTGGCCCACAGCTTCACCCGTGCCGGTGAGCGCACCACCTTCGGTCAGTATACCTACGATTTTGCAGGCCTCGGTGTACCGGGTCTGAAGGCTTCGGTAGCCTATCTGAAGGGCACCAACGTTCAGCTCTCCAATGGTACTCAGGCAAAAGAATGGGAGCGTGACGTTGCACTTGATTATGTGTTCCAGGACGGCGCCATGAAGGGGCTGGGTCTGGGCTGGCGTTATGGCGTGCTGCGCGGCAATGCTGCAACCGACGTTGACCAGAACCGTCTGATCGTCAGCTACACCCTGCCGCTGATGTAAGGCGAGAGGTTTTCGGGAGGCTTGCTAAGGCCTGATGTTCCGAAAAACTGAACGAAAAATGCCCGCTCCCTTTGGATGCGGGCATTTTTTTTGGGCGACTGGTTACGGCTCAGCGTGGGTTGTCAGCTGGCGCTGCCGAGGTGGCAAGAATGGCGCTGGCCAGTGCCATATCGTCGGCGTCCTGCAGTTGCGGGTTGGCGCTGCGCAGTTGCTGCATTGCCGCTTCCAGATGTGGGCCGCGGATTTCGCCGTTACTGGCGACGAAGCTGCTAGCATCCTCTTCGGCCGCCGCAACCAGCTTGCGATCCTTGAAGGTCAGATAGGTCGAGGCGGTGGTTGCGCCCGAGGAAAGAATATCGCGCAGCAGGCCATCGGCTGCTGCGGTCTGGGCGATCAGGCAGGCACTGAACGCCAGTGCGGCACGGCTCGTTACACGCATGAGGAAACTCCTTAAGGGTGGTTCCTATCCTAAGAGTCGCGTAAGCCGC
Organism: Pseudomonas sp. GW6; assembly: GCA_048065775.1. Taxonomy (GTDB): domain Bacteria; phylum Pseudomonadota; class Gammaproteobacteria; order Pseudomonadales; family Pseudomonadaceae; genus Aquipseudomonas. Next base: position 9,264 of record JBLUOL010000123.1, read on the forward strand.
TGGTGGTTCCTTGCTGGCGATGGCCGGTTGCCAGGCCGATCAGCTGCTGAGCTTGCGCGCCCGCTGCTGATGACGCCACCAAAGCAGCGCCGAAAGCATTGCCAGTGCGCCGAACAGCAGAAACTGCCAGACCCAGGGCAGGTCCGGGAACAGGTAGGTCAGTGCCCCGACGGCGACGGCCACCAGGCCGACCCACAGCAGGTAGCCTCCGGCGCCGAACACCTCGAGAATCAGCAGCAGGGTGGCCAGGGCCAACCAATCCCAGAACGACAAGTTTTGCAGGTAGGTGATCATGGGAAGACGCGGCTACCCATACTCAGACTGTTTGCTGATCGCCCTTCGGTGTACATCGCATAGACTCCATTGCCAGATCAATCAATCTAAGCACAGTCGCCTGGGCTCTGCCGCCGACCCCTTCGCAAGGCGGGCAGATGCCGGGCCATCCGTGGGAGCCAGGGCATGTTTGCGCGTTCGCTGATGGCGTTTTTGCTTACCGCTCTGCTGCTGGCAGGGCAGGGCGCCGTGGCCGATGAGCTGCTGAATGCCCTGCACCGTGCAGCGCCGCAGTTGGAAATACGTGCGTTGCACGGTGCGCTACAGGCGCTGCGGTGTGCCGAGCGTGAAGGTGCGGGTGAAGCCAAGCGGTTGGCGGTGATCGATTACTCGCATTCCTCGCTGGAGCGGCGCCTATGGGTTTTCGATCTGACGCACAGGCGTCTGCTGCAGCGTGAGTTCGTGGCCCATGGTCGCCAGTCCGGCGAGCTGTTCGCCGAGCGCTTTTCCAATCTGCCGGGTAGCCATCAGTCCAGCCTGGGTCTGTTTCGCGGTGCTGAAAGCTACAGCGGCCGGCATGGGCATTCGCTGCGCCTTGATGGCCTGGAGCCCGGCTTCAATGACCAGGCGCGTGCCCGGGCGCTGGTAATCCATGGCGCTGATTACGTGGCGCCGACATGGGCGCAGAAATATGGCCGCATGGGGCGCAGCCTGGGCTGTCCGGCGGTGCGGCAGGAGGTGATTCGGGTGCTGGTGGATCAGCTCCGGGATGGCCAGTACCTGTTCGCCTGGCACCCACAGTTGGCCGACGACCGCTATCGCGACTGCGCGAGCATCAGCGTTGCTCGCTCTGCGGAGTGACGCGCAGCACTTCCTCGATGGTGGTCAGCCCTGCCGCGACCTTTTGCGCGCCGGACAGACGCAGGCTGCGCATGCCGTCCTTGAAGGCGGCGCGGCGCAGGGCGGTCAGGTCGGTGTCGGCGTTGATCAGTGGCTTGATGGCGTCGTTGATCAGCATGATCTCGTAGACGCCGGCGCGGCCGCGGTAGCCGGTTTCACGGCATTCCAGGCAGCCGACGGCGTGGTGCGCCTGGGTCGGCAATGGTGAGCTCCAGGGCCGGGTCAGGCCGTTCCAGGTGTCTTCGTCCAGTTGCACGGGTGCCTTGCAGTGCGGGCACAGGGTACGCACCAGACGCTGCGCCATGACGCCTAGAATGGTGGCCTTGAGCAGGTAGTGCGGCACGCCCAGTTCGAGCAGGCGGGTGATGGCGCTGGGCGCGTCGTTGGTGTGCAGGGTGGACAGCACCAGGTGGCCGGTCAGCGCTGCCTGGATAGCCATCTCCGCGGTTTCCAGGTCGCGGATCTCACCGACCATGATGATGTCCGGGTCCTGACGCATCAGCGCGCGCACACCACTGGCGAAGTTCAGGTCGATGTTGTGCTGCACCTGCATCTGGTTGAAGGCGCCTTCGATCATCTCGATGGGGTCTTCGATGGTGCAGACGTTCACCTGCTCGGTCGCCAGTTGCTTGAGCGTGGTGTAGAGCGTGGTGGTTTTGCCCGAGCCGGTAGGACCGGTGACCAGGATGATGCCGTTAGGCTGGCTGGTCATGCTGGCCCAGCGGCGCAGGTCCTCAGGGGAAAACCCGAGCTGATCCGGGCTTTTCAGCAGTACTTCCGGGTCGAAGATACGCATCACCATCTTCTCGCCGAAGGCGGTCGGCAGGGTGGACAGGCGCAACTCCACTTCGTTGCCATCCGGAGTCTTGGTCTTGACCCGGCCATCCTGCGGTTTGCGCTTCTCGGCGATGTTCATGCGGCCGAGGTTTTTCAGGCGGCTGACCACCGCCATGGTGACCTGGGCGGGGAACTGGTAGACGGTATGCAGCACGCCGTCGATGCGAAAGCGCACGGTGCCCTGCTCGCGGCGTGGCTCGATATGGATATCGCTGGCGCGTTGCTGGAAGGCGTACTGGAACAGCCAGTCGACGATATTGACGATGTGCGCATCGTTGGCGTCCGGTTCCTGATCCTGGGCGCCGAGGCTGAGCAGTTGTTCGAAGTTGCCGACGCCGCTGATCTTCTGGTCGGTGGCATTGGCGCCGCTGACCGAGCGGGCCAGTCGATAGAACTCGGTAGTGAAGCGCTGAATATCGCTGGGGTTGGCTACCACACGCTTGATCGGACGCTTGAGCACGTGGATCAGGTTGGCTTCCCAGCTGTGCACCAGTGGCTGGCTGCTGGCGATGGTCACGCTCTCGCTGTCCACGGCCACGGCGAGAATCTTGTGGCGCTGGGCGAAGGCGTAGGACATCAGCGGGGTGATGGCCGGTACGTCGATCTTCAGTGGGTCGATGCGCAAGTAAGGCTGCCCGGCGAAGTTGGCCAGCCAGGTGGTGAGGGTTTCCAGATCGAGTTTCTTGCCCGGTCTTTTCTGATCGTCCACCTGTTGTGCGGCGAGAAACTCCAGCGGGTGCTGGCTATTGTTCAGCGAGCTGCGACGGATCGCCAGGCACTGCTCAGCCACATCCTGATCGACCCGGCCCTGGGCCACCAGCTCGCGCAGCAGGTCGCCAAGATCCAGTACACGGTCAGGGGCGGTAGCGGTGAAGGCGGACATGCGGGCTCCTCGGGTCGGCCTGAACAAGGTTAGCAGGCCGTTTTTCAAAGGCCTTTCAGCCTGGCTAGGATGCCCGAAAAGCGGCACAAGGGCGAAGGTCCATACGTGACCGAGTAGCCGCTTCAGGCCACCTCCGTCACCAGGCCGTGATCCAGGTGTTGCCAGGTCACCTCCCATACGCACACCAGGCCGCGCAGTTTCTGCGCCAGCACCCCGGCTCGATGCAGCGAGATACCGGGCAGGCGCAGGCTGATATGCAGGTCATCCTGCAGGCGCTGCATGTGCAGGGCTTCGGGTAACAGCTGCAGTTGGGCGAACAGACCGAGCAGCCGGCACATCACATCGGCTTCGGCGTCGGTGCGCAGTTGGTATTCGACACAGGCATCGGGGCGATCCTGCCAGGGATCGCGGCGGTTGTGGGCGGCGGGGAACGGAGTGGTATCAGGCATGACGGCAGCTCGGGCAGGTTTTGCCTAAGTTTCCACCTTCTTCCGGCAAAAGTTCTGCCTGGTTTTCTGTGTTTATGGGGGATTAATGGATAGAATTTCCTAGTTTAGTCGCTAGTGGGGATTTTTTATGTCCGTTACTCTGGATGCCTACGATCAACGTATTCTTGCTCTGCTACAGGAGGACGCGGGTCTCTCCACGGCGGAGATCGCCGAACGTATCGGTCTGTCGCAGTCGCCGTGCTGGCGTCGTATCCAGCGTCTGAAGGAGGAGGGGGTGATCCGCAAGCAGGTCACCCTGCTCGATCGCAAGCGCATCGGCCTGCACACGCAGGTGTTCGCTCAGGTCAAGCTCAACGCCCATGGGCGCTCCAACCTGACCGAGTTCGCCGAGGCCATGCGCGAGTTTCCCGAGGTGCTGGAGTGCCACGTGCTGATGGGCGCGGTGGATTTCATGCTGCGCATCGTCACCCGGGATATCGAAGCCTATGAGCGCTTCTTCTTCGAGAAGCTGTCACTGGTACCCGGTATCCAGGAGGTGAACTCGATCGTTGCGTTATCGGAGATCAAGTCCACCACCAGCTTGCCGCTCGCCTAGCAGGTAGTTTTTCAGCGACCTGCTAAGGCTTGATCACCACGGGTTTGCTCTGCTCCACATTTCGCTTGCCGGGTGGCGTGAGGCCCATAGACACATAAATGCTGGTCAGCTGATCCACGCCCATGTCGGCGGGGCGTATCCAGGCCTCCGGTACGTAGAGCAGGCCGCCACCGACTGGAATCGGCGCGGTGGGAATGAGGATGGCGCAGTAGGCGCGGCCTTCCAGTTCGACGCTTTCCGAGCTCGGGCGCAGGGCGAGCACCGCTGCGCCGTCGCCGCCGAAGAAGCACCAGACCGGCGCCATGGTGGTGATGTCCGGGTTCTTGCTCTTGTCCAGCAGACCGACGAAGCGATCGGCCAGGTTGTAGAAATTGCCGATCAGCGGGGTGCGCCGCAGGGTGCGATCGATCAGCCAGGACAGCGGGCGGCGCAAGCCCAGTTGTACCGCCAGGCCCAGTGGGTAGAGGCTGGCCAGCAGCACCAGACTGCCCAGCAGGTAGGCCAGGTAGCTGTTGCTGGAAAAGGGCTGGCCGAGGGCAGCGAACACTTGGCCGATCAGGGTCGAAGGTCCGACCAGACGATTGAGCAGGCTGAATATCCAGGCAAGCAGTGCCAGGGTCAGCGCCAGTGGCAGTAGCGCGAGTAGACCGGTCAGCCAGGTGGTAACGACGGATTTCAGGCTGCGTCTGAGCATGTAACGATTTCCTTGGCGATCGTGGCGGTGACTTTACGCCAGGCACGGCAATTCTGTGCAGCCATGTGTGTGCTGGGTTGGCGTAATGGCTACAGCACTTTTCGTCAGATTGTTTCGTGCAAAAAAAGCCCGGCACTAATGCCGGGCGGAGTGGGTACACGAGGTACCGAAGTAGCATCGTTCGGTTGAACCCTTACATGCCGAGCAGATTCGGCAGCGCCAGGGAAACGGCCGGGATGTAGGTAATCACCATCAGGAAGCTGATCAGCAGCATCAGCCATGGCAGCGCGGCGCGGATCACTGCCGTCAGTGGCATGCCCGTTACCGCCGAGGTGACGAACAGGTTCAGCCCCACCGGCGGTGTGATCAGGCCGATCTCCATGTTCACCACCATGATGATGCCCAGGTGGATCGGGTCGATGCCCAGTTGCATGGCGATCGGGAAGAGGATCGGCGCCAGGATCAGGATGATCGCCGACGGCTCCATGAAGGCACCGGCGATCAGCAGCACGATGTTCACCACCAGCAGGAACTGCCAGGGCTGCAGACCCAGATCCACCACCCAGGCGGTGATGGTCTG
>JBLUOL010000124.1:0-14344 GCA_048065775.1 Pseudomonas sp. GW6
ACTCATAGCTCAGCTGGATAGAGTACTCGGCTACGAACCGAGCGGTCGGAGGTTCGAATCCTCCTGAGTCCGCCATACCGAAAGGGCCTGCAGCAATGCAGGCCCTTTTTCTTTGTGCGTTATTTCTTCACGCAGCCGGCTTCGTCGAAGCTGACCTGTCTGCTGCTCCCGCCTTTGCGTTTCTCTCGGTAATGGTAGCGCTGCTGCCCATTGCTGCTGGTGACTCTGTCTGGCCTGCCCAGGCTGCTTTCCACGTCGGCGCGGCTCATGCCGAGGCGGACTTCCTTGCGGATGATCGCCTGGCGTCTCTCGCTGCTGGTCAGCAGGTTGTCGCAACCATCGTCCTGTTGACCAACGATGACCAGCTCGCCACTGCCGGCCGAGGTGGTTGCTGCGCGCCGGCCTGGGTCTGCGAGAGGGATTGCCTTGCCGCTGCTGGGGGTGTGGTTGCGCGCATCCTGCAGGTGCTGCTCTTGATCGTCGGCGCAGCCGTGGCGGGTGAAGGTGACATGGCCATTTGCACTCACGCAGCGGAACACACTGGCCGCCGAGCTGTCTGCAATAGGGTAGAGAAATGCAGCGGCCAATAGCGCTGCGAAGTGCAGTCCTCGCATGAGTCGTCCTCCCTGACGTTTGCCTGTTTCAGGTTAGACCGTTTTTTCGTACTCGCCAGGGTGTCTTGGTGCGGATGGCTGGCGTCGCATAGCCAGGTTTTCATGCGAGATCGAAGTTTGCGATGCAAGCAATTGTTCTTGCCGCGCTTTTGTCACGTACAAAGCTGTTTTGCGGTGTTATGATTCGCCGCGTCAGCCCCGCCGGGGCTTGTGGAATACCACCATGGACTTACCCAGTAGTTACTCAATACTCCCCTCGCACAATCGTGTAAGACCTGATTGATCCCCTTTGGCGTGCCCGCCAACTGGGGGTGGAGCGCGCTATGACAGAAGTAGAAGCCAAAAAGCCGCAAGAGAGCTTGCAGGATCGCCTGGCCCAGGTGATCGAACTGCTGCATCGGCACAAACTGGTCGAAGACCTGACTCACCGTCAGGAAGGCCAGCATCACGACCGGGTCGAGAACCTGGTGCATCGTCAGAATCTCGTCGAGCTGCAGCGCAAGCTCGAAGATCTGCACCCTGCGGATATCGCCCACATCCTCGAAGCCCTGCCGCTCGATGAGCGTCTGACCGTCTGGCAACTGGTCAAGGCCGAGCGCGATGGCGACATCCTGCTGGAAGTCTCCGACGCGGTACGAGAAACCCTGATCGCCGACATGGACGATCATGAGATTCTCGCTGCAGCCAAGGACATGGACGCCGACGAACTCGCTGACCTGGCCCCGGAACTGCCGCGCGACGTCGTTCATGAGCTGATGGAGTCGCTCGACGCTCAGCAGCGTGAGCGTGTGCGTTCGGCCCTGTCCTACGAAGAGGATCAGGTCGGCGCGCTGATGGACTTCGAGATGGTTACCATCCGCGAAGACGTCAGCCTGGAGGTGGTTCTGCGTTACCTGCGCCGCCTGAAGGAGCTGCCGGGCCATACCGACAAGCTGTTCGTGGTCGATTACGACGGCGTGCTCAAGGGTGTGCTGCCGATCAAGCGTCTGCTGGTCAATGATCCGGAGAAGCAGGTCGGCGAGGTCATGGCCGACGATCCGGTGAGTTTCCACCCGGACGAGGACGGCTACGACGCCGCTCAGGCGTTCGAGCGTTACGACCTGATTTCCGCACCGGTGGTGGACAAGAACGGCAAGCTTATCGGCCGTCTGACCATCGACGAGATGGTCGACCTGATCCGTGAGGAAAGTGAAAGCGAAGTGCTGAACATGGCCGGTCTGCGCGAGGAGGAAGACATCTTCGCCTCGGTGTGGAAGTCGGTGCGCAACCGTTGGGCCTGGCTGGCGATCAACCTGGTCACCGCGTTCCTGGCGTCACGTGTGATCGGCCTGTTCGAAGGCTCGATCGAGAAGCTGGTGGCGCTGGCGGCGCTGATGCCCATCGTTGCCGGTATCGGCGGCAACTCGGGCAACCAGACCATCACCATGATCGTGCGCGCCATGGCGCTGGATCAGGTCAGCACCGGCAATACCAAGCGCCTGGTACGCAAGGAGCTGGGTGTTTCCCTGATCAACGGCATCCTCTGGGGAGGTGTGATCGGCGCCGTTGCCTATGGGCTTTACGGTAGTTGGTCGCTGGGCGTGGTGATGACCGCGGCCATGACCCTCAACCTGTTGCTGGCGGCGTTGATGGGGGTACTGATCCCCATGACCCTGGCACGCCTGGGGCGTGACCCGGCCATGGGGGCCAGCGTGATGATCACCGCCATGACCGACAGCGGTGGTTTCTTCATCTTCCTGGGGCTGGCGTCGATCTTCCTGCTGTAATCAGTTCATCAGCTCGACCAATCGCCAGGTATCGAGAAAGGCCGTGACCCGAGTGATCCGGCCATTCTCCAGCTGCATGTGCCAGGAATAGCTGTTCTCGTAGAGGCTGCCGTCCTTGGTAGTCGCCTGGCCATCCCAGTGCACGACCACATAAGGCCCTTGCGCCACGATCTGGCGGACGGTGGGTACGATGGGCGTGGCCAGTTTGTCAGTGATGGGTTTGACGGCATCTTCCATGAACGCCTCACGCGTGCGGTAAGTCCCGGAGGACGGGCTGCTACCGGCCACGACCCAGACGGCGTCATCGGCGAGCAACTGGAAGATACCGCCCTGGCCGGCGCGCCAATCATCGAAGGCTTTCTGAATCAGGGCCTGATTGGCCGCGGTGCTGTCGTTTGCCCAGGCCGGGAGGCAGAGTGAGGCGCTCAGCAGCAGTGCGATGATGATTTTTTGCGTGTTCATGGTTTTTTCCTTGGCTGATGGGTGGCGTTACTCGTCAGTTGAAGTGCTCTTGCGGCGCAGCACCATGCCGCCGTGATAGAGCACGTCGTCGATGAATTCCCCGTCGGCGGTAAAGCCGGTGTCGTCGACGTAGTCGATATGGTTGCCGGTGACGTGGTAGTTGCCTTGGTAGGCGCTCTCGCGATTCCCGCGTGCCTCGTCATAACGGCCGTTGGCCAATAGCTCATGGCGGACATGGCCGTCGTCCGTTACCCACATGCCAACATAAGGATGCGAGGGCTCTGATGCTGCCATTACCGCTTCGGGTAGCAGGGCGCCGCTGATCAGCATTGCTGCGACGGTGTTCTTCGCTGACATGTTGTTCTCCATCAATGGGGGCTGGCGGTTGGGCGCACGATCAGCTCGCTGACGTCGACGTCATCGGGCTGTTCGACTGCATAGGCCACGGCGCGGGCGATCGCGTCTGGCGTGATGGCGACGCGACGGAAAGCTTTCATCGCCTCGCGCGCACTGGCATCGGAGATGCTGTCGGCCAGTTCGGACTCGACCACGCCGGGGCAGATGGTAGTGACGCGTATACGCTCGCTTTCCTGGCGCAGGCCGTCGGAAATCGCCCAGACGGCATATTTGGTGGCGCAGTAGACCGCTGCTGTCGGCGATACGGCATGGGCACCGATGGAGGCGATATTGATGACCTGGCCGCGCCCGCGCTCTTCCATGCCTGGTAGTACCGCGGCAATACCATGCAGCACGCCCCGGATGTTGACGTCGATCATGCGATTCCACTCATCCACCTTCAGGGCGTTGAGCGGCGACAGCGGCATGACTCCGGCATTGTTGATGATCACGTCGACGGGGCCGTGCTGCGCTTCGGCATATTCGACGAAGGCTTGCATCTCATGCAGTTGGCTGACGTCGAGGGTGAGGCAGGAGGCGTGCTGACCTTGTACTTGCAGTTCTTCTACCAGCACCTGCAGGCGCTCGATGCGCCGGGCGCCGAGTACCACGTGATGGCCCAGGCTTGCCAGGTGTCTGGCGATGGCTTCGCCGATACCGCTACTGGCACCGGTGACGAGGATGACTTTGCTCATGTCGATCTCCATTGCGTTCTGGAGAGTCCATGCTAGGCAGGGGGCGGCCGGCTGCTAAGTCTCGTTACTCTTTCGATATTGCCTGTTTCTATTGAATGCTTCCTACAATGTCCGGGTATTGATAACGAGTCGAAAACGGCGCATGAGCATGAGTCCTGAGAGCATCAAGCAGCGTATGGTCGAGCTAATGCTGCGCTTGGCCCCCGAGGAGGGGTACACCGCGGCGCAACTCGATGGCGTTACCTTCATGCGCTCCAATCGCTCGCTACCGGTTACCCCGGCACTGTATGAGCCGAGCATCGTGATTGTGATCCAGGGGCGCAAGAGCGGGCTGCACGACGGCAACCTGTACGTATACGACGCGCAGCACTATCTGGTGCTGGCGCTGCCTTTGCCATTTTCCATCGAGACCGAGGCTAGCGCCGAAGAACCGATGCTGGGTGTGGCGCTGCGTGTCGAGCCGCTGTTGGTGGCCGAGCTGGTCATGGATCGGGACGAGCCCCAGCCCACTCAACCGGCAACGCTTTATTCCAGCCCGATCGATGCACACTTGAGTGATGCCACGTTGCGCCTGCTGGAGGCGCTGGCTGACCCTGACGAGGTGCGCCTGCTCGGCCCATCGATAATGCGTGAGATCGTCTTTCGCGTGTTGCAGGGTGAGCAGGGCAATGGCCTACGCGCGACGCTGGCGCAGAACAGCCATTTCGGTCGTATCGCTCGCGTCCTGCAGCGGATTCACCGGGATTATCAGGAGTCGCTCGATGTGCCTTCGCTGGCTGAGATCGCCAGCATGAGCGTTCCGGCCTTCCATGTGCACTTCAAGGCGATGACCAGCCGCTCGCCGCTGCAGTACCTCAAGGCCATTCGCCTGCATCAGGCGCGCCTGCTGATGATCCGCAACGACATGAGTGCGCTCAGCGCTGCGCAGCGCGTCGGGTATGAGAGTCCGTCGCAGTTCAATCGAGAGTTCAAGCGTCTGTTCGGGCGTACCCCCGGCGATGAGACGCGTCACTTCAAGACCCTGCTGAGACTTGCTCCTGCCGTTAAAAGCGTGGCTCGCTCCGCATCCTGATATTTCCCTCGCAGGGCCTTTCTGCTTCTTTGGTAGTGGATGCCGATAAACCACTACATAAATAGCCCTTGCGGCCCTTTTGGCGTTTGCTTCAAACGCTCGTTTCACGCTAAGGTTCGCCAGCTTTGCCCAGGCGCTGACGCTGGGCGCTCCTAATCAATAATGAACGCAGCCCGCGAGCTGCTGGCCAAAGGAGCCAAGATGACCCCCAGTGAACTGCTGCTCGAGGGTGTCGAACTCATGCTGTTCGGCATGGGCTTCGTCTTTGTCTTTCTGGTGTTGCTGGTGGGTGTGGTCCGTCTGATGTCACGACTGATCGCGACCTTCGCTCCACCCGCGCCGAGCCCGGCCATTTCTTCTCCAGCCCCTAGTGCCAGGTCGGCCAGCCATGAGCCGGACGCAGCAACACTGGCCGCCATCCAATCCGCTATTGCCCAGCACCGCGCACGCCGCGGTTGATCAGGTTCAGAGGGAGTACCTGCATGACTGCCGTGAAACAAGCACTCGGAATCACCGATGTGGTGCTGCGTGATGCGCATCAGTCGATCCTGGCGACGCGTGTTCGTCTTGAAGACATGCTGCCGATCGCGCCCAAGCTCGATCAGGTGGGCTTCTGGTCGGTGGAGTCCTGGGGGGGCGCGACCTTCGATGCCTGCATTCGTTATCTCGGCGAAGATCCCTGGGAGCGTATCCGCGAACTTAAGAAGGCCATGCCCAATACCCGCCAGCAAATGCTGTTGCGCGGGCAGAACCTGTTGGGCTACCGCCACTACGCCGATGACGTGGTGGAAAAATTCGTCGAGCGTGCCGCCGTCAACGGCGTCGATGTGTTTCGCGTATTCGATGCGATGAACGATCCTCGCAATCTGGAGACGGCGCTCAAGGCCGTTAAGCAGCAGGGCAAGCATGCTCAGGGCACCATCTCCTACACCACTAGTCCGGTGCATACGCTGGACATGTGGGTCGATCTGGCCAAGCAGATCGAAGACATGGGCGCCGATTCGGTGGCGATCAAGGACATGGCCGGGATTCTTACGCCTTACACGGCGTTCGAGCTGGTCTCACGTCTGAAGGCCAGCCTGGCCATTCCGATCCATATGCAGTGCCACGCCACGGCTGGGCTGTCGTCGGTGGCCATCCTGAAGGCGGTGGAAGCGGGCATCGACAACGTCGACACCGCAATTTCTTCTCTGTCGATGACCTACGGTCATTCGCCGACCGAGTCGGTGGTGGCGATGTTCCAGAACACCGAGCGCGACACCGGGCTCAACCTGGAGCTGCTGGAAGAAATCGCCGCGTACTTTCGCGAGGTGCGCAAGAAGTACGCGAAGTTCGAGGGCAACCTCAAGGGCGTCGACTCGCGCATCCTGGTCGCCCAGGTGCCGGGCGGTATGCTCACCAACATGGAAAGCCAGCTGAAAGAGCAGGGCGCCCAGGACAAGTTCGACCAGGTACTGGCCGAGATTCCGCGTGTGCGCGAAGACCTGGGTTTCATCCCGCTGGTGACGCCGACTTCGCAGATCGTCGGTACCCAGGCAGTGATCAACGTGCTCACGGGGGAGCGCTACAAATCGATCACCAAGGAGACCGCGGGTGTGCTCAAGGGCGAGTATGGCGCAGCCCCTGCTCCCTTCAACGCCGAGCTGCAGGCCCGTGTGCTCGATGGCGCCGAGGCCATTACCTGCCGCCCGGCCGACCTGCTCGAAGCCGAGATGGACAAGCTGACCGCCGAACTCAAGGGCATCGCTCAGGAGAAAGGCATCAAGTTGGCCGCCGACGAAATCGACGACGTCCTGACCTACGCGCTATTCCCGCAGATCGGCTTGAAATTCCTGGAGAACCGCGGCAATCCGGCGGCCTTCGAACCCGCTCCGACTGTTAAGGAAATGCCGGCTCGCGAGGCTGGCAAGCCTGAGGTCTACACCGTCGAGGTCAATGGCAAGTCGTTTGTCGTGCAGGTGAGCGACGGCGGCGATATCGAGGGAATCAAGCCCGTCGGTGGTGCGGCGAGCGCTGCGCCGGCGGCTACTCCGGCCGCAGTGGATGGCGGCGAGCCGCAGGCGGCACCGCTGGCTGGCAATATCTTCAAGGTGCTGGTGCAGCCAGGCCAGGCCGTGGAGGAAGGCGAGTTGGTGATCATTCTTGAGGCGATGAAGATGGAAACCGAGATTCGCGCCTTCAAGGCCGGTACTGTCGGTGCCGTCAACGTCAAGGTCGGCGATACCGTGGTAGTGGGCGCTAGCCTGCTGACCATCGGCTGAGGGGCGCATAATGGAAAAGCTGCTCAAGCTCTGGCAGAGCACCGGCCTGTATCACCTGGAACCCGGTCAGGCGTTCATGATCGCGGTGTGCATACTGCTGATCTACCTGGCGATCAAGAAAGGCTTCGAGCCTTTGCTGTTGATTCCTATCGGCTTCGGCGGGCTGATGTCGAACATTCCGGTGGCCAACATGGCGGAGGGGGCGGGTTTTCTGCACCTGATCTATGAAGTGGGGCTGCCGACCAGCATCTTCCCGTTGCTGATCTTCCTCGGCGTCGGCGCCATGACCGATTTCGGTCCGATGCTGGCCAACCCCAAAACACTACTGTTGGGTGCTGCTGCGCAGTTCGGTATTTTCGGTACGCTGCTCGGCGCCTTGGCACTGACTGCGTTGGGTATTCCCGGTATGGAGTTCACCCTCAAGGAGGCTGCCTCCATCGCCATCATTGGCGGTGCTGACGGCCCGACCTCGATCTTCGTGACCTCCAAGCTGGCGCCGCATCTACTTGGTCCTATTGCAGTTGCGGCCTATGCCTACATGGCGTTGGTGCCCTTGATTCAGCCGCCGATCATGCGCGCCCTGACCACCAAGGAAGAGCGCGCCATCGTCATGCAGCAGCTGCGTCCGGTGGGGCAGACCGAGAAAATCATTTTCCCCATCGTGCTATGCATTCTGATCGGGATGCTGCTGCCTGACGCCGCGCCGCTGATCGGTATGTTCGCCCTCGGCAACCTGCTGCGTGAGGCTGGGGTGGTCGAGCGTCTGGCTGATACCTCGCGCAATGCACTGATCAATATCGTCACCATCTTCCTCGGTCTGACCGTGGGCTCGAAGCTGTCGGCCGAGGCCTTCCTGCAGCTCAAGACCCTGGGCATTCTGATGCTGGGCATGGTGGCGTTTTGCGCGGGTACGGCGGCCGGTGTATTGATGGCCAAGCTGATGAATGTGTTCAGCAGCAACAAGGTCAATCCGTTGATCGGCTCGGCGGGTGTGTCGGCAGTGCCGATGGCGGCTCGGGTATCGAACAAGGTCGGCCTGGAGGCCAACCCACAGAACTTCCTGCTGATGCATGCCATGGGCCCGAACGTGGCTGGGGTGATCGGCTCGGCCGTGGCGGCGGGGGTCCTGCTCAGCTTCGTTGGCTGAGCAAGGGATGTCATGACCGCCGTCAGGAATGGCAGGCAATAAAAAACCGGCTCAAGGCCGGTTTTTTTATGGGCTCGCTTCAGGCTTCTTCGGCGGCCATTTCCACGTCGTGGGCAATCAGAGCGACCAGTGCATTCTGCTGGCGGCGCGACAACTGACGAAAGCGCTGCAGCAATTCACGCTCATGGAGGCTCAGTTCGGGGCTGTCGAGACGCAGACTGAGATCGTCATCCAGCGCACCTTCCTGAAGCATACTTTGCTCCAGGCGGGCGATGATTTCCGAATTCATGCTGCGGTGATGGTTGCGTGCTACGTCAGCGATACGCTCACGCATGCCATCTGGCAAGCGAACGACAAACTTGTCAGCCGTGCGGCTGGAATAAATAGCCTGTTTCATAGGGCGCATACATTACCGGTTAGTTCAGGGAGCGATACTGGTAGTCAGTGTCGAGATTGTCACCGGTTTGACAGTGTTTCGCACTAGCCGTTCAACCGGTACCGCGTTCTGCGTCGTATGACCATAAGGTCAGATGAACAGTTCCTTGACGCCAAATACGTGTCACATTGTGATTCAGGTGGCGGCTTTATGCCAGCACCGATTGTCTGAAATGCGTGGTACTCGGCAGAACTCATCCTGTTGCTTCGCTCGAACATAAAAGTTTCAAGTTTCATTCACTCAATCGTCATCCCCGGTTCACGGGTCTGACACAGCGTGCGCCTACCTTGGTCTACACCAGAAGGCGCCGGCTAGCGGCCTTCTTATCGAAATGATAGTAGAGGGCCAGCACATGAGCGTAGCTATTCGAGTCGATCGTCTGAATAAAAGTTTCGGCCGCAAGCAGGCGCTGTTCGATCTGGCGCTATCCGTGCAGCCGGGCGAGATGGTGGCGCTGATCGGCGCCTCGGGCTCGGGCAAGTCGACCCTGCTGCGGCATCTGGCCGGCCTGGCGCGCGGTGACGCCGGTAGCATCGAAGTGCTTGGGCGTCAGGTGCAGAGCGACGGGCGCCTGAATGGCGATGTGCGCCGCCAGCGCGCCGATATCGGCTACATCTTTCAGCAGTTCAATCTGGTCGGCCGTCTCAGCGTGCTGCAGAACGTGCTGCTCGGCGGCCTGGGGCGCATGCCGCGTTGGCGTGGCAGCCTCAGCCTGTTCAAGCCCGAAGAGAAGCAGCGTGCGCTGCAGGCGTTGGAGCGGGTAGGGCTGGCCGAGTTCGCCGCGCAGCGTGCCTCGACCCTGTCCGGTGGCCAGCAGCAGCGCGTGGCCATCGCCCGTGCGCTGTGCCAGCAGGCCGAGGTGATTCTCGCCGACGAGCCCATCGCCTCGCTCGACCCGGAGTCGGCGCGCAAGGTGATGGAGATCCTTGCCGACATCAACCGTCGCGACGGCAAGACGGTGGTGGTGACCCTGCATCAGGTCGATTACGCGGTGCGCTATTGCCAGCGCGCCGTGGCGCTCAAGGGTGGGCGAATTCATTTCGACGGCCCGACCGCGGGCTTCAACCCCGATTTCCTCAATGACCTCTACGGCGGCGATCTCGATATCAGCCTGCTGCTGCCGCAAGGGCAGCGCCCAAGGGCTGTGGAGCGTCCGCTGACACTGGCCAAGGCCTGATCTCAGCCCTCTCATTCGAAACAACAACGCCAACTAGCAACAGGAGTGTGCTCCATGTTCAAACGCATCGGCCAGGTGCTGGCTGCTTCCGCGCTCGTCACCGGTTCCCTGCTGGGCTCGGTCCAGGCCGCCGAGGAACTCAACTTCGGCATCATTTCCACCGAGTCTTCGCAGAACCTCAAGGCCATGTGGGATCCCTTCTTGGCCGACATGAGCAAGCAGACCGGGGTAAAGATCAACGCCTTCTTCGCGCCTGACTACGCCGGGATCATCCAGGGCATGCGCTTCGACAAGGTCGATGTGGCCTGGTATGGCAACAAGTCGGCGATGGAGGCGGTTGATCGCGCCGGTGGTGAGATCTTCGCCCAGACCGTGGCGGCCAACGGCGCGCAGGGTTACTACAGCCTGCTGGTGGCGCACAAGGACAGCTCGATCAACTCGGTCGAGGACATGCTCAAGAACGCCAAGAGCCTGACCTTCGCCAACGGCGACCCCAACTCCACCTCCGGCTACCTGGTACCGGGCTATTACGTGTTCGCCCAGAACAACGTCGACGCCGGCAAGGTCTTCAAGCGCTCGCTCAATGGCAGCCATGAGGTCAACGCGCTGTCGGTGGCCAACAAGCAGGTCGATGTCGGCACCTTCAACAGCGAAGGCATGGAACGCCTGGAAGTGACCGCGCCGGACAAGGCGGCGCAGCTCAAGGTGATCTGGACTTCGCCGCTGATCCCTTCCGACCCGATCGTCTGGCGCAAGAACCTGCCGCAGGAAACCCGCGACAAGCTGCGCAACTTCTTCATGACCTACGGCGCCAAGCCGGAGGAGAAGAAGGTGCTCGAAGGCCTGCAGTGGGGCCAGTTCAAGGCTTCCGACAACGACCAGTTGCTGCCGATTCGTCAGCTCGAGCTGTTCAAGAAGCGCAGCGAAGTGGCCAGCAACGCCACGCTCAAGGACGCCGACCAGCAGGCCCAGCTCAAGGCGCTTGATGCCGAGTTGGCCAAGCTGGAGCAGCGTATGGCCGAGCGTGAGAAGCAAAACAGCGGCAGCGCTGGCTGAGCCTCGGAGCCGCCCCGCGAAAGTGGGGCGGTTCTTGAACAGCTCGTCGCTGAAGCGCATCCCACAGGAACGAGAGTTACCCATGACCACACTGACCACCGCCACCCCGGCAACCGAAGCCAAGCGCAGCTGGCTGCAATTGATCGGCTGGGGCCTGTTCTTCGCCGTACTCGCCTGGTCCTGGCAGGGTGCGGAAATGAACCCGCTGGCGCTGGTGCGCGATGCCGGCAACATGGCTACCTTCGCCGCCGACTTCTTCCCGCCGGATTTCAGCAATTGGCAGCATTACCTCAAGGAGATGGTCGTCACCGTACAGATCGCTCTTTGGGGCACGGTGCTGGCCATCGTCTGCGCCATTCCGCTGGGCATCCTTTGTTCCGAGAACATCGTGCCCTGGTGGGTGTACCAGCCGGTACGCCGGGTGATGGATGCCTGCCGTTCGATCAACGAAATGGTCTTCGCCATGCTCTTCGTCGTCGCGGTTGGGCTCGGCCCCTTCGCTGGCGTGCTGGCGCTATTCATCAGCACCACCGGCGTGCTGGCCAAGCTGTTCGCCGAGGCGGTCGAGGCCATCGATCCGGGCCCTGTCGAAGGCGTGCGCGCCACCGGCGCCAGTGCCCTGCAGGAGGTGATCTTCGGCGTCATCCCGCAAGTGCTGCCGCTGTGGATTTCCTATTCGCTATACCGCTTCGAGTCCAACGTGCGTTCGGCCACGGTGGTCGGCATGGTCGGCGCCGGTGGTATCGGCGTAATCCTCTGGGAGGCCATACGCGGCTTCCAGTTCGCCCAGACCTGCGCGCTGCTGATCGTGATCATCCTGGTGGTGAGCGCCATCGACATCCTGTCCCAACGCCTGCGCAAGCTCTTTATCTGAAGGAGAGGAAGGGCGCCTGTGTGCGCCCTTTTCAAACAATGAACTTGTCTAGACAAAACGAGCCGCTGTACCGCGAACTGGCCGCCGTGTTGCGCGAAGACGTGCAGCACATGAGCCCGGGCGATTACCTGCCGGGCGAGATGCAACTGGCCGCGCGCTTTTCCGTCAACCGTCACACCCTGCGCCGCGCTGTCGACGAGCTGGTGCTCGAAGGACGCTTGCTGCGCCGCCAGGGCAAGGGCACACAGGTGCTAGCCAAGCCGCTGGTGTATCCGGTAGAGGCGGGCAGTGCCTTCAGCCAGTCGCTGTCAGCGCTTGGTCACCGCGTCGAGGCGCAGCTGATCGAACGTCTGCGTCGCAGCGGCAGCAGCGAGGAGTGCCGCCACCTGCAACTGCCCGATGGCAGCGAACTGCTCGAGCTGGTCACCCTGCGCCTGCTCGACGGCCAGCCGCTGAGTCTGATTCGTCATCGCTTCTGCATCAGCCTGGCGCCGCTGCTGGCCGACTATCAGGGCGGCTCGCTGCGCCAGTACCTGGCCGAGCGCGATCTGCCGCTGACACGCACCTTCAGCCTGATCGGCGCGCGCCTACCCAGTCGCGAGGAGGCTGCGCACCTGCTGATGCCGCGCCATGCGCCGCTGCTCAGCGTACTCACTTTGTCCCGCGATCCCGCTGGCCGGGCGGTGGAGCTGGCGCAGTCCAGCAGCCGCGCCGACCGCTTCCAGTACCAGGTAGCGACCTGATGGAGACCCGCATGAACGAAACCGATCCGAACATCGCCGCGCGTCAGCGCTGGATGGGCGTCCTGGCCCGCGCCGGCAGCGCTCTCGATAGCCATGAGGCGGCGCTGAAAGACAGCGCCTACCAACTGATCCGCTCCCCCGAGGTGGGCATGACCCTGGTGCGCGGGCGCATGGGCGGCACCGGTAGCGCCTTCAACCTCGGCGAGATGACCGTGACCCGCTGTGTAGTGCGTCTTGCCGACGGCCGAACCGGTTACAGCTATCTGGCAGGCCGTGACAAGCGCCGCGCCGAGCTGGCCGCCCTGGCCGACGCGCACCTGCAGGGCAACGACCAGGCGCGCTGGTTGGATGACCTGATCGAACCCCTGGCCCGCGAGCAGCGCGAACAGCGCCTGAACCGGGCCGCCCGTACCGCCACCACTCAGGTGGAATTTTTCACCCTGGTCAGAGGAGAGGACTGATGACTACGCCGCACAGCTCGCACTGGCTGCAACCGGCTTTTGACGACCCGGTGCTGGACGCCCAGGTCAGCTTCCGCGCCGCCCTCGGAGCCCTGGCCGAACCGGGGCTGCCACGCGCCATGGACCGTGCCCATGCCCTGGGCGATCTGGCCCCGGCTACCTATGGCTTGTGTCTGGCCTTCCTCGACAGCGATACGCCTCTGTGGCTGGCGCCGCGTTTCGACACGCCGCTGATTCGCGCCAACCTGGCGTTCCACTGCGGCTGCCCGATCGTCGCCGAGCGCGAGATCGCTCTGTTCGCTCTTCTTGACGAGGGCGAGTTGAGCGATCTGTCGGACTTCGACAATGGCAGCGAACGCTACCCGGACCAGTCCTGCACGCTGCTGATCCAGCTCGACGATCTGCACGCCGGTCCAACCCTGCGCTGGCGTGGGCCGGGCATCAAGGACGTGCGCGGCGTCAACCTGCCGCTGCCGGCCTCGTTCTGGCAGCAGCGTCAGGCGCGCAGCGCCTTTCCCCGTGGGCTGGATTGCTTCTTTGCCGCAGGCGGCGAAGTCATCGGCCTGCCGCGCAGCACCCGCGTGCTGATCGAAACCGAGGAGGCTGCCTGATGTATGTCGCCGTCAAGGGTGGCGAACGCGCCATCGACAATGCCCATCAACTGCTGGCCAGTCGTCGCCGTGGCGATACCACGATCGCTGAACTGGGCGTTGAACAGATCCGCCAGCAACTGCCGCTGGCCGTGGCCCGGGTCATGAGCGAAGGCTCGCTGTACGACGAGGAGCTGGCCGCGCTGGCGATCAAGCAGGCGGCCGGTGATCTGATGGAGGCCATCTTCCTCTTGCGCGCCTACCGCACCACGCTGCCGCGTTTTGGCGCCAGCGAGCCGCTGGACACCACGCAGATGCAGCTGGAGCGGCGTATCTCCGCGACCTTCAAGGATCTGCCCGGTGGTCAGTTGCTCGGTCCGACGTTCGATTACACCCACCGTCTGCTGGATTTCACCTTGCTGGCCGAGGGCGAGTATCCGGCGCCGGATACCACGCTCGCCGACGAGCCCAAGCCCTGTCCTCGGGTGTTGGATTTTCTCGCAGGCGAAGGGCTGATGGCCCGCGAGCAGGACGACGGCGCACCGGTGCCGGACATCACCCGCGAGCCGCTGGCCTTTCCCGCGAGCCGCGCCG
>JBLUOL010000125.1:0-14289 GCA_048065775.1 Pseudomonas sp. GW6
CCCCCCCCCCCCCCCCCTTTTTTTTTTTATTGATACGGCGACCAGCGAGATCTACTCTTATGCGATCGTCGGCAGCGTGAGTTGTGTATTAGAGAGAGCCGCAGCACCCGCCCGGCGGACATGAACACACGTATCGACGGCCTGCAGATCACGGGGCGCAAGGATTTCGTCACCGCTGCCGAATGTGCCGACTGGCTGCTGGTGGCGGCGCGTGAGGAGGACGAGGGGCAGGCGCCGCGTCTGGCTCTGGGCGTGGTACGCCAGGGCGCGCCAGGTGTACGTATCGAGCCGCTGCCGGCCCTGCCGTTGATGCCGGATATCGGCCATGCGCGACTGCACCTGGAACAGGCCCACGGCGAGCGCCTGGCCGGCGACGGCTGGGACGACTACGTCAAACCCTTCCGCACCCTGGAAGACGTGCACGTACTTACCGCTGTTGTCGCCTGGCAGTTTGGCGTGGGGCGCGATTGTGCCTGGCCTGAAACGCTGCTATTGCGCCTGCAGGCGCTGCTGGCCGGTTGTGCCGAGGTCGCGCGGCAGGCGCCCGATGCGCCCACCACCCATCTGCTGCTGGCCGGGTTGTTCGCCGAGCAGCAGGCGTTGGCCGATGAGCTGAAGGTGGCCTTTGCCGGCGGTCCTGCGCATTGGGCCGAGCTGTGGCAGCGCGACAAGGGCTTGCTGCGCATCGCCGAGGCGGCGCGCAGCAAGCGTCTGGAGAAAGCGCGGCGGATTGTCGCCGGCCGTTGATCCATATCAGTACCGTCCTGCGGTCGTGCGCCTAAGGTTGCCTCGCGTTTCTTCTACGAGGTTTCCATGCGCCGCGAGCCCATCGTGCTGTTCGATAACGGCAGCCACCAATGCCTGATGTTCGATGACCTGGTCAGCGGCGAAGGCGTGCAATCCAACCAGTTTCTGATCACCGACAACGAGCAGTACCTGCTGCTCGATCCGGGCGGTGATCTGACCTATACGCCGCTGTCGCTGGAACTGTCCAAGCACATTCCGGTGCAGGACCTGACCTACATCTTCGCCTCGCACCAGGACCCGGACATCATCGCCTCGCTCGACAAGTGGCTGCTGCACACCCGTGCGCGGGTGATCTGCTCCAAGCTGTGGGCGCGTTTTCTGCCGCACCTGACCGCCAACTACCTGGTGTTGAGCCGTGGCATCAACACCTTCGATCGCATCATCGCGTTGCCGGATCGTGGCCAGAGCATCCCGCTCGGCAAATGCTCGCTCAAGGCCGTGCCGGCGCACTTCCTGCACTCGGTGGGAAACTTCCAGGTCTATGACCCGGTGAGCAAGATCCTTTTCTCCGGTGACATGGGCGCTTCGCTGGTCGACGACGCTTCGCCGGTGCGCGACTTCGTCAACCACGTGCCGAATATGGAAGGCTTCCACCGCCGCTATATGGCCGGCAACAAGGCCTGTCGCCTGTGGGCGGCGATGGTGCGGCAGATGGATGTGGAAATGATCGTGCCGCAGCACGGCCGGCCCTTCGTCGGCCCGGAAATGATCAGCGCCTTTCTCTACTGGATCGAGAACCTCGAATGCGGTCTCGACCTGATGGGCCCGGAGGATTACCAACTGCCCAAATGAGGGGCGCAGATGGCGGTTCCGTCGCTTCAAGCCGTCATCATGGCCATGCTAGGGTGCGCCACGATTTCTGATCGAGGCCGCCCATGTCCATCTCCTTGCTTCGTCGACTGAGCCTGGCGCTCGGTTTCAGCCTGGCTGCCAGTACCGCCTTGGCGGAAAACTGGCCGCAACCCGACTGGCAGAGTCAACCCCGTGTCGAGAGCACCGCGCTGGCCGAGCTCGAACAGTACGCCTTCCCGGAACGCGATGACGTCGAACGCACGGGCGTGCGTACCGATGCGCTGCTGGTGATACGCGACGGGCAGATCGTTTACGAGCGCTACGCCGAACCGACCACGGCGCGGACCGCGCACCTGACCTGGTCGATGGCCAAGAGCCTGCTCGCTACCACCCTCGGCGTCGCTTACGGCGAGGGGCGCTTCAAGCTCGATGCACCGGCCGCGCAGTACTACCCGGCGATGGCCGAGCACCCGCAGATCAAGATCGGTCACTTGCTCAACTGGGCCTCGGGCCTGGCCTGGGAAGAGGACTACGAGTATGCGCCGCTGAAATCCTCGGTGGTGGCCATGCTCTACACCCGCGGCCGCACCGACATGGCGGCCTTCACCGCTGCGCATGCGGCGGACGCCGCGCCGGGCACGCGCTTTCGTTATTCCAGTGGCGACAGCAACGTGCTGGCCGCCGCGTTGCGTGGCATGGTCGGCGAGCAGGCTTACGCTGACTATCCCTGGACAGCGTTGTTCGAGCCGCTGGGCATCACCAGAGCGAC
The DNA here is from genome assembly GCA_048065775.1 of Pseudomonas sp. GW6. GTDB lineage: Bacteria > Pseudomonadota > Gammaproteobacteria > Pseudomonadales > Pseudomonadaceae > Aquipseudomonas. Next base: position 2,369 of record JBLUOL010000125.1, read on the forward strand.
CTGGGAGCGCGATGCCAGCGGCACCTTCGTTGCGTCGTCCTATGCCTACCTGAGCGCGCGCGACCTGGCCCGTGTCGGCCTGCTGATGCAGCGCGGCGGTCGCTGGGGCGAGCGCCAGTTGCTGCCGGCTGCCTGGGTCGATTTCGTATCCACGCCTTTCGCTGACTACCAGCCGCAGTTGGCCAAGCCGGGGGATGCCGTGCCAGGCGGGCATTGGTGGCTCAACGCCGAACTGCCAGGCAGCACGCGGCCCTGGCCGGATGCACCGGCCGATACCATCGCCGCGCTCGGGCATTGGGGGCAGGGGCTGTACGTGATGCCACAAGACAACCTGCTGGTGGTGCGTTACGCCGATGACCGCGACGGCAGCTTCAACCACAACGAGCTGCTCAAACGCGTGCGTGCGGCCTTCGCCGAAGAGGTGCAGCCATGATCCGTCGCCATCCGATCCGCAGCGCGCTGGCGCTGCTGATGGTCCTGCTGCTGGCCTGGGCCTGGCCTAATCGCGCCCATCTGGCCGCCTTCCCCGACATCATCGGCGCCTACACGGCCAAGGAGTACTGCTCCTGTCGCTACGTCAGCGGCAACCCGGCGGCTTACTGTGAAGGCTATGTGAAGCAGTACGTGCCGATCAGCAGCCTGCTCGATGACGACAGCGCCAAGCGCGTTACCGCCACCGGGCTGGGCCGTACTCACAGCGCGGTCTGGCTGGGCGAGCGGCAGGGTTGTCAGTTGTTGCCGAGCAAGTAGGGCGGGTGAAACCCGCCACCTTGGAAGCGGCGGGTTGCACCCGCTCTACGGTGCTGTGGGCGCCGGGCTTTGCAAGGCTCGCGCTGGCGACTATCGTTGCCGCCTGGTCATGCCGTTTTCGAGTTCTCATGCGCCGTTCGCTTCTCGCCCTGTTGCTTGCCGCTGCCTTGCCCGTTCACGCCGACTGGTACCTGGACAACGAGTCCTCGCGGCTGTCGTTCATCTCCACCCATTCCGGCAGTCAGTCGGAGGTGCATCGCTTTCTTACCCTGCACGGGCAGATCGCGGCCGATGGTCGCGCGCGCCTGCGCGTGGATCTTGACTCGCTGAGCACCGGTATCCCGCTGCGTGACGAGCGCCTGCGCGCCATGCTGTTCGACACTTCGCGTCTGCCCGAGGCGCGCATCAGCGCGCAGGTCAACCTGCCGCAACTCACCGACCTGGCACCCGGGGCGCAGCTGGAATTGCGCTTGCCCCTGCAACTGACCCTCAACGAGCGCACGCGCGAGCTGCATAGCGAACTGTTGGTGACGCGGCTGGATGATCGCCGCTTCCAGGTGGTGACCCTGGCGCCGCTGGTGCTGCACGCCGAAGATTTCGCCCTGGCCAGCGGCATCGAAGCGCTGCGTAAAATCGCCGAACTGCCGGCCATCAGCCTGTCGGTGCCGGTGGGCGCCGTGCTGATCTTTACGGCGCGTTGAGCGTGCATGCGCGCGGCAGCATCTTCCCCTGGCGAGGCGGCAATCGCTTCGAATTGCTGCTGGACGGGTCGGTATTTTTCCCGCGTATGCTGGCAGCCATCGAGGGCGCCCAGCAGCAGGTAGAAATCGAGCTTTACCTGATCGAGGACGGCAGTTGCAGCGAGCGTCTGGTCGAGGCGCTGTGCCGAGCGGCTGAGCGTGGGGTGAGGGTACGTGGTCTGTTCGATGCCTACGGTGCGGCAGGCCTGGGCATCGCATTACGTGAGCGCATGCAGACCGCCGGTGTGCAGCTGCGCTGGTACAACCCGGTGCGCTGGCGGCGGGGTATCCGCAACTTTCATCGCGATCACCGCAAGCTGCTGCTGGTGGACCAGCGCCTGGCCTATGTTGGCGGCACTGGCTCCACCGATGAGTTCTGGCTGCCAGACGAGCCTCGGAGTCCCTGGCACGAAGCCATGGTGGAAATCGAAGGGCCGCTGGTGGGCGACTGGCAGCAGCTGTTCGAGCAACTGTGGCTGGCGCGCTTTTCCTGGCGCCCGAGTTATCAGCCGATACCGCTGAGCCTGCCTGAATGCCCGCCGGCCGGCGTTGGTCTGGGGCGCGTGGCCTATGCCGATGCTGCGCAGCACCGCGACATTCTGCTGTCGCTGTTGCGCGCACTGAAGGGCGCCAAGCAGCGCGTCTGGCTGGCCACACCTTACTTCCTGCCGACCTGGAAAATCCGCCGCGCCCTGCGCCGCGCCGCAGCGCGCGGTGTCGAGGTGCGCCTGCTGCTGGCCGGGCGCAACACCGATCACCCGCCGGTGCGTTTTGCCGGGCAGCGCTACTACCCCAAGTTGCTCAGGGCCGGGGTGCGCATCTTCGAATACCAGCCACGCTTCCTGCACCTGAAGATGGTGCTGGTGGACGACTGGGTCAGCGTCGGCTCGTGCAACTTCGACCACTGGAACCTGCGCTTCAACCTCGACGCCAATGTCGAGGCGCTGGACCCGGATTTCACCCGGGCAGTGACGGCCAGCTTCATCGAGGACTTCGGCGTCAGCCGCGAGATCACCCTCGATGATTGGCACCAGCGCCCCTGGTGGCGCCGCGCGCAACAGCGCCTGTGGGGCTGGCTGGACCGGCTGGCGGTGAATCTGCTGGATCGCTGGCGGTAATCCATGTCGATATCCTGAAGGCTCTATCTCAGGCGTTTCGTTCACATCCAGAAAAGTTTTGCCGCCTTGGTAGCGGAGAGTGGTTGCTATAGTCGACAGCCTTTTTACGCCTGAGCTTGGCCGTGGCAGGCATGCAGTAGCGACTCAGTCAGAGGAATGCGCCCGTGACGAAAACCCTGCTTATCGCGACACTTTCCGCCAGCCTCCTTCCCCTCTCTGTGCTCCAGGCCTCGCCGCAGGCTGGTTATGGCCCGCAGCTGGAAGGTTTCGAGTATCCCCACCCGATCCAGCGCTTCGAATTCAGTTCGCAGCAGCAGGATCTGTCGATGGGCTACATGGACGTGAAGCCAACCGGCCAGGCCAATGGCCGCACAGCTGTGCTGCTGCATGGTAAGAATTTCTGCGGCGCTACCTGGGAGGCGACCATCAAGGCGCTGAGCGATGCCGGCTACCGCGTGATCGCACCGGATCAGATCGGTTTTTGCAGCTCAAGCAAACCGCGTGGCTATCAGTTCAGCTTCGGCCAACTGGCCAGCAATACTGACGCACTGCTCGAGTCGTTGGGGGTGGAGAAGGCCACAATGATCGGTCATTCCATGGGCGGCATGCTGGCCGCGCGCTATACCCTGAACCATGCCCTGCGCGTCGAGAAGCTGGTGCTGGTCAACCCTATCGGTCTGGAGGACTGGCAGGCGGAGGGTGTTCCCTACGTGACGGTCGACCAGCTCTATCAGGGCGAGTTGAAGACCTCCTATGACGGCATCAAGAACTACCAGCTGAAGTTCTACTACAACGGTGTGTGGAAGCCCGAGTACGACCGCTGGGTCGACATGCTCAACGGCATGTATAGCGGCCCTGACAAAGAGATCGTCGCCTGGAACCAGGCGCAGACGGCGGAGATGCTGTTCACTCAGCCTGTGGTGCACGAGTTCGCCAATATCAAGGTACCGACCCTGTTGCTGATCGGTGGCAAGGATCGCACCGCCCCAGGCGCCAACCGCGCGCCGGAAGAAATCGCGCAGCGCCTTGGTAACTACCCAGAACTGGGCCGCAAGACCGCCGAGGCGATTCCCGAGGCAAAACTCGTGGAGTGGCCGGAGCTGGGCCATTCGCCGCAGGTCGAGGCGCCGGTGCTGTTCCACGAGGTCCTGTTGCGCGAACTGGCGGCCAGCAGCAACTGATCGACCAGGCAGAGCCCGATTCCGGGCTCTGCCGATGGGATTAGGCGCTCCCGGCGGCTTTCGTTACAGCCCAGCCTGGTGGCGGAGCTGTCCTGGCTTCGCGGCCCCTGTTCGCGGCGGGGCGCCGCTCCTACAGTTCAGAGCCGTGGCGCATTGGGCAGCATGGCCTGCCAACAAATAGTTCCCCACCTTCCTGATACCTCGTCATTCAGCACGCTGAGTGTCGCGGCCTGCGCCCGCGCCAGGGCGCCATTCATCCTTTCGGGCGACAGATGAAATCCCTCCTTGGTGCGCTTATCCGAGGTGTGGTCGCTGCGTAGGGTTCCCTGCAGTTGCACCCCACTTCAGGAGACCCGCATGACAAGAACAACAGGGCCCGGACTATTCCAGCCGCACACCTTGGCTTTGGCCGTCGCCGTCGGTTTTGTCGCACCGGCACAGGCCGTCAACTTCAACATCGGTGAGATCGAAGGGCAGTTCGACAGCTCGCTGTCGGTCGGCGCCAGCTGGTCGATGCGCAGTCCGGATCGCGATCTGATCGGCCCCAACAACGGCGGCCAGGGCCAGGCGCAGACTGGTGACGATGGGCGCTTGAATTTCAAGAAGGGCGAGACCTTCTCGAAGATCTTCAAGGGCATCCACGACCTCGAACTGAAGTACCGCGATACCGGCGTATTCGTGCGCGGCAAGTACTGGTACGACTTCGAGCTCAAGGACGAAAGCCGCCTGTTCAAGGATATCGACGACAGCAATCGCAAGGAGGGCGCCAAGTCTTCGGGGGCGGAAATTCTCGATGCCTTCCTCTACCACAACTACGCCATTGGCGATCTGCCGGGCACGGTGCGGGTCGGCAAGCAGGTGGTGAGCTGGGGCGAGAGCACTTTCATCGGCAACAGCATCAACGCCATCAACCCGATCGACGTGGCCGCCTTCCGCCGCCCCGGCGCGGAGATCAAGGAAGGCCTGATCCCGGTGAACATGCTCTACCTGTCGCAGAGCCTCACCGACCGCCTGAGCATGGAGGCCTTCTATCAGTTGGAGTGGGACCAAACCATCCTCGACAACTGCGGCACCTTCTTCTCCACCGCCGATGTGGCCGCCGATGGCTGCGACAACGGCTACCACATCGGCTCGCCGGCCATCGCGCCGTTGCAGCCGATTGCCGCCGCGTTCGGGCAGGGCTTCCGCGTCGACAGCGAAGGGGTGATCCTGCCGCGTGCCGGTGATCGTGATGCGCGTGATAGCGGCCAGTGGGGCCTGGCCCTGCGCTGGCTCGGTGACGAGACCGAGTACGGCGCTTACTTCATGAACTACCACAGCCGCACGCCCATCGTCAGCACGCAGAACGCCGGGCAGGCGACCTTGAATGCGCTGCCGGGGATCATCGGCACCGCCAATGGCATCGTACCCGGCAGCGGCGCCGGCCTGGCGCAGAGCGTAATGCTCGGCAATGGCCGCTACTACCTGGAATACCCCGAGGACATCCGTCTCTACGGACTGAGCTTCTCCACCACCTTGCCTACTGGCACCGCCTGGGCCGGCGAGGTCAGCTACCGGCCGAACCTGCCGCTGCAGATCAACACCACCGACATGACCCTGAGCCTGCTCAACCCCATCACCAATGGAGCAACTGCCCCTGTCGTGGCCGGCCCCGGTCAGGACAACGTCGGCTACCGGCGCAAGGAAGTCACCCAGGTGCAGACCACCTTGACCCATTTCTTCGATCAGGTGATGGGCGCCGGGCGCTTCACCCTGGTGGGCGAAATCGGCATGGCCCATGTCGGTGGGCTGGAGAGCCGTGAAGACCTGCGCTACGGCCGCGATTCGCTGTTCGGTGCCTACGGATTCCGTGGCGACACTCACGGCTTCGTCACCAGCACTTCCTGGGGCTACCGGGTGCGTGGCATCTGGGAGTACAGCAACGTGTTCGCCGGGGTGAACCTGCGGCCGAACGTCTCCTGGTCGCATGACGTCGACGGCTATGGCCCCAACGGCCTGTTCAACGAGGGTGCCAAGGCGGTGAGTTTCGGGGTCGATGCCGACTACCGCAACACCTATACAGCCAGCCTCTCGTACACCGACTTCTTCGGTGGCGAGTACAACACCGCGGTCGACCGCGACTTCCTGGCGCTCAGCTTCGGCGTGAGCTTCTAGGCCAACAGGATCAGTTGAGGAATGCAGATGAATACAACCCTGAAGATGCTCGGCGCGCTGTCCCTGAGCCTGCTGGCCAGCGGTGTTCTGGCCGCGGTCAGCGAGCAGGAAGCAGCCAAGCTCGGTACCAGTTTGACCCCGCTGGGCGGCGAGATGGCCGGCAACGCAGCTGGCACCATCCCCGCCTGGACGGGCGGCCTGGCCAGCAATGCCGGGCAGGTCGATGCACGCGGTTTTCTCAGTGACCCCTTCGCCGGTGAGCAGCCGCTGTTCACCATCACCGCGCAGAACCTGGAGCAGTACCGCGACCAGTTGTCGGCCGGGCAACTGGCGATGTTCGCGCGCTATCCGGAAAGCTATCGCATGCCGGTGTACCCGACGCACCGCAGTACGGCGGTACCGGATGCGATCAACGCTGCGGCCAAAACCAGCGCGCTGAAGACCGGCCTGCGTGATGGCGGCAACGGCCTGACCGGCTTCACCGACAGCCGCTATTACGCCTTCCCGATTCCGCAGAACGGCCTGGAGGTGGTGTGGAACCACATCACCCGTTACCGCGGTGGCAACCTCAAGCGCAGCATCGTGCAGGCCTCGCCGCAGACCAACGGCGCCTACACCCTGGTGAACTTCGAGGACGAAGTGGCCTTCCCGGACAACATCCCCGATATCGATCCGAGCAAGGCGGAAAACGCGCTGCTGTTCTTCAAGCAGCGGGTCACCGCTCCGGCGCGTCTGGCCGGTAACGTGCTGCTGGTGCACGACTCGCTCGACCAGGTGGCCGAGCCGCGCATGGCCTGGCTGTACAACGCTGGTCAGCGTCGCGTACGGCGTGCGCCGCAGGTGGCCTATGACGGCCCGGGCACTGCGTCGGACGGTCTGCGTACCTCGGACAACTTCGACATGTTCAATGGCGCCCCGGATCGCTACGACTGGAAGCTGGTGGGCAAGCGCGAGCTGTTCATTCCCTACAACAACTACCGCCTGGCGCTGCCGAGCGTGAAGTACGCCGACATCCTCAAGGCCGGGCACATCAACCAGGACCTGACCCGCTACGAGCTGCACCGTGTGTGGGAAGTGGAGGCGACGCTGAAGTCCGGTGAGCGCAACATCTACGCCAAGCGCCGCTTCTATGTCGACGAGGACTCCTGGCAGATCGCCCTGTCCGAGCACTATGACGGTCGCGGCCAGCTCTGGCGTGTCGGCGAGGCCATGCTGCTGCAGCACTACGCGCAGAAGATCCCGGTCTACGCCCTGGAAGCGCTGTACGACGTCATCGCCGGTCGCTACGTCGCCGTCGGCATGGCCAACGAGGAGAAGATGTCGATCCAGTACGGCACCCAGGCCTCGGCCAAGGACTTCACCCCTGCAGCGCTGCGTAACGCCGGCGTGCGCTGACCACTAAGCAACTCGAAGCAAGCCGGTGTCGCCTTGTGCGTCGCCGGCTTTTTTCTGTGCGCCTCTCTCACGTGAATCTCGCGCCATAAGCGCCAAGGGGTGGTCGCACGCGGTAAGCGGGGTACCATCGTCTGGTGGTTCAACAATGACAAGCAGAGAGAACCGCTGCCATGCCTACCCTTGCCATCGCCCGTCCAAGTGCGTTGCAGGTGCAACCTGCCAATCTACCGCGATTGCCGCCCTGTGTGGTTTCCCGCCCAGCCCTGCTGCAGCGCCTGCTCGCCAGCGAGTCGCGACTGCGCTTGCTGTGCGCGCCTGCTGGTACCGGCAAGAGCGTACTGCTCGGCCAGTGCGCACGCCACACACCAGCCGCCGTCGAGCGTGTATGGCTCGATCTCGGTGGCCGCAGCCTGACACCGACGCAGCTGTGCAAGCGACTGGCCGCAGCCATGCAGTTACCGTTCGACGATGGCGGTGAAGCGGGGCTGATCGATCGGCTGCATGAGCGTGCGGGGCGTTTGTGGATCTTTATCGACGACTACCCGCGACAGGCTGACGATGAGCTCGATGCCTGCCTCGACCGGTTGTTCGCCGTGGCGCCGCAGCAGGTCACCTGGTGGGTCGCCAGCCGCCGCATACCGGCCTGGAACCTGCCGCGCCTGCTGCTGCAGGGCGATCTGCTGGAACTCAAGGGCGAAGAGCTGGCGCTGGATGACGCGGCGCTGAATGAACTGTTGGCGGCGCTGCAGGTGACGCTGGCGCAAGACGTGCGGCAGGCTCTGCTGGACAGCAGCGAAGGCTGGCTGGCGGCGATTCGCCTGCTGCTGCTCGACGTCGACGAGGATGCGCTGCGTCAGCGTTTGCAGGCTGGTTGCCCGCTGCTACGCGATTACGTACAGCGCGAGGTGCTGGCCGATCTGGACGAAGAGCTGCGCAGCGATCTGCATGCACTGGCCTTGCTGCCGCGTTTTTCCCGGTCGCTCTGCGAGCATCTGCTGGAGGGCCGTGGCAGTGAGCTGCTCGGCGAACTGCAACGACGACAGCTGTTCGTGCGCAGTCTCGACAGCAGCGGCACCTGGTTCCGACTGTGGCGACCGCTGGCCGAGGTATTACGTCTTCTGCCGGGTGCGCCGGCGCCGGCCCCGATCCATGTGCGCGCCTGCCAGTGGTTCGCTCAGCACGGTGATATTCGCGAGGCCGTCGAACACGCCCTGCTGGCAGGGCAGGTCGAGGTCGCGGTCAATTACCTGCAGCGGTTCAGCCAGGAGCAATTGCTGCAGGGGCACTCTGTCGCGCAGTTCCTGCAATGGCGCGAAGAGCTGCCGGCCTGGCTGTTCGCCAGCTCGCCGCGACTGATCGTGCTGCAGGCCTGGGCCCTGATCATCTGTGCCCGTTTCGATGAAGCTGCCGACTGCATCCAGGGGTTGGCGCATTTCATGCCGCAACCGGATGAGCGCCGCCAGCGCAAACTGATCGCCCATTGGCAGGCATTGACGGGCGTATTGGCGCGTCAGTGCGGACGCCGTGATGCCCGGATGCACTGCGAACAGGCCCTGCAGATGCTGGACGAGGGCAGTTGGTCGCAGCGCGTGCTCTGTTACCAGGCGCTGGCCCAGCAGCATATGGCCGAACATGCGCTGGACCAGGCCAAGCAGGCGCTGGATCAGGGCCTACGCCTGGCGCGGCTCAATGGCAGCCTGATTTTCGAGGCTTTGCTCAATACCGATCACTGCCTGCTGCTGCAGATGCGTGGCGAGGCCGGGCGCGCTGCGGAGCTCGCCGAACAGTCCCTGGCGCTGCTGCGCGAACGCTTCAACCATAGCCCGGTGGTCGCTCGCCTGCTGCTGGTACGGGCCAGCCTGCTGGCTCGTCAGGGTCTCGACGAGGCGGCGCAGCAGGCGTATCGGCTGGGGCTGCAGGAAGCCGAGCACTGCGAGGATGCCTACATCATTTCCGGCTACCTCGGCATGCTGGAGCTGGCGGAAAGTCGTGGCGATCTCGACGAGGCCCATCAGTGGTTGCAGCGGGCCGAGCGAGTGATGCAGTGGTCGCATGTGCCGGAAGTGCGTTACCGCTGTGTGCTGCAGTTGCAGGCTGGGCGGCTGCTGCTGCGTCAGGGGCAGACCGGGCGGGCGCGGGAACTGTTCGCCCAGACGCTGCAGCAGCTGCAGCAACGCCAGCAGCTGGCGCCTTCCGAGTTCTACGATTTGTTGCCGCGCTTGCGTCGTTACCTGGCGCTGAGCGATCTGCTGCTCGGCCACCACGCTGCCGCTGAGCATGCACTGCGCCTGCTGCTGGAGGAATGCCAGCTCGCCGGGCATCGCAGTCTGGCCTGCGAATGTCGGGTCAGCCTGGCCGAGGCGCTGCTCATGCAGGACGAGTTGGAGCAGGCAGATAACCTGTTGCAGCAGGCGCTTGGTGAGGCGCGACAGCTGCGCCTGCTGCGGCCGTTACAGGAGCTGCAGCAGCGTCAGGCGCAATGGCTCGATCGCCTGTTGCCGGGTGAGGCTGGGCAGAACCTGCATCAGCGCCTGTTCGATCCGGCGCCGTGCTTGGATGAGCCGGCCAGTGCCGGTACTGCGCTGCTCAGCTCGCGGGAGTTGGCAGTGCTGCAGTTGATCGCGCAGGGCTGTTCCAATCAGGAAATCGCCGATCGTCTGTTCATCTCGCTGCACACGGTCAAGACTCATGCGCGGCGGATCAACGTCAAGCTCGGCGTGCAAAGACGCACCCAGGCCGTGGCGATGGCCAAGGCGCAGGGGCTGATGGGGGATTGAGTTCGGCCTGCTGCGCGTCGGCGCTGCTGCGTTAGAGGCAGGCTCACAATGCTCATGTACAAAAGTACACTCCGCTTGCTCGCCTGCCTCTGCCTTGCATCGCTCTAGCTCGCGAGGCCTCACAGTGCGGTGATCGCGAGCGGGGATTCAACCGAGCAAATAGTCAGCTCGTAGGGTGGGCTTTAGCCCACCTGGGTTGGTCAGCGTGGGCCGAAGCGGATCGCCGCCCAGCCCACCCTGCAAGGCCTCGCTGCCTGGTCAGCCGAGGAAGTAGAATGCGCCGCAGATCACCACGCCCGAGTACAGCAGCATGATCAGGCAGTAGCCCATGATGTCGCGGGCGCCGAGACCGACGATGCCGAGCAGCGGCAGTGCCCAGAACGGCTGGATCATGTTGGTCCAGGCGTCGCCCCAGGCAATCGCCATGGCGGTGACGGTCGGCGAGACGCCCAGTGCCTGAGCAGCCGGCAGCATGATCGGGCCTTGCACGGCCCACTGGCCGCCACCAGACGGCACGAACACGTTGACCACGCCAGCGCTGAGGAAGGCCAGCAGCGGGAAGGTGTCAGCCGAGGACCAGGAGATGAACGCTTCGGTGATCTGCCGGCCGAGGGAAATACCGTCGGCGTTGGCGCCCATCATCATGCCCATGATCCCGGCATAGAAGGGGAACAGCAGGACGATGCCGCCGATGCCACGCACGCTCTCGTCCACCGCGCGCATGTAGCGCTCTGGGGTGCCGTGCATCAGCAGGCCGCTGAACAGGAAGATGGCGATGACCACGTCCAGGCCAAGCACGAAGCCCTTGGTGGCGAAGTGGTTGAACAGGTAGATACCGGCCATGGCCACCAGTGCCAGACCGAGGATGCGGCTGTCGTCCAGGCGCTGCGCCGGGGTTTCACGAGCCGGCAGTTCCGCACGCGATTCCACCAGTTTGGCTGGGTCGGCGATCTTGGCGCCCTGACGCGGGTGCATGGCGCGGTTGAGCAGCGGCAGGCCGATGAACAGCAGGACCACGATGGTCAGGTTCAACGGGCTGAACAGGGTTTCGGTGATGCTCACTGGATCGGTCAGCACGCCTGCGGTGATGCGCGCCAGATCCGGGCCGCCGGTGGCCATGGACAGCGGAATCGAGCCGGCCAGGCCGCCGTGCCAGACCAGGAAGCCCGAGTAGGCCGAGGCCACCAGCAGCGGGTAATCGACGCCATCGACCTTGCGTGCCAGGGCGCGGGCGAACACCGCGCCGATCACCAGGCCGAAGCCCCAGTTGACCCAGCAACCGACCAGCGCCACCAGGGTGACCATGATGATCGCCTGACCGGGTGTGCGTGCCAGGCCGGCCAGGCGGTCGAGTTGGCGATTGATGATCGGTGCGCTGGCCAGAGCGTGGCCGGTGACGAAGATCAGCGACATCTGCATGGCGAAGCCGAGCAGCGTCCAGAAACCGCTGCTCCAGTGCTGCACCATGGCCGGTAGCGATTGGCCAGTGGAGAAGATACCAGCGAGCAGCACGCCCAGAGTTAGCAAGGCGGAGAAAACGAACGGTGAGGGCAGGTACTTTTGTACCAGGCTCACGCTCATGCGGGTGAGGGTGTTGAACATGGATGACGCCTCTTTCTTATGGTTGTGTAAGGGCTTTACCAGGCATTCAGGGTTGGCTATGCCTGCGGGTTGCAGTGGATATGACAACGCTCGGCCGAGGCCGAGCGGGTGGTTGTGTTGAACCGTAGGGCGGGTGCAACCCGCCATCCCTGTAGTGGCGGGTTGCACCCGCCCTACGTTTTCTAGCTGCTCAGGCGCGCTCGA
>JBLUOL010000126.1:0-14269 GCA_048065775.1 Pseudomonas sp. GW6
CGTCTTGTCGGCGCGAGCTCTGCCCGCGAGCCGGGGGGTAACGCCAAAGCTTCGCGAGCAGAGCTCGCTCCTACACTGCAGTAGCCCGGATGAAATCCGGGGTGATCGGGTGTCAGTCCCGGATTGCATCCGGGCTACGCAGGCAGGACTTTCGATACCGATCGGTCAGCTTGCGGAGAATTTTTCCAGCGGCGTGCTCCAGGCGGCGATCTGCGATTAAACTGCGCCTTTCCGACGCTTTCTGTCGCTTGGACGAAAACCCGCGGAAAACCTGGGGTGGCGCTGTAAGAAGTTGTCGCATGGCGACAATGCCGACCCCGATTCAGTCCCTACAATCCTTGCATCCCCTGTCGTTTCGGGCGCTTCGTCGCCTCTCTGCGGCCGGTATTTCTCATCAGGAGAGCTTTGATGTCCGTTCAGCACGATGCGGTGCAACGCGCCGATTTCGATCAGTTCATGGTCCCCAACTACGCCCCTGCTGCCTTCGTCCCCGTGCGCGGCCTGGGTTCGCGAGTCTGGGATCAGAGTGGTCGAGAGCTGATCGACTTCGCCGGCGGCATCGCCGTCAACGTGCTGGGTCACTGCCACCCGGCACTGGTCGCGGCGCTGACCAAGCAGGCCAATACCCTGTGGCACATCTCCAACGTATTCACCAACGAGCCGACCCTGCGTCTGGGCAAGAAGCTGGTCGAAGCGACCTTCGCCGAGCGCGTGTTCTTCTGCAACTCCGGCGCCGAGGCCAACGAGGCCGCGTTCAAGCTGGCGCGTCGTGTTGCCCATGACCGCTTCGGCCCGGAAAAGCACGAGATCATCGCCGCTACCAACAGCTTCCACGGCCGCACTCTGTTCACCGTCAGCGTTGGCGGTCAGCCGAAGTACTCCGACGGTTTCGGGCCGAAGATCCAGGGCATCACCCATGTGCCGTACAACGACCTGGAGGCGCTGAAGGCTGCCATTTCCGACAAGACCTGCGCCGTGGTGCTGGAACCCGTGCAGGGCGAGGGCGGCGTGCTGCCGGCCGACAAGGCTTATCTGCAAGGCGCCCGCGAGCTCTGCAACGCACACAACGCGCTGCTGGTGTTCGATGAAGTACAAAGCGGCATGGGCCGTACCGGCGAGCTGTTCGCCTATATGAATTACGGCGTGGTGCCGGACATTCTCTCCAGCGCCAAGAGCCTGGGCGGTGGCTTCCCCATCGCGGCGATGCTCACCACCACCGATCTGGCCAAGCACTTCTCGCCCGGCACCCACGGCACCACCTACGGCGGCAACCCGCTGGCCTGTGCGGTCGGTGAGGCGGTGCTGGATATCGTCAACACCCGCCAGACCCTGGACGGTGTGAAGACCAAGAGCGAGCAGTTCAAGACGCGCCTGCTGGCTCTGGGCAAGCAGTACGGTCTGTTCGAGCAGGTACGTGGCATGGGCCTGCTGCTTGGCTGCGTACTCAACGAGGCGTGGATGGGCAAGGCCAAGCAGGTGCTCGATGCCGCTACTGCCGAGGGGCTGATGATTCTGCAGGCCGGCCCGGACGTGGTGCGTTTCGCTCCGAGCCTGGTGGTCGAAGATGCCGATATCGACGAAGGCCTGGCGCGTTTCGAACGTGCGCTGAGCAAACTGACGGCCGCCTGAGTCCTTGCTGACTTGCTGCGGGAGGCGCTTTAGCCGCGACAATCGCCGCTGCGACTGCATGGATGCAGGAGGTAGAGCGAAGCAGGATGCCCGAGCCGAAAGCGCCTCCCACGGCTGTTTGCCCGACCCGGGCTATGAATACCCTGTTTAGAAGGAGTGACCCATGCTGGTGATGCGCCCTGCGCAAATGGCGGACCTGGCCGAAGTGCAGCGACTGGCTGCTGACAGCCCGGTAGGTGTCACTTCATTGCCGGACGATGCAGGCCGGCTGGGCGACAAGATCGCCGCCTCGGATGCTTCATTCGCCGCCGAGGTCAGTTTCAATGGCGAGGAAAGCTACTTCTTCGTCCTCGAGGACACCGAGAGCGGCCGCCTGGTCGGTTGTTCCGCCATCGTCGCCTCGGCAGGATATTCCGAGCCCTTCTACAGCTTTCGCAACGAAACCTTCGTGCACAACTCGCGTGAGCTGAAGATCCACAACAAGATTCACGTGCTGTCGCTGTGTCATGACCTGACCGGCAACAGCCTGCTCACCAGCTTCTACGTCGAGCGCCCGCTGGTCAGCAGCGTATTCGCCGAGCTCAATTCGCGCGGGCGCTTGCTGTTCATGGCCGGTCACCCGGAGCGTTTCGCCGATGCCGTGGTGGTGGAGATCGTCGGTCACAGCGACGAGAACGGTGATTCGCCGTTCTGGGACGCGCTGGGGCGCAACTTCTTCGACATGACCTACGCTGAGGCCGAGCGCCTGTGCGGTCTGAAGAGCCGCACCTTCCTCGCCGAGCTGATGCCGCACTACCCGATCTATGTGCCACTGCTCTCCGACGAGGCGCAGGAGGCCATGGGCCAGGTGCATCCGCGTGCGCAGATCACCTTCGACATCCTCATGCGCGAAGGCTTCGAGACCGACCACTACATCGACATCTTCGACGGTGGCCCGACCCTGCATGCGCGTACCTCGGGCATCCGCAGCATCGCGCAGAGCCGCCTGGTGCCGGTGAAGATCGGCGAGGCCGAGGCGGGCGGGCGCCAGTATCTGGTGAGCAACGGCCAACTGCAGGATTTCCGCGCCATCGTCGCCGATCTCGACTGGGTGCCGGGCAAGCCTGTGGTGCTCAGCGCACAGGTGGCCGAGGCCCTGGGTGTCGGCGAAGGCGCCAGCGTCAGGTTGGTAGCGGTTTAACAGGCTCTCTCCGGCTGGAGAGGGCGCCCTTCAAGGGCGAAGGAGAGTGCCGGCGGCGCTCTTGAGGAATCTGGAGGCTTTATGATCGTTCGTCCCGTGCGCAGTGCCGACTTGCCGGCCCTGATCGACCTGGCTCGCAGCACCGGCGCTGGCCTGACCACGCTGCCGGCCAACGAGGAGCGCCTGGCGCACCGGGTCGGCTGGGCGGAGAAGGCATTTCGTGGCGAGGCCGAACGTGCCGATGCCGACTACCTGTTCGTCCTCGAAGACGATGCCGGCAAGGTGGTGGGCATTTCTGCGGTGGCCGGCGCCGTCGGCCTGCGCGAGCCCTGGTACAACTACCGGGTCGGCCTGACCGTCAGCGCTTCTCAGGAGTTGAACATCCATCGCCAGGTACCGACGCTGTTCATGGCCAACGACCTGACCGGTAACTCCGAACTGTGCTCGCTGTTCCTGCATGCCGATTACCGCACTGGTCTCAACGGCCGTTTGCTGTCGAAGGCGCGCTTTCTGTTCATCGCCGAGTTTCGCGAGCTGTTCGGCGACAAGGTGATCGCCGAGATGCGCGGCATGTCCGATGAGCGTGGACGCTCGCCGTTCTGGGAAAGCCTCGGTCGGCATTTCTTCAAAATGGAGTTCTCCCAGGCGGACTACCTCACCGGCGTCGGCAACAAGGCCTTCATTGCCGAATTGATGCCCAAGTTCCCGCTCTATACCTGCTTTCTGTCCGAGGATGCACGTGCCGTGATCGGCCGGGTGCACCCGGATACCGAGCCGGCGCTGGCCATACTCAAGGCCGAGGGTTTCAGCTATCAGGGCTATGTCGACATCTTCGACGCGGGCCCGGCCATCGAGGCGGAAACCGCGAAGATTCGCGCGGTGCAGGGCAGCCAGAACCTGGTACTGGCCATCGGTACGCCGGGTGATGACGCCGAGCCGTTCCTGGTGCACAACCGCAAGCGCCAGGACTGCCGTATCACTGCTGCACCTGCACGCCTGGCGGCCGGCACCCTGGTGGTCGATCCATTGACGGCCAAGCGTCTGCGCCTTTCGGCGGGTGACCAGGTACGCGCCGTGCCGCTGGCGGCGCACCGCTGAGTTATTGGTTTTGCGTGGCGGCCCAAGCCGGCCGCTGGAAAATGCTGGGAGTGGTAAAACAAGATGAACACTCATTACATCGCAGGTCAGTGGCAGCCCGGTCAGGGCGAGTCGCTGCAATCGCTCGACCCGGTCAGCCAGGCCGTGCTGTGGCAGGGCCAGGGCGCCACGGCGGCGCAGGTCGATGCCGCCGTTAGCGCTGCACGGGGTGCGTTTTCGCTGTGGGCCGCGCACTCGCTGGACGGCCGTATCGCCGTGCTGGAGCGTTTCGCCGCCTGTTTGAAGTCACGTGCTGACGAAGTCGCCCGAGCGATTGGTGAGGAGACCGGCAAGCCGCTATGGGAAGCCGCCACCGAAGTGAACAGCATGGTGGGCAAGGTCGCCATTTCCATTCAGAGCTACCGTGAACGCACTGGCGAGAAGAGCGGCCCGCTGGGCGACGCCACCGCCGTGTTGCGTCACAAGCCACATGGAGTGGTCGCGGTGTTCGGCCCCTACAACTTCCCGGGGCACCTGCCCAACGGCCATATCGTGCCGGCGCTGCTGGCCGGTAACTGCGTACTGTTCAAGCCCAGCGAGCTGACGCCGAAGGTGGCCGAGCTGACCGTGCAATGCTGGATCGAGGCCGGGCTGCCCGAGGGCGTGCTCAACCTGTTGCAGGGCGGTCGCGAAACCGGCGTCGCCCTGGCTGGCCACCCCGGCATCGACGGGCTGTTCTTCACCGGCTCCAGCCGCACCGGCAATCTGCTGCACGCCCAATTCGCCGGGCGCCCGGACAAGATCCTGGCGCTGGAGATGGGCGGCAACAACCCACTGATCGTCGATCAGGTCGCGGATGTCGACGCGGCGGTCTACACCATCGTCCAATCCGCATTCATCTCTGCCGGCCAGCGCTGCACCTGTGCGCGCCGTCTGCTGGTGCCGCAAGGAGAGTGGGGCGATGCGCTGCTGGCGCGCCTGGTGCAGGTCGTCGGGCAGATCAAGGTCGGTCGCTTCGACGAGCAGCCGGCGCCGTTCATGGGTTCGGTGATTTCCCTACAGGCCGCCGCGCAGCTGATGCAGGCCCAGCAGGACTTGCTGGCCTGCGGCGCCACGGCGTTGTTGGCGATGACGCAACCGCAGGTCGATGCTGCGCTGCTGACGCCCGGAATCCTCGATGTCACGGCCGTGAGCGACCGTCCTGACGAAGAGTTCTTCGGCCCGCTGTTGCAGGTGATCCGTTACGACAGCTTCGAATCGGCCATCGCCGAGGCCAATGCCACGGCTTATGGTCTGGCCGCTGGCCTGCTGTCGGACTCGAAGGCGCGCTTCGAGCAGTTCTGGCTGCATAGCCGCGCCGGCATCGTCAACTGGAACAAGCAGCTCACCGGTGCTGCCAGCACCGCGCCGTTCGGTGGTATTGGGGCGTCGGGCAACCACCGCGCCAGTGCCTACTACGCGGCGGATTACTGCGCCTACCCGGTGGCCGGGCTGGAAAGCGACAGCCTGAGCCTGCCCGCGACCCTGACTCCGGGAGTGACCCTGTAATGGCTGCCTATGAGATGAACTTTGACGGCCTGGTCGGGCCGACTCACAACTACGGCGGGCTGTCCTACGGCAACGTGGCTTCGCAGAGCAACAGTCAGGCGGCATCCAATCCCAAGGAGGCTGCCAAGCAGGGCCTGGCGAAGATGAAGGCGCTGATGGACATGGGTTTCAAGCAGGGCGTACTGGCCCCGCAGGAGCGCCCGGATGTCGCGGCGTTGCGCCGTCTGGGCTTCACCGGCAGCGATGTCGAGGTGATCCAGCGCGCTGCACGTGAGGCCATGCCACTGCTGGTGGCGAGTTGCTCGGCCTCGAGCATGTGGACGGCCAATGCCTGCACCGTCAGCCCCAGTGCCGACACGGCGGACGGGCGCGTGCACTTCACCGCGGCCAACCTCAACTGCAAGTTCCACCGCAGCATCGAGCACCCGACCACCAGTCGCGTGCTGCAGGCGATGTTCGCCAACCCGGCGCACTTCGCTCACCACCCGGCGCTGCCGGCAGTGGCGCAGTTCGGTGACGAGGGCGCAGCCAACCACACGCGCTTCTGCAAGGGTTATGGCGACGCCGGGGTGGAGTTCTTCGTCTACGGGCGCAGCGCCTTCGACGCTCGCTATCCGGCGCCGGCGCGCTATCCGGCGCGACAGACCCTGGAGGCCAGCCAGGCGGTCGCCCGTCTGCATGGGCTAAGCGAGGCGGGTGTGGTCTACGCCCAGCAGAATCCGGCGGTGATCGATCAGGGCGTGTTCCACAACGACGTGATCGCCGTGGGTAACGGCGAGGTGCTGTTCTATCACCAGGATGCTTTCCTCGAAACCGACAAAGTGCTGGCCGAGCTGGGCGACAAGCTGGCTCGTCGTGGCGGCAACTTTCAGGCCGTATGCGTGCCAGGCTCTGCCGTCAGCGTGCAGGACGCGGTGCGCTCCTACCTGTTCAACAGCCAACTGCTGAGCCGTGCCGACGGCAGCATGCTGCTGGTGGTGCCGGAGGAGTGCCGGAACAATGCCAGCGTCTGGCGCTATCTGCAGCAGCTGACGGCCAGCGGCGGGCCGATCCGCGAGGTGCGCGTGTTCGACCTCAAGCAGAGCATGCAGAACGGCGGTGGCCCGGCATGCCTGCGCCTGCGCGTGGCGCTCAACGAGCAGGAGCTGGCAGCGGTCAATCCAGGTGTGGTGATGAGCGACGCACTGCACGATACCTTGGTGGTCTGGGTCGACAAGCATTACCGCGACCGCTTGAGCGAAGCCGATCTGGCCGACCCGCAATTGTTGACCGAGTGCCGCACGGCATTGGATGAACTGACGCAGATCCTTAAACTGGGCTCGGTCTATCCTTTCCAGATAGCCTGACCCTGACCTCGATTCCCGGAGATTGTATGAGCGACGCGCTGCAACTGATTCTTGAAGACAACGATGGCACTCAGCTGGAAACCTCCTGCAGCCGCTTTGCCGTGGTCTGGCAGGGCAAGGAACTGTGGGTCCAGGCGGTTGGCGATCAGTTGCTGATCGGCGTCGACGTGGAGGAGGGCGATACCGAGTACGTCAACCTGCTGCTGCGTCCGCAGGCCACCAACCTGGTCAGCCTGCAACTGGAGATGGAGCCGATGATCGCCGATGAAGACGATCATGTTCATGGCCCGGACTGCAATCACTGATTGAACCTTGTAGGAGCGAGCTCTGCTCGCGAAAACGCTTGTTCGCTCGCGACGCTCGCTCCTACCAAAATGCTGCGAACCAAGGAGTCCCCATGCTTGCCCTCGGCAAACTGCTTGAACTGACCCTGGCCGGCCACGAGCCGTCGGCGAAGATTCAACTGACGCCCGATGGCACGCGTCTGCGCTGGCTCGATGAGGGCGCGCTGGAGGTGACTCCGCCTGCTGCGCGCGACAATGGCCTCGACCTGCTGCTGTCGGCCGGCGTCCACGGCAACGAAACCGCGCCAATCGAGCTGCTTGATCGTCTGTTGCGCGGCATCGCGCGCAACGAGCTGCATCCGGCGGCGCGCATTCTCTTTCTGTTCGGCAACCCTGAGGCCATGCGCCGTGGCGAGCGTTACGTCGAGCAGGACCTCAACCGTCTGTTCAGCGGCCGTCACGAGCAGTCCAGTGGCTTCGAAGCCATCAGAGCCTGCGACCTCGAGCACCTGGCCGTCAATTTCTTCGGCAAGGACACCGGTCGAACGCGCCTGCACTACGACCTGCATACCGCCATCCGCGCTTCCAAAATCGAGCAGTTCGCCCTCTATCCGTGGCAGGAGGGGCGTGCGCATTCCCGTCGCGAGCTGGAGCGTCTGCGTGCTGCCGGCATCGAGGCGGTACTGCTGCAGAACAAATCGTCGATTACCTTCAGCGCCTATACCTACGCGCAACTCGGCGCTGAGGCCTTCACCCTGGAGCTGGGCAAGGCGCGTGCTTTCGGTCAGAACGAACTGGTCAACCTCGATCTGCTGGAGAACGCGCTGCACGCGCTGATCGAAGGGCGCGAGGTAATCAGTGGTGAGCCGACCATCGATGGCATGCAGCTGTTCGCCGTGTCGCGCGAGGTGATCAAGCACAGCGATAGTTTCCAGCTGCACCTGCCTGCGGATATCGAGAACTTCACCGAGCTGGAGCCCGGCTACCTGCTTGCCGAGGATATCGCCGATACCCGCTGGATCGTGGAAGAGCAGGGCGCGCGCATCATCTTCCCCAATCCCAAGGTCAAGAACGGCCACCGCGCTGCCATCCTGATCGTCCCCGACGATGGTGCCGGTTTGGCATAGCGGCGTATGTGGCAGGACTTCAGCCGCGACGTTGCGTCGTATTGATCGCCGCTAAAGCGCCTCCCACGGCAGCCCGCGATTTTGCCTTCAACTGTATCTTCCACCGTCCGAGCGACCTCTTTAGCATGGGCCTTTCGCCAATTGCCGGGAAAGCCTGTCATGCCCCTGATCGACCTGCGTAGCGACACCGTTACCCAACCCACTGCTGCCATGCGCGAAGCCATGATGGCTGCCGAGCTGGGCGATGACGTGTATGGCGAAGACCCCACGGTCAATCGTCTGGAGGTCTGGCTGGCCAATGAACTGGGCTTCGAGGCGGCGCTGTTCGTCCCCACCGGCACCATGAGCAACCTGCTCGGCCTGATGGCTCATTGCGAACGCGGTGACGAGTACATCGTCGGCCAGCAGGCGCACACCTATAAGTACGAGGGTGGCGGCGCCGCCGTGCTCGGCTCCATCCAGCCGCAACCGATCGAGGGTGAAACCGACGGTTCGCTGGACCTGGCCAAGGTCGAGGCGGCGATCAAGCAAGACGACTTCCACTTCGCCCGCACCCGCCTGCTGGCCCTGGAAAACACCATGCAGGGCAAGGTGCTGCCGCTAGATTACCTGGCTGCCGCCCGCGAACTGACTCGCCGTCGTGGTTTGAGTCTGCACCTCGATGGCGCCCGCCTGTATAACGCGGCGGTCAAGCTCGGTGTGCCAGCGCGCGAGATCACCCAGCACTTCGATTCGGTCTCGGTGTGCCTGTCCAAGGGGCTCGGTGCGCCGGTTGGTTCGGTGCTCTGTGGCAGTACGGCGTTGATCGGCAAAGCACGCCGTTTGCGCAAGATGGTTGGCGGTGGCATGCGTCAGGCCGGCGTGCTGGCGGCAGCAGGCTTGTATGCGCTGCAGCATCAGGTTCAGCGCCTGGCCGAGGACCATGCCAATGCGACGCGACTCGGCGAAGAGCTGAGCGAGCTGGGCTACAGCGTTGAGCCGGTGCAGACCAATATGGTCTATGTGCAACTCGGCGAGCGTGCCGGGCAAGTTAAGGCCTTCATGGCCGAACACGGCATCGCCGTCAGTGCCGCGCCACGCCTGCGTCTGGTCACTCATCTGGACGTCAGCGCCGAACAAATCGAGCGGGTGATCAGGGCATTTGCTGCTTTCCGTTCGCATTAAGCGTCAGGCGTGCGCTGCTGATAGGCGCACGCTATCAACAAGGCACTAGCCGCGGGCGAAAGGGCCGATATAATGCGTCCCTTTGCAGACTGCAGCGATAACTGCTGCGCTCGGTCATGCAGTGTTAAAAACCGGCTCAGGATGCTCATTTACAACCTGTAAACTGCGCACCTTCACCGGCTTTTGCCTTGCCTGACCTTCGCTCGCGACGTTCTCGCTTTGGTCTGCTTCGCCGGCTTTGCCGTGGCCGCCTGATTCCGTGGATATCCCTATGAAAAGCGCAGAAATCCGTGAAGCCTTCCTGAGCTTCTTCGAAGAAAAAGGGCACACCCGTGTCGCTTCCAGCTCGCTGATTCCGGCGAACGACCCAACCCTGCTGTTCACCAACGCGGGTATGAACCAGTTCAAGGACTGCTTCCTGGGCCTGGAAAAACGCGCCTACACCCGCGCCACCACCAGCCAGAAGTGCGTGCGTGCCGGCGGTAAGCACAACGACCTGGAAAACGTCGGCTACACTGCGCGTCACCACACCTTCTTCGAAATGCTGGGCAACTTCAGCTTCGGCGACTATTTCAAGCGCGATGCCATTCATTACGCCTGGGAATTCCTGACCTCCGACAAGTGGCTGAACCTGCCCAAGGAAAAGCTCTGGGTCACCGTCTACGCCACCGATGACGAAGCCTACGAGATCTGGACCAAGGAAGTCGGTATCCCCACCGAGCGCATGATCCGCATCGGCGACAACAAGGGTGCGCCGTACGCCTCCGACAACTTCTGGGCAATGGGTGATACCGGTCCGTGCGGCCCCTGCACCGAGATTTTCTTCGACCACGGTGAGCACATCTGGGGCGGCCCACCCGGCAGCCCGGAAGAAGATGGCGACCGCTACATCGAGATCTGGAACAACGTATTCATGCAGTTCAACCGCACTGCAGATGGTGTGCTGCACCCGCTGCCGGCGCCGAGTGTGGACACCGGCATGGGCCTGGAGCGCATCAGCGCCGTACTGCAGCACGTCAACTCGAACTACGAGATCGACCTGTTCCAGAACCTGCTGGCCGCCTCGGCCAAGGCCATCGGCTGCAGCAACGAAGGCCAGGCCTCGCTGAAAGTGGTGGCTGACCACATCCGTTCCTGCAGCTTCCTGATCGCCGACGGCGTGACTCCGTCCAACGAAGGCCGCGGCTACGTGCTGCGCCGCATCGTGCGTCGCGCCTGCCGTCACGGTAACAAACTGGGCGCCAAGGGCAGCTTCTTCTACCAGATCGTCGCCGCGCTGGTGGCCGAGATGGGCGAAGCCTTCCCCGAACTCAAGCAGCAGCAGGCGCATATCGAGCGCGTGCTCAAGACCGAAGAAGAGCAGTTCGCCAAGACCCTGGAGCAGGGCCTGAAGATTCTCGAGCAGGATCTGGCCGGCCTGCAGGGCTCGGTAATCCCCGGCGACGTGGTGTTCAAGCTGTATGACACCTACGGTTTCCCGGTTGACCTGACTGCCGACATCGCCCGCGAACGCGAGCTGTCGGTTGACGAAGAGGGCTTCGAGCGTGAAATGGAAGCGCAGCGTGAGCGCGCCCGTTCCGCCAGCGCCTTCGGCATGGACTACAACGCTCTGGTCAAGGTCGACGCCGACACCCGCTTCCTCGGTTACGAAGGCACCAGCGGCAGCGGCAAGATCATCGCGCTGTTCAAGGCCGGTGCTGCGGTCGACAGCCTCGCCGAAGGCGAAGAGGGCGTGGTGGTGCTGGATCAGACCCCGTTCTACGCCGAGTCCGGTGGCCAGATCGGCGACTGCGGCTACCTGGAAAGTGCTGGCGCGCGTTTCGACGTGCGCGACACCACCAAGGCCGGCGGTGCCTTCCTGCACCACGGCGTGGTGGCCAAGGGCGGTCTGAGCGTCGGCACCAGCGTCAAGGCCGAAGCCGAAGCCGGCGTGCGTCAGGCCACCGCGCTGAACCACTCCGCGACCCACCTGCTGCACGCCGCGCTGCGTCAGGTGCTGGGCGATCACGTCCAGCAGAAAGGCTCGCTGGTCGACAGTCAGCGTCTGCGTTTCGACTTCAGCCATTTCGAGGCGATCAAGCCCGAGCAACTGAAGCAACTGGAAGACATCGTCAACGCCGAGATTCGCAAGAATTCCGAGGTCGAGACCGAAGAAACCGACATCGAGACAGCCAAGTCCAAGGGCGCCATGGCGCTGTTCGGCGAGAAGTACGGTGATCAGGTGCGCGTGCTGAGCATGGGCGGCGACTTCTCTGTAGAGCTCTGCGGCGGTACCCACGTATCGCGAACCGGCGACATCGGTCTGTTCAAGATCACCAGCGAAGGTGGCGTGGCCGCTGGCGTGCGTCGTATCGAAGCGGTCACTGGTGCAGCCGCGCTGGCCTGGCTCAATGGCGCCGAGGAGCAGCTCAAGGAAGTCGCTTCCCTGGTCAAGGGCAGCCGCGACAACGTGCTGGACAAGCTCTCGGCCCTGATTGAGCGCAACCGTCAGCTGGAAAAGGAGCTGGAGCAGCTCAAGGCCAAGGCCGCCAGCGCCGCCGGTAACGACCTGGCCCGTTCGGCCGTGGACGTGAAGGGCACCAAGGTGCTGGCTGCGCGTCTCGATGGTCTGGACGGCAAGGCGCTGCTGGCGCTGGTCGACCAGTTGAAGAACAAGCTGGGCAGTGCTGTGATCCTGCTCGGCGGTGTGTTCGACGAGAAGGTGGTGCTGGTCGCTGGTGTGACCCAGGATCTGACCGCCAAGGTCAAGGCCGGTGATCTGATGCGCCAGGCCGCTGCCGTCGTCGGTGGCAAGGGTGGCGGTCGGCCGGACATGGCTCAGGGCGGCGGCGTTGATGCCGGTAAACTGGATGAAGCCCTGGCTCTGGCCGCTACTCTGGTCGAGCAGGCTTCGTAACGAGCGAGAAAGCGGGGCCCGCAGTGCGTCCGGCGGGCCTTGGCAGTATGACCCGATGCGGGTTTAATGGGCGCCCTTCGAGGATTCAGGCGGCTTTTTGAAATGGCTTTGATCGTACAGAAGTTTGGGGGCACCTCCGTCGGCACCATCGAGCGTATCGCGCAGGTGGCTGACAAAGTGAAGAAGTTCCGCGAGAACGGTGACGACATTGTCGTCGTGGTTTCCGCCATGAGCGGCGAAACCAACCGCCTGATCGATCTGGCCAAACAGATCACCGATGGCGAGCCGGTTGCGCGTGAGCTGGATGTCATGGTGTCCACTGGTGAGCAGGTGACCATTGCCCTTCTGGCCATGGCGCTGATCAAGCGCGGCGTGCCTGCGGTGTCCTACACCGGCAATCAGGTGCGCATCCTTACCGACAGCGCGCACAACAAGGCGCGCATTCTGCAGATCGATGACCAGAAGATTCGTACTGAACTCAAGGCCGGTCGCGTCGTCGTCGTCGCTGGCTTCCAGGGTGTCGACGAGCACGGCAATATCACCACCCTGGGTCGTGGCGGTTCCGACACCACCGGTGTGGCCCTGGCCGCGGCGCTGAAAGCCGAGGAGTGCCAGATCTACACCGACGTCGATGGTGTCTACACCACCGACCCGCGCGTGGTGCCCAAGGCCCAGCGCCTGGAAAAGATCACCTTCGAAGAAATGCTGGAAATGGCCAGCCTCGGTTCCAAGGTGCTGCAGATTCGTTCGGTGGAATTCGCCGGCAAGTACAACGTCCCGCTGCGCGTCCTGCACAGCTTCCAGGAGGGCCCGGGCACCCTCATTACCCTTGATGAAGAGGAATCCATGGAACAGCCGATCATTTCCGGCATCGCTTTCAATCGCGACGAAGCCAAGCTGACCATCCGTGGGGTGCCGGATATCCCTGGCATCGCCTTCAAGATTCTCGGCCCGATCAGCGCCGCCAACATCGAAGTGGACATGATCGTGCAGAACGTTTCGCACGATAACACCACTGATTTCACCTTCACCGTGCACCGCAACGACTACAACAACGCCCTGAGCGTGCTGCAGAAGACTGCAGACGAGCTGGGCGCTCGTGAAGTGGTCGGCGACACCAACATTGCCAAGGTGTCCATCGTCGGTGTCGGTATGCGTTCCCACGCCGGTGTTGCCAGTCGCATGTTCGAGGCCCTGGCCAAGGAGACCATCAATATCCAGATGATCTCCACCTCCGAGATCAAGGTGTCCGTGGTGATCGAAGAGAAGTATCTGGAGCTGGCGGTACGCGCACTGCATACCGCCTTCGAGCTGGATGCTCCGGCCCGGCAGGGCGAGTGATTCCACTGATTTGAAAGGCGCGGCTGGTTCCGCGCCTTTCGTCTTTTTGACTTGCATGCGGGAACTTTCTTTCTGCGCGGGCTGGTCAATACTTGGGTGGAGGCTTTCGGGCTTGATTTAGCGGGAAGCCGGCACCATTTTCTTTTTTGCAGACTGTTGTCCTGAAAAATGTAATCCGTGAGGAGAAAGGAATGCTGATTCTGACTCGCCGGGTCGGAGAGACCCTGATGGTCGGTGATGATGTGACTGTCACCGTGTTGGGTGTGAAAGGTAACCAGGTGCGCATTGGTGTCAATGCGCCGAAGGAGGTTGCCGTGCACCGTGAAGAAATCTACCAGCGCATCCAGAAAGAGAAGGGTGACGAACCAAGCCACTAATTTTTCTACAAATTTTTGTTTGCAAACGGGGAAAACATGTTTATCATGCGCCCCGTGTTGCGGAGAGGTGGCCGAGTGGCCGAAGGCGCTCCCCTGCTAAGGGAGTACACCTCAAAAGGGTGTCGGGGGTTCGAATCCCCCCTTCTCCGCCATTATTCAGCGAGTCGGGCGTAAGTCGGGCTGGCGAATCAACCAGAGGTGATCTGGTATAAAAGCACCGACCGGACTCATAGCTCAGCTGGATAGAGTACTCGGCTACGAACCGAGCGGTCGGAGGTTCGAATCCTCCTGAGTCCGCCA
>JBLUOL010000127.1:0-14075 GCA_048065775.1 Pseudomonas sp. GW6
GCTGCGCTGGCTGGTCGGTGGCGGGCTGTTGTTGCCGACCTTGAGCGTGCTGCTCCTGTTGCTGTTCGGCATACCCATCGGCCATCGCATGCTGCCCTTGCCGCTGGCGGGCGAGCAGCCCATGCGTATCGAGGTGGTCGGCCATCAATGGTGGTGGGAGGTGCGCTACCCGGACAGCGGCGTGGTTACCGCCAATCAGCTGCACCTGCCGGTCGGCAGGCCGGTGGACCTCGACGTCACCAGCGCCGATGTCATTCATTCCTTCTGGGTGCCGCGCCTGGGTGGCAAGATCGACATGATCCCCGGCCGGGACAATCGTATCCGCCTGCAGGCTGATCAGGCCGGCACCTTTCGTGGCCAGTGCTCGGAGTTCTGCGGCACACAGCACACGCACATGATTCTCGATGTGCAGGCTCACGACGAAGAAGACTTCGCCAACTGGCTGCAGGCGCGCCGCGAACAACAGGTCAGCGCCCTGCCCGGCCCGGCTGGTGAGGTGTTCGCCGCGCGTTGCGGTCAGTGTCATCGCGTGGCGGGCGTGAGCGAAGGCAATCGCGCGCCGGATCTCAGCGATGTCGGTGCGCGATCGATGCTCGGCGCCGGTGTGCTGAGCAATGAACCAGGCGCACTGTTGCGCTGGCTGCACGAGCACCAGCGGCTCAAACCCGGCAACGCCATGCCACTGCATGACGATCTCGACCCCGACCACCTCAGCACCATCGCCGACTGGCTGGAGACTCTGCGCCCGTGACTACGCCAAGCAACGAACAGGTTGCCGCCCAGGAACAACTGCACGATCAGTTCAATGACGTATGGGGCAACCCGCGCGGCTGGAAGTCGCTGACCATCGTCAATCACACCACCGTCGGTATTCGTTTCATGCTCACCGGGCTCGGGTTCTTCCTGTTCGGTGGTTTGCTGGCGATGCTGGTGCGCACGCAGTTGGCCATACCGGGCTACGACTTTCTCGAGCCGGACGTCTACAACCAGGTCTTCACCATGCATGGCACGGTGATGATGTTCCTGTTCGCCGTGCCGATGATGGAAGGCCTGGCGGTCTACCTGATTCCGAAGATGCTTGGCGCGCGTGACCTGGTGTTCCCGCGGCTGTCGGCACTGGGTTACTGGTGCTACCTGTTCGGCGGGCTGATTCTCTGTGCCAGTCTGCTGCTGGGCATCGCGCCTAAGGCCGGCTGGTTCATGTACACGCCGCTGTCCAGCGCAGTGCATACGCCCGGGCCGAACTCGGATTTCTGGCTGATCGGCATCACCTTCGTGGAAATCTCGGCGGTGTCGGCCGGTGTCGAGCTGGTGGTGTCGATCCTGCGCACCCGCGCCGAAGGCATGTCGCTGAACAAGATGCCGATCTATGCCTGGTACATCCTGGTGATGGCCATGATGATCGTGGTCGGTTTCCCGCCGCTGATCCTCGGCAGCATCCTGCTGGAGCTGGAGCGCGCGGTTGGCCTGCCGTTCTTCGAAGTGGCGCGTGGCGGTGACCCGATTCTATGGCAGCACCTGTTCTGGCTGTTCGGCCATCCCGAGGTGTACATCATCTTCCTGCCGGCGGCCGGCATCGTCTCGACCCTGCTGCCGGTGTTCTGCCAACGGCCGCTGGTGGGCTACCGCTGGGTGGTGCTGGCGATCCTCACCACCGGCTTCATCAGCTTCGGCCTGTGGGTGCACCACATGTTCACCGTGGGCATCCCGCAACTGGCGCAGGCGTTCTTCTCCGCGGCGAGCATGCTGGTGGCGATCCCGACCGGCATCCAGGTGTTCGCCTGGATCGCCACACTGTGGGTCGGGAGGCCGCTGTATCACGTGCCGATGCTGTGGTTGGTGGGGTTTCTGGTGATCTTCGTCTGCGGCGGACTGACCGGCGTGATGTTGGCACTGGTGCCCTTCGACTGGCAGGTGCACGACACCCACTTCGTGGTGGCGCACATGCACTACGTGCTGGTGGGCGGCATGTTCTTCCCGCTGCTGGCCGGCATCTACTACTGGCTGCCGCACTTTTCCGGACGCATGCCATCGGTACGCCTTGGCAAGTTGGGCTTCTGGCTGGTGTTCATCGGCTTCAACCTGACCTTCCTGATCATGCACTGGACCGGCCTGATGGGCATGCCGCGGCGCATCTACACCTACCAATCCGGCCTGGGCTGGGACCTGCCCAACCTGATTTCGTCTATCGGCAGCTTCATCATGGCCATTGGCATCGCCACGGTGCTGCTGGATATCGTCCTGCACTTTCGTTTCGGCCAGAAGGCCACGAAGAATCCCTGGAACGCGGACACCCTGGAGTGGAGTACGCATCTGCCGCCCAGCCCCTACAACTTCGTCAGCCTGCCACCGGTGCGTACCCGTCACCCGATGTGGGAGCTGCCCGACCTGGAGGAGCGCATCGACCGTGGAGAGTTCGCCCTGACCGTGATCGACCATGGCCGGCGAGAAACCTGGGGTATCGAGCCGCTGACCGGCAAAGTACGCGAGATCATCCATCTGCCGGGCAATAGCTGGTGGCCTTTCATCGCCTCGCTGTTCATCGCTTTCACCTGCCTGGGGCTGCTGAGCAAGTTCTACTGGGTCGCCCTAGTGGCCAGCATCGTCGCCGTGCTGGTGCTGCTGCGCTGGAGCTGGGAGAACGGCGCGCACCCGCTGGCGGCGCCGGATGCGCGAGTGCAACCTGGCGAGCCGCCGCTGCACTCACGCACCTGTGATGGCCCGGGGCTGTGGGGCATGGGCGTGACCCTGCTGGCCAACGGCGCCTTGTACCTGGCGCTGCTGTTCGGCTGGTTCTATCTGTGGACGGTCTCGCCGAACTGGCTGGTGCCGGACGATGCGGTCATCGATCAGCGCTTGCTGCTGGCCAGCGCCGTATTGCTGAGCATTGCCGTGTTGTGGCAGCGACCGGTATTGCGCCGTCTGCGTCAGGGCCAGGGTGAACCCGCTGCGTTGATCACCTGCTTTGTCGGGGCGGCGCTGCTGGGCGCGTTGCACACCGGGCTGCTGCTCTGGGCCCTGCTGGCTGGAGAGCTGGCGCCGCGCGCCACTGCGCATGATGCGGTGATCGTGGTGATGCTCGTCTACAGCCTCGCGCACGGGGCGCTGGCGACCATTCTCAGCGCGTTGCAGGCCCTGCGTGTGCATCATGGCTATGTATGCAAGCGCACGCCCTACGAGCCCTTGGTGGTCGAGCAATTCTGGCAATACAGCCTGGCCGTGATGTGGATTACCTACTGCAGCGTGGTGCTGTTCCCGCCAACCTTCGGAGGTGTGTGATGCAGCCGTTACGCTCCCCCTACAACCCGATCCACATCCCTCTCGGGCTGGTGCTCTGGAGTATCTGGTTCGTCGTGCTGTACGGCGGATTGTCGGTTGGTTGCGCACTGTCGCCTCCTGATCCCATACAGGGGCAATGGACCTGGCTGAACGGTCTGCTCGCTCTGCTGAGTCTGTTCACCATGGCGGCCCTGCTGGGTTTGGCCTGGCGGTTTCAGCGCGCCGCCAGGGACGAGCGTGAAGGCCCGCCTGCGCGCTTCGTGGCTCGCCTCGCTGCGGGCGTGAACCTGATCGGCGCCATCGCCACCGTTTTCGTCGCGCTGCCAACGCTGAGCCTGCCGCCATGCCTATGATCGTCCTCGCCCTCCTCCTTCTGCCTGGCACGGCCGCCGCCCATGGCCTGCTCGATGGCCATCTGCATCTGAACGAGCGCGTACCGCTGCTGCTTAGCGCTCTGCTGCTCGGTGCGGCCTGGCTGCTGTACATCCTGGGTTGCCGCAAAGTGCGCCCGCACGGGCGCGAAGCGTTGTGGATGCATCTGGCCATGGTCCTCACCGTGCTCGCCGTATTCGGCCCCATCGATGACTGGGCGGAGACCAGCACCAGCCTGCACATGGTCCAGCACATGCTGTTCATGATCGTCATCGCACCACTCTGGGCGCTGGCTCGGCCGTTGCCGCAATGGCGAGCAGTGCTCGGTGGCTGGATGGCGCCGGTGTCCAACGCCATTCTGCGCAGCGGTCGTTATCCGGTGGCACTGGCCATGCTGCACGGCGCGATGATCTGGGTCTGGCACACCCCCAGCCTGTACATGCTGGCGCTGGACAACACCTGGTGGCACGCCATCGAACATGCCTGCTTCCTGTTCAGCGCCTGGCTGTTCTGGTGGTCCTGCCTGCGCGCCAATCCACGGCAGGTGCCACACGCACTGATGGCCATTCTCCTGACGCTGATGCACACCGGCCTGCTCGGCGCCCTGCTCACCTTCGGCAACACGACCTTCTATGGCGAGTCCCGCGACCTGGCCGACCAGCAACTGGCTGGCTTGTTGATGTGGGTGCCAGGCAGCCTGGTCTACCTCTCTGCTGCCGGCTGGATCAGCTGGCGGTGGTTGACACAGATCTGGCGTCGGCAGGCACGAGAAGGTGCGGAGAACTCCCTGTAGCGCAGATTTCAGGCGCGCCAACCTCTTGTACAACTTATATTCAGGTTTTCCGCTGATGGTCAGCGCTCCGCGGAAACCATGATGCAGATTTAGTTCAGAGTATTTTTTCTGTCGTTGCGAAGCAGTTGGCTTATTCCCGGCCGCAAGGTGCTGTGCTCAAACAATAAAGTCTTGAGTGCGGAAAGCGAGTCGCGAACATCTTCCTGCAATCAACTTTGCCCAGGTCACTTTGTATAACTCCGGTAGATGATGTCACTTTGAATTTTCTTTTTACCAATCGTCCCAATCGTTGGTATGCATTGAATACATGGTTATGGTTGATGAGTGTTCACAAGGAGAGACTCATGAAACATGACCTGGAAAATATCAGATCGGCGCTAGCCAACTACGAAGTTGATATGACGCCAAGACCGGACGGCAGCATTGTGCTTACCGTTGCTCATAACGAGCGACAGTTGGTGCGCGTCCTCGATGGAAGTTGCTCCACGCAAGAATTCATTCGTCTTATTCATTTCGATATGGCTCTGAACGAAGATGCCGAGTCAGTCAATGAGGCGGTCAAACACTGTAGCACCACCCAATTACCCACCTACTCGCGCGAGCCGCTTTTTCGCACGCGCTCCTCTCGCTTATGGGCCATGAGAAAGCTCGAAAAGAAATGAGGAGATACGCAAGTGCCCAGACGCAACGATTCAAGGGGGGCTCGAAACAAGCCGGAAGATCTGTTGGGAAGAATCAGACGGCATATGCCCTATCGGCACCAGTTGATGTACGAGTGGCCCTACATGGCCGGCTCTACATGCCTGGTGGTGCTGCTGGTCTGGCAGCCTTTTCAACCGTCTGCGTTGGCGGTGATGCTGTCCCAGCCTCAACCGAAAGCCCAGACGATGCAGCGTTCTTTGCAGGAGATCGACTCGAACTGCTATCAGGTTCACAGCGAAGATCTGAACAACCCGCACTGCGAAGACTGCAGCAAAGACACTGCCGCTGCTGCGCGGCCTGACCCAGGGTTCGAATTCAGCCGCTCTATTCTGACCTGCACGGACATACACCGTGACTCGCTGCACGACAGCGACTCGGACAGACCTGACAACATGATGATCGAAGTGATCAAGTCCAATCACTCCTTCTAGCCGCCCTTGAGGCCCTCGGCTGGTATTTCCGGCCTTTATCCTGCCTTCACTGTTTCCCGCATCCCGATTATCTGAGCGAATGATCGGGGTGGCTGTCGACATGCATGTACCTTATTGAAAGGAGGCATGTCATGCCGGATTCAGTCATTTACTTTTCCATTACAATTGCCGCCTTCATCGTTCTGCTACACCTGTGGGCGGTTATCAGTGTATTTCGTAGCGACAAGCATGTCGGGACGAAAACCCTTTGGGCCTTGCTTATCTGGATATTCCCGATTATCGGGCTGGTTATCTGGGGTATTGCCGGCCCGCGTGGCCATGGTGATGGGCCAACTTCTCCTGAGCACAGCAAGTGATCAATATGATCTTTTTTAATGCCTATAAGAAGTTACTCGGCGTGCGAGTGCCGGCAAAGTAAAACCACCATTTGTTGGCGCTCATTATTATTTTATACAGTACTTATACAACGAGGCATCAACATGTCAGAAGCGTATAACTATCTCGATCACATTACCGCTTACAGCAGTTGTGCCAACGCCTGCGAGCACTGTGCTTCGGCCTGCCTGAGCGAGGGTAATGCCGGGCATTATCGCTGCGTCGAGCTATGCCGCGATTGCTCCGACCTGTGCCGCCTGACGGCAACGCTGATGCTGCGCAACAGCCCCTACGTCGCGGTGGCCAGCCAGCTGTGCAGGATCGCCTGCCTGGCCTGCGCCGAGGAATGCGTGCAGCACGTCAGCGAGCATTGTCAGGAGTGCGCGCGAACATGCCAGGTGTGTGCAGAAGAGCCGTTACTGGAGTCAGCATGAAATCGGACAAAACCACGAGAACGCCAGTGGCGCGTTCCAGCGAGGCGCTACTGGACGACCCCGGTAACGAAGACCCCGGCTCGCAGCTCGATGCGCCAATGCCGCTGCGCCCATCGACCAGGACGCAGCGCAAGAAAAGCCCCCGGCCCAGCGACGAAAAACCGTGCTAGGCCGGGCGTCGGTTCAGGCAGGAATGCTCTTGGCGCGCATCTCCCGCGCCCAGATACGATGTTGCTTCAGCGCAGTCTCGAAACGCATGTACAGCGGATCGAAGCTATCGCCGCAGAGCATGCCATCGTCCTCCTCCAGCCCCAGCATCGCCGCAAGCTGAGCGGCATCACCGCTGAGCGCCACGGGTTTGAGGTGCTTGTAGGCCTCCAGCAGGTAATGCTTGGCAACGCCATCGTCCTGCAGGGTCTTGAGCACGTACTCACCACCCGGCACGAACACGGCATCCACCGTAATCGACGGCTCCGAGGCGAAGCTGCCGTCGGGTTGCATCGGTTGGCCGTCCGAGTCCTTAAGCGCGGCTGCCGAAGGCGCCAGCAGCTTGGCCACGGCGCCGGCACCCTCCAGCATCTTTTTCAAACTGCCGACCTCGTCGGCCTTGCAACCGGGTGTCAGCAGGACCGCAACGCGCCGTCCGCGAATATCGCCGGGCAGCAGATTCATCTGGCTCAGCGCCGGGGAATCCCGGAGCTTGCCCTCCATAGAAGAGGTCGAGGTGCTGTCCAGATCGATACCCAGGTTCTGCGCGACGCGCAACGCCAGCAGCGGATCGATGTGGGCGAGAATTTCCCTCACCTGGCGCTCGCGAATGTACAGGCGCCGGACCTTCGACAGCTCGAAGCTGTAGGCATCGACGATGTGCTGCTGCTCGGTTTCGCTCATGCTGCGCCAGAACAGCGTGGCCTGGGAGAAGTGATCGGCGAAACTGGGCGAGCGCACCCGTATCTTGGTGCCGCTGACCGGTTCGGGATAGGAACTGTAGCCGCCACCGCTCGGCGCTGGCGGCGTCTCGCGCGGCCAGTTGCCGTCGATTGAGTTGGGCTCATAGGCTGCCTGGCCACGGTTGATCTGCTGACGATGCGGCGCGTCACGCTGGTTGTTGTGGAACGGACAGAGTGGCCGATTGATCGGAATCTCGTTGAAGTTGGGGCCACCCAGACGCAGCAGTTGGGTGTCGGTGTAGGAGAACAGACGACCCTGCAGCAGCGGGTCGTTGCTGAAGTCGATACCCGGCACCACATGCCCGATGTGGAAGGCCGCCTGCTCCGTCTCGGCAAAAAAGTTGTCCGGGTTGCGATTGAGCACCATGCGCCCCACAACGCGTACCGGCACCAGTTCTTCCGGCACCAGTTTGGTCGGGTCGAGCAGGTCGAAGCCAAAGCTCAGCGCGTCCTCCTCGTCCATCACTTGCAGGCCCAGCTCCCATTCCGGGTAGAGCCCGCGCTCAATGTCTTCCCACAGGCCGCGGCGGTGGAAGTCCGGATCCTTGCCCGCGAGTTTCTGCGCTTCATCCCACACCAGCGAGCAGACGCCGGCTTTGGGGCGCCAGTGAAACTTCACCAGCTTGCTCTGGCCCTCGCCATTGACCAGGCGAAAGCTGTGCACGCCAAAGCCCTGCATAGAGCGATAGGCGATGGGAATGGCGCGGTCGGACATGGTCCACAGCACCATATGCGCCGATTCCGGCGTAAGTGAGACGAAGTCCCAGAAGGTGTCGTGGGCAGACGCGCCGGTGGGAATCTCGTTGTGCGGCTCGGGTTTGACCGCATGGACGAAGTCGGGGAACTTGATCGCATCCTGGATGAAGAACACCGGCATGTTGTTGCCGACCAGGTCGAAGTTGCCCTCCTCGGTGTAGAACTTCACCGCAAAGCCGCGCACGTCGCGCACCGTATCGGCCGAGCCACGTGGCCCCTGCACGGTGGAAAATCGCACGAACACCGGGGTGCGCTTGCCGGCTTCGCCGAGGAACGCGGCGCAACTCAGGTCGCTGATAGGATCGGTTACCTCGAAATAGCCATGTGCCCCAGCACCGCGTGCATGCACCACACGCTCGGGAATGCGCTCGTGGTCGAAGTGGGTGATCTTCTCGCGCATGATGAAATCTTCCATCAGCGTCGGCCCGCGTTCACCGCCGCGCAGGCTGTTCTGATTGTCGGCGATGCGCGTCCCGGTGTTGGTGGTCAGCGCCTGCCCTGTCGCGTCCTCGCGGAAACGTTCGAGTTGTTCGAGCTTGGTGTTGCTGTTGCTGCGGTCGAGCGTGTCGCTGCCAGCCATCTGGCTGTTATCGGCGCTGTTCGGTTGCTTGCTCATTGGCTACTCCTGGTTATTCAGTGGCCATGTCATGCATGGTGGCCACGCAAGCGACGGGAAAGTCGCTCCGGGTACTTTTTGAGGCGCAGTGCAGCAGTTCCGTTCGACTTGAATTTTTCCGCGAAGCCAGTGCTGGCGGGCCGTTGCGCTTGGCCTAGCGCGGCGAATTTGTCCTGAACTTCGTCGCGACCTGCACCTTCTACCCCTGTGAACGCACATCCCAGGAGGATCGAATATGCACCCGTTGAAACCACTGGCCTTACTGGCCGCTGCCGCCTTCGCCATCTGCGCCGTCACCAGCCTGCAGGCTGCCAACAAGACGGAATCGATCAGCAGCGAGGAATTCGTCGAAGAGGCATCGGCGAAAGGCATCGCCGAGATCGAAACGGCCAAACTGGCCCTGGAAAAATCGCAGAACGAGGCGGTCAAGGGCTTTGCGCAGATGATGATCGATGACCACCGTCGGGCGAATCAGCAGTTGGCCGAACTGGCCAAGAGCAAGGACCTGGAAGTCTCCGACGATGCCGAACTGATCAACCAGGCCAAGGCCCTGGTGCTCAAACTGCGCAGCGAGGACAGCTTCGACAAGGCCTACATGAACAATCAGGTGGTCGCTCACCGCGAAACCATCGAGCTGTTCCGCCGCGCGGTAAATGTCGATGACCAGGAGCTCGCTACGTTTGCTCGTGAGACGCTGCCCAAGCTGGAGCAGCACTTGCAGCGCGCTGAGCAGTTGAACGGCCAGTTACCGGAAGAGTGATCACTTGCCTGCCGGGCTGCTGATGCAGCCCCGCTTCGCCAGGCCAATCAGCCTTGACGCAGACGTTCGTAGTAATAAGGCAACTGCAACAGGGCATAGCGCGCCGTTTGCTCACGCACCTGGTTGCGACCTCCGCTGAACTTCACCGTTTCACTGACGATGCCCTGGTGCTGTTCGAGGCGAATAGCACAGGCGATGCATTGCACGCCGTCCATTTCTCCCTCTGCCTGCGCCAGGCCGGTATTGGCCAGGACGATATCGGCATCGCTGCGTAGCAATGCGCCCAGCGCCATCTCCTGCGCAACCTCTTCGCTGGTGAGACCGAAACGCTCGATGGTGTCGGCACTGACGCCCAGGCAACGCTGCTTGGCCTGCGGCGAATAGGTGACGAACGCGCAATCAAGTACCTGGCCGCAGCCAGGCACGCCGGCCACCAGTGAGCTGATAAGCCCCGCTGTGCAGGATTCAGCAGTGGCCAAACGCAGCCTGTACTTGCCGAGAAATTTCACCACCTGTTCGACGCTTTGCATCTGCCTGCTCCTGTTAGCTGCCTGGTTGCTCTGTGAAGCGGCCGGGATGGGCAAAGTTCAACCTGTTTACAGGGCGCTCGCTCTGCAAAAAAAGGTCGAACCTTTGTTCGCATCGCCCCGTCAGCTCAAGGGTAAGGGGGAGATCGCGCAACCGTTCATCGCACTCCTCCACGGCCCTCGCCCACAAGGCGAGTCGTCCTCAGGTCCAACCCCATGGAGAGAGACATGGCAAGCGCTGCAGCCTCCGCACACATCCAAGCCACACCCACTCTTTGCGCCGCAGCCAAGCCTCCCTTGCAGATGCACAGCGAGCATCCGCAGCGCAAGCGCGTACTGTTCGTCACCTCGGAGTTCGCTGATCTGATCAAGTGCGGCGGGCTCGGCGATGTTTCCGCCGCTCTGCCCCGTGCGCTGTCGCCGCAACACGATATTCGCTTGCTGATCCCCGGTTACCGGCAAGTGGTGGAAAGCGGCCGACCGATCCGTATCGTCGGACAGTTGCCTGGCCTGGCGGCATTGCCTCCTTGCCAGATCGGCCGTATGGACCTGGCCGATGGGCTTATCGTCTATGTACTGCTCAACCATGCGCTGTACGAACGTGATGGCTCGCCTTACGTCGATGAGCATGGCCGCGACTGGGCTGACAACCACATCCGTTTCGCCCGTCTCGGCCTGGCCGCCGCAGAGATCGCCACGGGCGATGCCGGCATCCAGTGGCGCCCGGAGCTGGTCCATGCCAATGACTGGCCTGCAGCGATGGCGCCGGCCTACATGGCCTGGCGCCAGGCCAATACACCCGCCTTGCTGACCATTCACAACCTCGCTTATCAGGGCCTGTGTGACATGCGTTGCGCCAGTGAACTGGCAATACCCAGTACGGCCTGCGGCGTCGAGGGCCTGGAATTCTATGGGCAGCTGTCATTCCTCAAGGCTGGCATTGCTTACTCGCAGCATGTCACCACCGTGAGCCGCCGCTATGCCCGCGAAATCACCTCGGCGGAACAGGGCTGTGGCCTCGATGGCCTGTTGCGGGCCAAGGTGCAGAACGACCAGCTCAGCGGCATCGCCAACGGCATCGACGAAAGCTGGCACCCCGAGAGCGACCCGCACTTGCTGGAGGGTTTCAGCGCTGGCGACTGGGCGGGCAAACGAGCCAACGCCGAGTACGTCCAGCAATGGCTGGGGCTCGATGACGACGGGCCGCTGTTCGCCGTTGTATCGCGTCTGGTGCATCAGAAAGGCATAGATCTGACCCTGGAAGTGGCCGAACACATCGTCGCGCGCGGTGGCCGCATCGGCGTGATAGGCCAAGGTGAGCCGGCCCTGGAGGTCGCCATGGCGGAGCTGGGTCGACGTCATCCGGGGCGGATCGGCGTACATATCGGTTTTGACGAAAGCGATGCGCGGCGTCTGTACGCTGGCAGCGATTTTCTGCTCATGCCTTCGCGTTTCGAGCCCTGCGGCCTCAGCCAGATGTACGCTCAGCGCTACGCCTCGCTGCCCATCGCCCGCTGCACCGGCGGCCTGGCCGACACCATCGAGGATGGCGTCAGCGGCTTTCTCTTCGACGCGCCTCAGGCCGATGCCTATCGCCAGTCCATCGACCGCGCGCTGCAGGTCTTCGACCATCCCGAGCTGCTGGAAGCCATGCGCTGCCAGGCCATGAGCGCCCCGCTCTACTGGCGCCAGTCGGTGCAGCCATATGACCGCCTTTTTCAACGTCTGCTGAGCCAGACCAGTGTTCAACGGGCGTCGCACTGATGTTCAGCCATGGTGCCCGGCCAATGGCCGACGGCCGCGTGCGCTTCGCCCTGTGGGCGCCCAGTTGCCAGCAGGTGGAGCTGGAACTGCAAGATGGCGGGCTGCAGCCCATGCAGGCGCAGGACGATGGTTGGTTTGTGGCGCTGATCGAGTGCCCGGCCGACACCGCCTATCGCTACCGTATCGACGGCCAGTGGCCAGTGCCGGACCCGGCCTCGCGCCACCAGGTCGAGGACGTACATGGCTTCAGCCAGGTCATCGATCACTCGGCCTATATCTGGCATCACCGCGACTGGAACGGCCGGCCCTGGCACGAGACGGTGCTATACGAGCTGCACGTCGGCCTGTTCGGCGGTTTCCAGCAGGTCATCGAGCACCTGCCGCACCTGGCCGATCTGGGCGTCACCGCCTTGCAGCTGATGCCGCTCAATGCCTTTTCCGGGACGCGCAACTGGGGCTATGACGGCGTGCTGCCGTTTGCCCCAGCCAACGCCTACGGTACGCCCGATGAACTCAAGCAACTGATCGACAGCGCCCATGCCTATGGCCTGATGGTGTTCGTCGATGTGGTCTACAACCACTTCGGCCCGGATGGCAATTATCTGGGCGTGTACGCGCGGCAGTTCTTCCACGAAGAGCGCATCACGCCATGGGGCGCAGCCATCGATTTCAGCCGCCCACAGGTGCGCGACTTCTTCTGCGAAAACGCGCTGATGTGGCTGCTGGACTATCGCGTCGATGGTTTGCGCCTCGACGCCGTGCACGCCATCGACGATGACGACTTTCTCAAGGAGCTGGCGGCGCGGGTGCGCTCGGCGCTGCCGCAACAACGCCAGGTGCACCTGGTGCTGGAGAACGAGCACAACGCCGCGCACCTGCTACGTGATGGCTTCGATGCGCAGTGGAACGACGACGGCCACAACACCCTGCATGCGCTGCTCACCTTCGAGAACGAAAGTTACTACGCCGATTACGCCCAGGCGCCGACGCGCAAGCTGGCCACCTGCCTGGAGCAGGGCTTCGTTTACCAGGGGCAGGCCAATCGCCATGGCCAGCCGCGCGGCGAGCCCAGCGCCGATCTGCCGCCGCATGCCTTCGTGCTGTTCCTGCAGAACCATGACCAGGTGGGCAACCGCGCCTTTGGCGAGCGCCTGACGCTGCTCGCCGACGTCGACGCGCTGAAGGCCGCCACCGTACTTGTGCTGCTGTGCCCGATGGTGCCGCTGCTGTTCATGGGTGAGGAATGGGGTAGCAAGCGGCCGTTTCTGTTCTTCACCGATTACCACGACGAGCTGGCCAATGCCGTGCGCGAGGGCCGGCGCAACGAGTTCGCCGATTTTTCCCAATTCAACTCGCCGCACAGCCGCGAGGCCATCGCCGACCCTAATGCCGAGGCCAGCTTCCAGCGCTCGCAACCGGATCTGGCGCCGGCCCTGGAGCCCGAACAACGCGAGTGGCTGGCCTTCTATCGCGGCTTGTTGCAGGTGCGCCATAGCCGCCTGCTGCCAGGGCTGGAGCAGGCACGCAGTCTGGGTGCGCAGGTTTTGGGTGACGGCGCGGTGCTGGCGCGCTGGCGACTGGGCAATGGTCCGGCGCTGAGTATCGCCATCAACCTGGGTACCAGCGCCGTTTCCCTGCCTGCAGAGGCCATGCACGGCGAACGCCTGTACACCCTGCGCATCGACGACGCCGACCTGCGTCAGGCGCAATTGCCGCCGCGCAGTGCCCTGGTCACCCTGGAGCCAGCCCGATGAGTGATCAACTATTGGCCGAACTGGCGCAGGCCGCGGATCTAAGCATCGACTGGATCGATGCCTACGGCCAGCCGCAGCGCGTAACGGCAGAAGCGCAACGCAACCTGTTGGAGGCGCTCGGTTATCCCGCGCAAAGCCCGGAACAGATACGCGAAAGCCTGACCTCGCTGGTGCACCGTCAGCATGTGCCGGAAGATTCCGCCCTGCTGCTTCAGGACCAGCACCAGCCACTGGCCCTGACCCTCTACCCGGCGGAGAGCCTTTATCGGCTCACCGACGAGCAGGGCAACATCAGCGAGGGCCGGCTTGACCACGACGGCCATTTGCCGGCGCAACAGCAGCCTGGCTATTACCAGCTGGAGATTCGCGATACCCAGCATGCGCTCGCCGTGGCCCCCGCCACCTGCATGTCGGTGCAGCAGCTATGTGGCAAGCCGCGCATCTGGGGGCTGACTGCCCAGCTCTACGGCTTGCGCCGCACCG
Organism: Pseudomonas sp. GW6; assembly: GCA_048065775.1. Classification (GTDB taxonomy): domain Bacteria; phylum Pseudomonadota; class Gammaproteobacteria; order Pseudomonadales; family Pseudomonadaceae; genus Aquipseudomonas. Next base: position 13,997 of record JBLUOL010000127.1, read on the forward strand.
GCGACGGCGGCCTGGGCGATACCCTGGCGGTGGCGGATCTGGCCCGGCATGCCGCCAATCACGGCGCCGATGCCATCGG
>JBLUOL010000128.1:0-13991 GCA_048065775.1 Pseudomonas sp. GW6
CCAGTGCACAGCACACCAGCACTGGGCCCTTGTGGCGCAGGTTTTCTATGGCCTCGGCGGCGCGTTGGCAGGTCAGCGCATCCGGCGCCACCAGATCCAGTGACGGTAGGCTGCAGTAGTTCTGTGGCGTGTGCTGCAGCGGCAGCTCGGCGCAGAGGTCGACCAGGGCGGCATAACCACCGAGATCGCCCATGGCGGGCAGGCGGCCGAGGTCGATGCCCTCCACGATCTGGCTGGGCGCTGGCTTGCGAAACGTCCACAACCGCGAATTGATCCAGGCACCGAGCAGATAGGGGGCGAGCAACGTCGTGGCGGCTGGGCTGAGGCGCCCATTGGCCTGCTTCTGGAAACCGCCAGCACCGAACAGCTGGTAGTTGAGCGCAACCAGCGCCAGTGAAGCCGCCGGCCAGAACAGCCACAGCCAGGCACCGCCCAGCTTGACGGCCAGCACGGCGCATAGCGTTGCGCCAAGCCCGTAGCGCAGTGCCAGGCGCCAACGGCGCGGATCGCTGGCCAGGCGTATCTGCTTCAGCGGCGTATCGCCCTGCAGCGGCAGCAGCCATAGACAGAAGAAGCCGGCCAGCGCCCCGGTGGGCAGATCGATGAAGTGGTGCTGCCAGGTGGTCAGCACGGAGATGCCGATCAGCGCCATCCAGCCGTGCAGCAGGCCACGCCAGAACAGCCCGCGGATGTGATTGGCGAACATCGCCCAGATGATCACCAGCAGGGTGATATGCAGCGAAGGCGCCTGGTTGAAGGGTTTGTCGAAGCCCATCAGCACGTCGAACATCAGGCCGAAGGTGCCGTCTAGGGGCGGCCGCTCGAAGGTGAAGCGCAGCGGCCAGAGCAGGAAGCAGGCCACGCAGATCACCTGTGCGGCGAGCAGGCGCAGGGCATGGCGATCCATCTCGCGACGGCAAGCCGGCAACAGGAAGGACAGTCCGTAGAGCAGGTCGATAGACCAGTACGGCACGATGGTCCATGGCCAGAGCGGGATCTGCGGCTCCCAGGCGAAGACCAGGCTGCCGACATCATCGCGTTGCCCGGTGAACCAGTTGGCGAAGCCGTAGCTGGCGAAGAACAGCGGGCCGAGCAATAGCAGCCAGAGTACGCCGCGCTTCCACAATCCCTGTTCGCGTGTGTTGTCCATCACTTCACCCGCTGCGCCAGGGACACGCTGAAGATGCCCCACTGGTCGATGCGCTGTGCCACCTTGCGGAAACCGGCTGCTTCCACCAACTGGTCCATCTCCGCCTGGCTACGCCGGCGCATGACCCAGGCCTGGCCATCGCGGTGGCTGGTCAGGGCGCGGGCGATCAGTTCCAGCTGCGGGTGCCAGGGCTGGCCGGTGTAGACCAGGTAGCCGCCCTCCTCGACTGCGGCTGCCAATCCGGCCAGCGAGTCGCCGACCATCTGGTTGCTGCCGAACAGCTCGTACAGGCCGGAGACCACTGCCAGGGTCGGCTTCGGCTCTAGCGCGGCCAGGTCTTCACGGTCGAAGGCATCGCCTTTGACGAAGCGGGCTATGTCGCCCAGGCCCTTTTGTTGGATCAGTGCATTGCCGTCACGCACGTTGATGTCGCTGTAGTCGCGCAGCAGGATCGCGTCGGGGCGCTGCTCCTGGCCTTCCAGCGATTCGAGGATGTAGCGGCCTTGGCCTGCAGCGATATCGACGATGCGCACTGCCTTGCCCGCCTCGCGCAACCTGGCCATGGCCAGGCGCAGCAGCTCTTCGGCGTGCAGCTTGCGCTGGCGGATACCACGCCAGCCGATGGAGTCCAGGTAGTTCTGGTCGATCAACCGGCCCAGCGCGCCCTTGCCGGTCGGTTGGTTGCGGTAGACGTAATCGAGCGTGCTGCCGGAATCGAAGCCGGTGTCGAAGCCCAGCTTCACTCCTTCGGATAGCGTGCTACCCAGGCGCATGCCGGCACGGGTGGCGCGCCAGTAAAGGTCGCGCAGCGAATTTTTCGGCAGCGGTGCGGCCAGCTCTTCGGCCTCGGCGCAGGTGGCGCCCAGGCGGTCGGCATCGAGCAGCGAGGGACGCGCCACTGGCTCCTCGAAGTTGCGCAGTATAAAGCGCCGCGCGCGGCTCAGGGCATGGGCGCGGTCGCGCTCGCCGAGGGTGTCATGGAAGAAACCCGGTAGCAGGTGCTTTTCCTTGCGCAGGCTGCCGAGGCGCTCGAAGAAGTCCTCCTGCGGTTTGCGATGAACGACGAAGTCGGCGCCGGAGATCAGCAGTTGGGTCGGCACCTGGATCGCCTGGGCGTCGGCGACGATGCGATCGGCGGCCTCGTACAGGCCGAGCAGCATGGTCACCGAGATCGGTCGGGCGATCAGCGAGTCATTCTCGAAGGAGGCAATGCGCTCGGGATCGTGGCTAAGGAACCGCGCCTTCACATAGCTGTTGACGAAGAAGTTGCCGCGCCAGGCGTGCAGCAGCTTCAAACCGGGCCGGGCGAAGGGCACGTAGAGCTTGACCTTGAACGCCGGCGAGGCGAGCACCAGGCAGCGCACCTTGGGTGCGTAGTCGTGGGCCCAGGTGGAAACGATCACCGCGCCGACGCTTTGCGCCACGACGGCCAGGTCCTGTTCGGCAATGGCGTGCTGGCTGCCGATATGCTCGACGAAGGTCTGCACGTCACGCACGTTGGTGGCGAAGCTTGGGCTGTCGCCGCGTGCGCCGGGCGACAGGCCATGGCCACGGGCATCCCAGGCGAAGAAATCGCAGTGCGGCAGCTCCAGTTCGTCCACCAGGTAGGCCATTCGCCCGCCATGTTCGTGGCCACGGTGAAACAGCACTACGGCCTGACGTGGGCCATCGGCAGGCGTCGTCGCCGGCCAGTGGCGATAGTTCAGCTCGACGCCGTCATGCGTGGTGAAGGTGTGAAGCTGTACGGGGCGCATGGAATCTCCTTATTCCGTAGGACGGGTCAGACCGCTTCGGCCAAACCCCGGCGAACGCGGTTGTAGAGGGTGTAGAGCAGCAGGGCGAGAATCAGGCCCAGCAGCAGGTTGATCCACAAGGCCGGCAGCAGGCCCGTGGCGACGCCTGCGCCGAGCACGCCGAAGCAAAAGGCGCGGTCGCTCTTGCCCATCGGCCCGTCGTAGCGCCGTGAGGCGCCGACCATGGGGCCGAGCACGCCGGCGTATTCGCTGATCACCGCCAGCAACACCACGAGGATCACCAGTAGCGGCGAGACGCCGGCCAGCAGCGCGAAAGGCAGATACAAGGCGCTGTCGGCGATCACGTCGCAGAGTTCATTGAGGTAGGCGCCGAGCTTCGATTGCTGGCCGAACTCGCGGGCGAGCATGCCGTCAACGGCGTTCAGCGCCATGCGCAGCAGCATCCACAGGGGAATCAGGGCGAATAGCCAGGTGATATGACTGCAGGCTGCGAGCAGGGCGCCCAGCAGCACGGAGACCAAGGCTGCAGCCAGAGTGACCTGGTTGGCGGTGACGCCGCGTGCGTAAAGGCGTTCGACGCCGGGACGCAGCAGGTTCTGGAAGGCCGGTTTGAGCTGGTAGATCGACGGCATGGCAGCGAATTCCTTTTCGTGTCCCATCTTCGGCCATTGCCGCGGGCGAGACTTGTGAACCCATCGAGGTAGAAGCGGCTTTATCGACGGTCATGCGTAAGGCGGGTGCAACCCGCCAGAGCGCTGATGGCGGGTTGCACCCGCCCTACTGAGGCGACAACTTATACCCTGTTAGGCGATTTTCCTAGCGCTGGTGATTCGCCAGGAAAATCAGTTCGATGCAGGCAATGATGGCGCTTTGCTTGCATTTGATGCACAGCTTATCCACAGATCAGGCGGTTTCGCCCAGACGGCTCAACTGCGGCTCTTCGCCACGCAGTTCGGTCTGTTGCTGGCGTACCCACTGAAAAGCACGTTCGTTGAGCTCGCCGATGGCACGCGGCCCTTCGCCTTCTGCGTACATCGGCTGGCCGATGATCACCTGGATAGTGCCCGGGCGCTTGCCCCAGCCAGCCTTGGGCCAGAACTCACCGGCGTTGTGTGCGATGGGCAGTACCGGCAGGCCGGCATTCACCGCCAGTGCGGTGCCGCCGCGGGAGAACTTGCCGATCTGGCCTGGCGGAATCCGCGTGCCTTCGGGGAACACCAGCACCCAGGCGCCCTGCTTGAGGCGTTCGTCGCCCTGCTTGGCCAGTTGCTTGAGCGCCGCCTTGGGGTTGCTGCGGTCGATGGCGATGGGCTTGAGCAGCGCCATGCCCCAGCCGAAGAACGGCACGCGCAGCAGTTCGCGCTTGACCACCTGCGACAGTGGCTCGAAGAAGCCGGAGAGGAAGAAGGTCTCCCAGGTACTCTGGTGGTTGGCGAGGATCACGCAGGGGCGCTCGGGGATGTTCTCCAGGCCGCGCACTTCATAGCGAATCCCGACGATCACCTTGGCCAGCCACACGGCGCAGTTGCACCAGGCCTGAACGACGAAGCGGTAGCGTTGGCGGAACGGCAGCAGCGGTGCGACCACCAGGCTGATCAGGCACCAGAAGAACGAGCTGGACGACAGCAGCAGGTAGAAAAGCGTGACTCTGAATGCCTGCACTAGCGCCATGAACCTTCACACCTTATGAGAGCAATTGATCGGCGACAGCCGCCAGATCATCGAATACCAGGGTTCCTGGCGGCAGTGGCTTGGCCAGGGTGCGTTCGCCCTTGCCGGTTTTCACCAGCACAGGCTGACAATCGACGGCCAGCGCGGCCTGCAGGTCACCGCTGGTATCGCCGACGAACCAGATTCCTGCCAGATCCGTGGCGTAGTGCGCGGCGATCTGCCGGAGCATGCCAGGTTTCGGTTTGCGGCAGTCGCAGCCATCGTCCGGCCCGTGCGGGCAATGGACGATCAGGCCGACCTCACCGCCCTGCTCCGCCACCAGCTGGCGCAGACGCGCGTGCATCGACTCCAGGGTCGCCAGGTCGTAATAGCCACGGGCAATGCCGGACTGGTTGGTAGCCACGGCCACCGTCCAACCGGCTTGCGACAGGCGCGCGATGGCGGCGATCGACGAAGGGATCGGGATCCACTCGTCGAGCGTCTTGATATAGGCGTCGGAGTCTTGGTTGATGACACCGTCGCGGTCGAGGATCAGCAGTTTCATGCAGCCACGCCAGAAGCAGAGATGGAAACGACCGCTGGCCGCGAAAACCTTCGCGGCCAGCGCCTGGCGTCAGCCCAGTACCGAGATGTCCGCCACGCCGAGGAACAGCCCGCGCAGGCGGGCCAGCAGGGCGTAACGGTTGGCGCGCACGCGCGCGTCTTCGGCGTTGACCAGCACCGCCTCGAAGAAGGCGTCCACCGGCTCGCGCAGACCAGCCAGTTTGGCCAGGGCCTCGTTGTACTGGCGGGCGGCGGCCAGGGGCTGTACGGCCTGGTCGGCCTGCTGGATGGCGGCGTGCAGGGCGAACTCGCTGGGGTTGTCGAAGTAGTGCGCTTCGACCTGGGCGGCAACGCCACCTTCGGCCTTGCTCAGCAGGTTCGACACGCGCTTGTTGGCGGCGGCCAGGGCAGCGGCCTGCGGCAGCTTGCGGAAGGCCTGCACGGCCTGCACGCGCTGGTCGAAGTCCAGCGGCGAGGTCGGACCCACCGCACGCACCGCCTGGTACACGGCGACTTCGATGCCTTCGTCTTCGTAGCGCGCACGCAGGCGGTCGAAGATGAACTCCAGCACCTGAGCAGCCAGACCGTCGGTCTTGATCTTGCCGGCGTACTGGGCCACGGCGAAGTCGACCGTAGTGGCCAGGTCCAGATCCAGGCCCTTCTCGATCAGGATGCGTAGCACGCCGAGGGCGGCGCGACGCAGGGCGTACGGGTCCTTCGAGCCGGTCGGCAGCATGCCGATGCCGAAGATGCCGACCAGGGTGTCGAGCTTGTCGGCCACGGCCACGGCAGCGCCAGTCAGGGTGCTCGGCAGTTCGGCGCCGGCACCGCGCGGCATGTACTGCTCGTTCAGGGCCAGGGCGACGTCCTGCGGCTCACCGTCGTTGAGCGCGTAGTAGTAACCGGCGATGCCCTGCATCTCGGGGAATTCGCCGACCATCTCGGTGGCCAGGTCGCATTTAGACAGCAGGCCGGCACGGGCGGCGCGCTGGGCGTCGCCACCGACTTCGCGGGCGATAAAACCGGCGAGCGCCGATACCCGCTGGGCCTTTTCAAATACCGAACCGAGCTGGGCCTGGAACACCACGTTGGCCAGGCGCTGGTTGAAGCCTTCGAGCTTCTGCTTCTTGTCCTGCTTGAAGAAGAACTCGGCGTCGGTCAGGCGCGGGCGCACCACCTTCTCGTTACCCGAGACGATCTGCGCCGGGTCCTTGGACTCGACGTTGGCCACGGTGATGAAGCGCGGCAGCAGCTTGCCGTTCGCATCGAGCAGGCAGAAGTACTTCTGGTTGTCCTGCATGGTGCTGATCAGCGCCTCCTGCGGCACCTCGAGGAAGCGTTCCTCGAACGAGCAGACCAGCGGCACCGGCCATTCCACCAGGGCGGTGACTTCGTCCAGCAGCGCCGGCGGCACGATGGCCGTGCCCTGCTCGGCCGCAGCCAGTTCGTCGACGCGGCGGCTGATGAGCTCGCGGCGTTCGGCGAAGTCGGCCAGCACGTAGGCGCTGCGCAGGTCTTCGGCGTAGTTGGCCGGACTACTGATGCGCACGTCACGGTTGGCGTGGAAGCGGTGGCCACGGGACACGCGACCAGCCTTCTGCGCGAGGATCTCGCAGTCGACCACGGCGTCGCCGAACAGCATCACCAGCCATTGGGTCGGGCGCACGAATTCGTCGCGGCGGGCGGCCCAGCGCATGCGTTTCGGGATCGGCAGGTCGTTCAGCGAGTCCTGCACGATGGTCGGCAGCAGGTTGACTGCTGGCTGACCAGGGATGTGCTGGGCGAAGCGCAGTTTCGCCCCGCTGCGGTCGATCTCGGCGATATCCACGCCGCACTTGCGGGCGAAGCCCAGGGCGGCCTGGGTCGGGTTGCCGTCGGCGTCGAAGGCGGCCTGGATGGGCGGACCGTCGAGGTTCATGCTGCGGTCGGCCTGCTGCTCTTCGAGCTGCTCGACCAGCACTGCCAGGCGACGGGGCGCGGCGTACACGCGGCTGGCGGCATAGCCCAGGCCGGCGGCCTTGAGGCCTTTCTCGATACCGGCGAGGAAGGCCTCACCGAGGCTTTTCAGGGCTTTCGGTGGCAGCTCTTCGGTGCCCAGTTCGACCAGGAAATCTTGTGCACTCATGCTTGCGCCTCCAGCTTGGCCAGTACTTCGTCACGCAGTTCGGGGGTGGCCATGGGGAAGCCGAGCTTGGCGCGCGCCTGCAGGTAGCTCTGCGCTACCGCACGGGCCAGGGTGCGCACGCGCAGGATGTACTGCTGGCGCGCGGTCACTGAAATAGCGCGGCGGGCGTCGAGCAGGTTGAAGGTGTGCGAGGCCTTGAGCACCATCTCGTAGGTCGGCAGCGGCAGCTCCAGCTCGATCAGGCGATTGGCTTCGCTCTCGTAGAAATCGAACAGCTCGAACAGCTTCTCGACATTGGCGTGCTCGAAGTTGTAGGTGGACTGCTCCACTTCGTTCTGGTGGAACACGTCGCCATAGGTCACGGTGCCGAACGGGCCGTCGGTCCAAATCAGGTCGTAGACCGAGTCGACGCCCTGCAGGTACATGGCCAGGCGCTCCAGGCCGTAGGTGATCTCGCCGGTCACCGGGTAGCACTCGATGCCACCGACCTGCTGGAAGTAGGTGAACTGGGTGACTTCCATGCCGTTGAGCCAGATTTCCCAGCCCAGGCCCCAGGCGCCGAGGGTCGGCGATTCCCAGTTGTCTTCGACGAAGCGGATGTCGTGCACTTCCGGGTCGAGGCCGATGGCCTTCAGCGAACCCAGGTACAGCTCTTGGAAGTTCTCCGGGTTGGGCTTCAAGACCACCTGGAACTGGTAGTAGTGCTGCAGGCGGTTGGGGTTTTCGCCATAGCGGCCATCGGTGGGGCGACGCGAAGGCTGCACGTAGGCGGCGTTCCAGGTCTCCGGGCCGACGGCGCGCAGGAATGTGGCGGTGTGGAAGGTGCCGGCGCCCACTTCCATGTCGTAGGGTTGCAGCACCACGCAGCCCTGCTCGGCCCAGTAGTTCTGCAGGGCCAGGATCAGGTCCTGGAAGGTGCGCACGGCAGGCTTGGTCTGGCTCACGAAAAAATCACCTGTGGAGGCTTGCGAGGGAAAGCCGGGGAGTATATCGAAACTCGGCGCAGGCCGCAGGGTACGGCACATCGGCATCATTCAAGTCACATTAGACTGTATTTATATCCAGTTATTTTGCCGCTATAGTCGTCGCTTCGACCCCCGACCGAGGCTTACCGCCATGCCCCGCTGCTTCTGGTGTACCGACGATCCACTGTACCAGGCCTATCACGACGAGGAATGGGGCGTGCCGCAGCGCGATGCCGGCCATCTGTTCGAGATGCTGCTGCTCGAAGGCGCGCAGGCCGGCCTGTCGTGGATCACTGTGCTGAAGAAGCGCGAGCGCTATCGCCAGGTGTTGCATGGGTTCGATCCCGAGCGTCTGGCGCGCTTGAGCGATGAAGAGATCGAGGTGCTGATGCAGGACCCCGGGATCATCCGCAACCGCCTCAAGCTCAAGGCCGTGCGGCAGAACGCCCAGGCCTGGCTGAAGCTGGAGGATCCGGTGACCTGGCTCTGGTCGTTCGTCGGCGGCGAACCGAAGATCAACCACTTCAGCGACCGCAGCCAGATGCTGGCAGTGACGCCTGAAGCCGAGGCGATGAGCAAGGCGTTGCGCAAGGCTGGCTTCAACTTCGTCGGACCGACCATCTGCTATGCCTTCATGCAGGCCACGGGTATGGTGATGGACCACACCACCGACTGCGACCGCTATGCGCAACTGAAGGGCTCATGACCACCATCACCACGCTGGATGAATTGCAGGCACTGTACGGCGAAAGCCACGAGCGCTCGCGGCGTAAGGAGTTGCCGCGGCTGATCGAACCCTACCGCGCGCTGATCGAAGCCTCGCCCTTCGTGGTGCTGGCGAGCGTTGGCCCGGATGGCCTGGATTGCTCGCCGCGTGGTGATGCGCCGGGCTTCGTGCAGGTTCTCGACGACCAGACCCTGCTGCTGCCGGATCGCCCCGGCAACAATCGCATCGACAGCCTGCGCAATATCGTGCTCAACCCGCAGGTGGCGCTGCTGTTCCTGATTCCGGGCGTCGGCGAGAGCCTGCGGGTCAACGGCCGTGCCGAAATCTCCCTCGACCCCGAGCTTCTGGAACTGGGCCGTGCCCAGGGCAAGCTGCCGCGCAGCGTGCTGCGCATCCATATCGACAGCTGCTACTTCCAGTGCTCCAAAGCGGCGGTGCGTTCCGGTCTGTGGGATGCATCGCGCCAGGTGGTGCGCGCCAGCCTGCCAAGTGCGGGCGACATCTTCCGCTGCATCTATGAGGAATTCGACGTCGAGGCCTACGAGCGCGATCTACAGCAGCGGCTGCGGACGAGCCTTTACTGACTGAGCTGGCCCTGGTCGTTACGCCTTGTCTCACCAACGTTTTTGAACGTCCTGTTAAACTGGGCGCTTTGCAGAAACGCTTGGAGTCTCTCGTGGAAAAACTCAAGGGCGCCCTGGTGGTCGGGTTCCTGCGTCTGTTCGCACTGCTGCCCTGGCGCGCCGTACAGGCCGTGGGCAATGCCATCGGCTGGCTGATGTGGAAGCTGCCGAACGGCTCGCGTGACGTGGTGCGCATCAACCTGAGCAAGTGCTTCCCGGAGCTGAATCAGGCCGAGCTGGACAAACTGGTCGGGCAAAGCCTCAAGGACATCGGCAAGACCCTGACCGAAAGTGCCTGCGCCTGGATCTGGCCGGCGCAGAAATCGCTCAAGCTGGTGCGTGAAGTGGAAGGCCTGGACGTGCTGCAGCAGGCGCTGGCGTCCGGCAAGGGCGTGGTCGGCATCACCAGCCATCTGGGCAACTGGGAAGTGCTCAACCACTTCTACTGCAACCAGTGCAAACCGATCATTTTCTACCGCCCGCCGAAGCTCAAGGCGGTCGACGAGCTGCTGCAGCAGCAGCGCGTGCAGATGGGCAACCGCGTCGCGCCGTCGACCAAGGAAGGCATCCTCAGTGTCATCAAGGAAGTACGCCGTGGCGGCGCCGTGGGCATTCCGGCCGACCCGGAGCCGAGCCGTTCGTCGGGTGTGTTCGTGCCCTTCCTCGGTACCACCGCGCTGACCAGCAAGTTCGTGCCGGGCATGCTCACCGGTGGCAAGGCGGTCGGTGTGTTCCTGCATGCGCTGCGTCTGCCGGATGGCCGCGGCTACAAGGTGATCCTCGAGGCGGCCCCCGAAGGGATGTACAGCGAGAACGTCGAAGAAGGCGTGGCGGCGATGAGCGAAGTGGTGTCGCGTTACGTGCGCAACTACCCGAGCCAGTACATGTGGAGCATGAAGCGCTTCAAGAAACGCCCGGATGGTGAGGCCAAGTGGTACTGACGTACTGCCACTGAGCACGATGATGAACGAAGGCGCCTCGATGGCGCCTTTTTTCTGTCGAGCGTTGGGAATTGCTTCGATTTTGCGTTATTAAAGGCTGCATCGTCCGCCTACCCCCGGAGCCGTCATGCCGAACCAGCGCCAGCAGGTGCGTACCCCGATGAAGTGCCGGATCAAGATCAGCCACCCCAGCTTCGGCGAGCTGTTGGCGCAGACTCGTGACCTGTCCGATAGCGGTGTCTACGTGAAGCATCCGGACATGGCCAGCTTGTCGGTCGGCACCGAAGTGATCGGCCAGGTGCAGGATTTGCCCTTCCCTGCGCCGGTATTGAAGATGGAAGTGATGCGCGTGGATGCTGAAGGGGCCGGCCTGAGGTTTCTCGGCGAGGCCTGAACGGAGCCAGCCAGTTCGGACATTCGCAACGAGCGTTTCGGCTCAATGGAACATTTTGTTACATCTACACTCTGATCTAGGCCTCACTCCGAGGTGGCGTCCATCAGAGGCGTTTTCGACATGAGTCGAGCGGTATCCGAACTCCCCGTCCAGGGCGCTGATGCGCCTGATCTTCTTCCTCCTTCACAACCCGGCTGGTTGCAACGCAACCGCCAACTGATCGGTCTCGGTCTCTCGCTGCTGTTGTTCGGCCTGGCGCTGGTCGCCTGCTGGCACCTGGTGCGCGAGATCAACCCGGATCAGGTGCGTGAATCCCTGGCGGCCGTGCCGCCGCAGGCCTTGCTCGCCGCCTTGCTGGCCACCGTGCTGGGCTTTTTGGTGATGCTCGCCTACGAGTGGTCAGCCAGCCGCTATGCGGGCGTCGACCTGCCGCCGCCGACCCTGGCACTCGGCGGTTTCTGCGCTTTTGCCATCGGCAATGCGGTGGGCCTGTCGGCGTTGTCCGGTGGTTCGGTGCGCTACCGCCTGTACGGGCGCAATGGGCTGAGCGCGGGCGATGTGGCGCGTATGAGCCTGTTCGCCAGCCTGTCGCTCGGCGTCAGCCTGCCGATCCTCGCAGCATTGGCGGCGCTGTTCGATCTCGAGGATGCCTCGGCCGCGCTGCACCTGTCCGAGCCGGTGCTGGCGGCGTTGGCTGTTGCCATACTGGTCGCCGCCACGGCCGTGGTGCTGCTGGTCAGCCGCAAACGCCTGGCCGAGTGCCCCGCGCCCGGCTGCTGGCAGGTGGATCTGGGACGTTTCAGTCTGCGTCTGCCGGGCCTACGCATGAGCCTGACGCAGTTGTTGATCAGCAGCCTGGATGTGCTGATTGCCGCCAGCGTGCTTTACCTGTTGTTGCCCGAGGCTCCGCCTTTCTCCTCCTTCGTGCTGGTCTACATGCTGGCGCTGGCGGCCGGTGTGCTGAGCCATGTACCGGGCGGTGTCGGGGTGTTCGAGGCAGTGCTGTTGGCGGCCTTTTCCTCGCGCATCGACCCGGCCGGTCTGGTCGCGGCGATGCTGCTCTATCGCCTGCTCTATGTGGTGCTACCGCTGGTGGCGGCCGGGCTCCTGCTGCTGGCTGCCGAGGCGCGCCGCTTGTGGTTTCCACGGCAGGTGGCGCGCGTGGCCAGCGGCATGGCGGTGCCGCTGCTGGCGCTGCTGGTGTTCTGCGCCGGTATGGTGCTGCTGTTCTCCGGGGTGACCCCCACTGTGGATGAGCATCTCGAGGCCCTGGGCTTTCTCATGCCACCGCAACTGATCGCTGCCTCGCACCTGGCGGCCAGCCTGGTGGGCACGCTTTGCCTGTTGCTGGCGCAAGGGCTGCGCCGGCGCCTGTCGGCGGCCTGGGCACTGACCCTGGTGCTGCTTTGCCTGGGTGTGGTGCTGTCATTGCTCAAGGGCTTCGACTGGCCGGAGGCCCTGGCCCTGGCGGCCATCGCCGGCTTGCTGGCGCTGTTTCGCCGCGAGTTCTACCGGCGCAGCCGGCTGATGGACGTGCCGGCATCCGGCCTGGCGCTGGCGGCCACGGCTGGAGTGATCGCCGCCTCGGTGTGGCTGCTGCTGTTCGTCTATCAAGATGTCGCCTACAGCCATCAGCTGTGGTGGCAGTTCGAGCTGGATGCCAACGCCCCGCGCGGCCTGCGGGCCGCACTGGGCAGCGCCCTGGTGCTGTTGGCCGTCGGCCTGACCTGGCTGTTGCGCGCCACACCACCGAGCATCAGCCTGCCGGACAGCGAGGCGTTGCTGCGTGCCCGCGCCATCGTTCAAGCCTCGCGCCAGCCGGAGGGCAGCCTGGCCCTGAGTGGCGACAAGGCGTTGCTGTTCCACCCTGATGGCGAAGCGTTTCTGATGTACGCGCTGCGCGGCCGCAGCCTGGTTGCACTGTTCGATCCTATTGGCCCGGCGGCGGCACGTGCCGAGCTGATCTGGCAGTTCCGTGACCTGTGTGACCGCCACCATGCGCGGCCGGTGTTCTACCAGGTGCGCGCGGAGAATCTGCCCGGCTATATCGACATAGGCCTGACCGCGCTGAAGCTCGGCGAAGAGGCGTTGGTGGACCTGAAAACCTTCGATCTGGCCAGCAACGGCAAGGAGATGAAGGCGCTGCGCTATACCTGGAATCGCGGTCAGCGCGATGGCCTGAGCCTGGAGTTCCATGCCCCCGGCCAGGTGCCGATGGCAGAGCTGCAGGCGATCTCCGATGCCTGGTTGCAGGGCAAGAACGTACGCGAGAAAGGCTTTTCCCTGGGCCGTTTCAGCCCCGAGTACCTGGCGCACTTTCGCGTCGTGGTGGTGCGTTTCGAAGGTCGTGCGGTGGCCTTCGCCAACCTGCTGGAATGCAAGACGCGCGCTGTGGCCAGCCTCGACCTGATGCGCGTGCTGCCGGATGCGCCGAAGTCGACCATGGAATTTCTCATGCTCGGCCTGATCCAGCAGTTCCAGAGCGAGGGCTATGCGCGCTTCAGCCTCGGCATGGTGCCGCTGGCCGGTCTGCAGACGCGCAAGGGGGCGCCGCTGCCGCTGCGCCTGGGTGCGCTGGTGTTCGACCGTGGTGAGAACTTCTACAACTTCCAGGGCCTGCGCCGCTTCAAGGACAAGTTCCTGCCGCAGTGGGAGCCGCGTTACCTGGCCGTGCCGGCCGGGCTCGATCCTTGGGTGGCATTGGCCGACACCGCCACGTTGATCGCTGGCGGCCTGGGTGGACTGGTGAGGCGCTGAGATGAGCAGGACGACAAGGACGCTGGGTGGAGTGTTGTTGGTGGTTGCCCTGGCTGCAGGGGCGGCGGGTTGGTGGTGGTCGATGCGCGGCGCCACGCAGTTCGAGACGCTGCAGATACAGGGCAACTCGGCGCAACTGCTGAGCCAGGGGGACGCGCGTCAGCGTGTGCTGCTGCTCGCGCCTGCCGACCAGGCGCTGGACGAAACCACGCTACGCCGCTTTGCCGAAGTCGGCGATCTGCGCCTGCTGCAACTGCCCTTCTCGCCTGGCGACTGCAAGGCGCAACAGCAACTGATCAGCCTGGCCAGCGAGGAACTGAGCGGCGCCCCGACCCTGGTGG
>JBLUOL010000129.1:0-13929 GCA_048065775.1 Pseudomonas sp. GW6
TGCGCTCACTGTCGCAGCGCACCGGCAGCGCCACCGCGGAAATCCAGGATGTCATCGGCCGCTTGCAACAAGCCGCGCATCAGTCGGTACAGGCCATGCGTGCCCAGGTCGAACACGCCGAAGCTACCGCGGGCAAGGCCGAAGCGGCCGATGGTGCGCTGGACGAGATCGTCAGCGCCATCCGCACCATCGCCAGCATGGCCGGGCGTATCGCCGAGGCCACCGCGCAGCAGAGCAATGCGGTCAGCGAGATTCGCGAACACGGCGAACGCATCCACCAACTGGGCGACGACAACCTCGGCCTGATCGCCAACGGACGCAGCGAGAGTGAACGCCTGCTGCACCTGGGTGGCCAGTTGCACAGCGCCGTACAGGCGTTTCGCGTCTAAGCGCCTGCGACACGGCAGCGCAGGCTTGATCTGCACGGGAACTCGACAAGGCCGGCCTTCTCCAAGGTTCCGCTCATCTCCGGCAATCGACGCCCCGGCGCGGCGACGACGATACGGGTGAGCGCTTTCCGGTATCATGCCGCCACCTTTCGCCGAGATATTCGCCCGATGTCACTGCGTCGACTGCTGCTTCCCCTGCTTCTGCTCTGCCTGAGCCTGCCCGCCAGCGCCAACCTGTTCGACCAGCGCCCTGCCGCCTCGCCGATTGGCGCACCGCTGAACAACAGCAGCGATTTCCTGCCGGTGCGTGAAGCCTTCAAGCTGAGCCTGGTGAGCAGCGATGCACAGGCAGTGACGCTGCGCTTCGTCGCGGCCGAGGGCTACTACCTCTATCGCCATCGATTCAATTTCAGCGTCGAACCGGCGGACCTGGTGCTCGGCGACGCCGAATTGCCAGCAGGCGAGGCCAAGCACGATGAATTCTTCGGCGATGTCGAGGTGTACTACGGCGTGCTGGATATCCGTGTGCCGCTGGACAACCCGGATAACCGCCCGCTGCGCCTGCAGGTCGGCTATCAGGGTTGCGCCGACAAGGGCCTGTGCTATCCGCCGGAAACCGAATATATCGAGATCGGTGATATGCCTGCCGCCACCAGCGGTGATGTGGCGCCGGTCGCGACAGGCTGGAACTGGAAAGAGCTGGCGCTGTTCTTCCTCGGCGGTCTGGCGCTGACCTTCACCCCCTGCGTGCTGCCGATGCTGCCGATCCTCTCCGGCGTGGTGCTGCGCGGCCAGTTGGGCGGCCTGCGCAGCCTGACTCTGTCGCTGGCTTATGTCCTGCCGATGGCCGCCTGCTTCGCCATTCTCGGCACGCTGATGGGGCTGTTCGGCGCGGGCCTCAATCTGCAGGCTCGCCTGCAATCGGCTTGGGTATTGGTGCCTTTCGCCGCCTTCTTCGCCTTCTTCGCGCTGGCCATGTTCGGCCTGTTCGAGCTGCGCCTGCCACGTTTCATCAGTGAACCGCTGGATCGCCTGGCCGGCAAGACCCATGGCGGCTCGCATCTGAATGCAGCCCTGCTCGGCGTGCTGTCCAGTCTGCTGGTCAGCCCCTGCGTCTCGGCGCCGCTGGCCGGTGCCCTGCTATATATCAGTGCCAGTGGTGATGCCCTGGGCGGCGGCCTGAAGCTGCTCGCCCTCGGCCTCGGCATGGGTACGCCGCTGGTGCTGTTCGCCGTTGGCGGTGGTGCGCTGCTGCCGAAAACCGGTACCTGGATGGTCACGGTGCGCAATGCCTTCGGCGTGCTGCTGCTGGCCGTTTCGGTCTGGCTGCTCGAGCGCGTACTGCCGGGCAGTCTCAGCCTGGCCCTGTGGGGCCTGCTGGCGGGTGGCGTGGCGGTATTCCTCGGTGCGCTGGAGTTCGGTCCCAAAACGCATCGACAGAAGCTCGGTCAGATCGCCGGTCTGGCGTTGCTGGTCTATGCCCTGGCCGCCTGGGTCGGTGCCCTGCAGGGTGCGAGCGATCCGCTCAAGCCGCTCGGCCAGTTGCAGGCCGGTGCCAGCCAGAGCAGCGCCAAGAGCGGTGCCTGGCAAACCCTGAGCAGCCCCGCCGAACTGGACGCCGCACTGGCCGAGGCCAAAGCCAGCGGCCAGCCGCTGCTGCTGGACTGGTATGCCGACTGGTGCATCAGCTGCAAGGTCATCGAGCGCGAGGTGTTCGGCAATGCCGAAGTAGGCAGCAAACTGGCCGGCTGGCGCCTGATCCGCTTCGATATCACCGAAAGCAACGCCGCCCAGCGCGCCCTGCTGGACCGTTACAAGTTGTTCGGCCCACCTGCCATCCAGTTGTTCGCCGGCAATGGTGACGAATTGCTCGATCTGCGTGTCGTAGGTGAGGTCAATGCCGCCACCTTCGTAGGGCGCCTGGATCAGGCCAGCAACCGCCAGGCAGGTCGTTGAACGCGATCATCGCCCGTTCTTAGCAAATGCCCTGGCAACGACCGAAACCAACGCTATAGTCATATTTCTGCCGCAAACGGCAGGCATCGTGTCGACTATTGCTGACATCGCGCAGCTGCGGCATAGTCCTGCGCAGCCTGAACAACAAGGAACGCGACCATGGCCACCCTACTGGTGCTGCACGGCCCCAATCTGAATCTGCTGGGCACCCGCGAGCCCGACAAATATGGCGCCACCACCCTCGCCGAGATCAATCAGGATCTGGAGCAGCGCGCCCGCGAGGCTGGCCATCATCTGCTGTACCTGCAGAGCAATGCCGAGTACGAACTGATCGACCGTATTCACGCCGCAAAGGGTGAAGGTGTCGACTTTATCCTGATCAATCCTGCCGCTTTTACCCATACAAGCGTCGCATTACGTGACGCATTGCTGGCGGTGAGCATCCCATTCATCGAAGTGCACCTGTCCAACGTGCACAAGCGTGAACCTTTCCGCCATCACTCCTATTTTTCCGACGTTGCAGTAGGGGTGATCTGCGGCCTTGGCGCCAGCGGTTATCGGCTGGCCCTGGAAGCGGCACTCGAACAACTGGCCGGGCGCGCCTGACGCGTAGCCTGGTAGACAAGTCCTACCTCACCTCTGGGAGTTGACCATTCATGGATATCCGTAAAGTCAAGAAACTGATCGAGCTGCTGGAAGAGTCCGGTATCGACGAGCTGGAGATCAAAGAGGGCGAAGAGTCCGTACGCATCAGCCGTCACAGCAAGCAACCGGCCTATGCCCCGCAGCCGATGTACGCGCCCGCACCGGCTCCGGTCGCTGCTCCTGTCGCTGCAGCTGCTCCGGGCGCTGAAGCCGCCCCGGCCGCCGCCGCGAAACTGAACGGCACCGTTGCTCGCTCGCCGATGGTCGGTACCTTCTACCGCGCTGCTTCGCCGACCTCGGGCAACTTCGTCGAAGTCGGTCAGACCGTGAAGAAGGGTGACATCCTGTGCATCGTCGAAGCGATGAAGATGATGAACCACATCGAAGCCGAAGCCAGCGGCGTGATCGAGTCCATCCTGGTGGAAAACGGCCAGCCGGTTGAGTACGACCAGCCCCTGTTCACCATCGTTTGATGCCCGGGGAGCCTGCAATGCAGAAGCTGGAAAAAGTCCTTATCGCCAACCGTGGCGAGATCGCCCTGCGTATCCTGCGTGCCTGCAAGGAGCTGGGTATCAAGACGGTGGCCGTGCACTCCACCGCCGACCGCGAACTGATGCACCTGGGCCTGGCCGACGAGTCCGTCTGCATTGGTCCGGCAGCCGGCGCGCAGTCCTACCTGAACATCCCGGCGATCATCAGCGCAGCTGAACTGACCGGCGCCACGGGCATCCACCCGGGCTACGGCTTTCTCGCCGAGAACGCCGACTTCGCCGAACAGGTGGAAAACTCCGGTTTTGCCTTCATTGGCCCGACCGCGAGCGTGATCCGCCTGATGGGCGACAAGGTGTCGGCCAAGGAAGCCATGATCAAAACCGGCGTACCGGTGGTTCCCGGCTCCGACGGCCCGCTGCCGGAAGACGAGGAAGAAGCGCTGCGCATCGCCCGCGAAGTGGGCTACCCGGTGATCATCAAGGCCGCTGGCGGCGGCGGTGGTCGCGGCATGCGCGTGGTACACAAGGAAGAAGACCTGATCAAATCGGCTAAGCTGACCCGTACCGAAGCCGGTGCAGCGTTCGGCAACCCGATGGTCTATCTGGAAAAATTCCTCGGCAACCCACGCCACGTCGAAGTCCAGGTGCTGTCCGACGGCCAGGGCAACGCGATTCACCTGTACGACCGTGACTGCTCGCTGCAGCGCCGTCACCAGAAAGTGATCGAAGAGGCTCCGGCCCCGCTGATCGACGAGAAGGCCCGCGCCGAAGTGCTCAAGCGCTGCGTCGATGCCTGCGTCGAGATCGGCTACCGTGGCGCCGGCACCTTCGAGTTCCTCTATGAAGACGGTCGTTTCTACTTCATCGAGATGAACACCCGCGTTCAGGTGGAGCACCCGGTCACCGAGATGGTCACTGGTATCGACATCGTCAAGGAGATGCTCAGCATCGCCGCTGGCAACAAGCTGTCGATCAAGCAGGAAGACGTGAAGATCCTCGGTCACTCGGTCGAGTGCCGGATCAACGCCGAAGACCCGGATAACTTCATGCCCAGCCCCGGCAAGGTCAAGCATTTCCATGCTCCGGGCGGTAATGGCGTGCGCGTCGATTCGCACCTGTACAGCGGCTACAGCGTTCCACCGCACTACGACTCGCTGATCGGCAAGCTGATCACCTTCGGCAAGGACCGTGACGAGGCCATGGCCCGCATGCGCAATGCTCTGGACGAGATCGTGGTCGATGGCATCAAGACCAACGTGCCGCTGCACCGCGACCTGACCCGCGACAAGGGTTTCGTCAAAGGTGGCGTGAATATCCATTACCTGGAAAAGAAGCTGGGTATGGACAAGCACTGAGTCCATGACCTGCTGCGCGTCGGCGATACGGCGTTAAAAACGATCTCGGAATGCTCACTTACAAATGTAAGCTCCGCTCCCTCGACCGTTTTTGCCTTGTCTCGCTCTAGCTCGCGAGGTCATGACTGAAGTGCTACACAAGGGCTGCCCTCGGGCGGCCCTTGTCGTTTCCGGCCGATAGCCGAACTGGCAGGCCGGCCACCCGTTCAAGTAAGCTGCGCGGCCAAACCGTTCCACATGCTTTCGAGGTTTCTCATGCCCTGGTTACAAGTCCGTCTCGCCATCACACCTGAGCAGGCAGAAACTTACGAGGATGCCCTGCTGGAAGTCGGCGCCGTATCGGTAACCTTCATGGACGCCGAAGATCAGCCTATCTTCGAGCCGGATCTGGGCACCACCCCGCTGTGGTCGAACACTCACCTGCTTGCCCTGTTCGAGGCCGACACCGACGAAACCGCACTGCTCGCCCACCTACAACTGCTGTGTGGCGGCGCACTGCCGGAGCATCATGTCGAGCGCATCGAGGATCAGGACTGGGAACGCAGCTGGATGGATGGTTTCCAGCCCATGCGCTTTGGCCAACGTCTGTGGATCGTGCCGAGCTGGCACGCCGCGCCGCAGCCGGACGCGGTCAATCTGCTGCTCGATCCGGGCCTGGCCTTCGGCACCGGCACCCACCCGACCACCGCACTGTGCCTGGAATGGCTCGATAGCCAGAATCTGGACAACTGCAGCGTGCTCGACTTCGGTTGCGGCTCGGGCATCCTGGCGATCGCCGCCCTGCTGCTCGGCGCGCCGCAGGCAGCGGGCACCGATATCGATCCGCAGGCGCTGGAAGCCTCGCGCGACAATGCTTCGCGCAACGGCATCGATCCGGCGCGCTTCCCGGTGTATCTGCCTGCCGATCTGCCACAGCAGCCTGCCGACGTGGTCGTCGCCAACATTCTCGCCGGCCCGCTGGTTTCTTTGGCACCTCAGATCACTGCGTTGGTCAAAGGCGGTGGGCGCTTGGCGCTGTCGGGTATCCTCGCCGAACAGGCCGAGGAAGTCCGCGCCGCCTACGCAAGCGCCTTCGACCTCGACCCAACGGCCATCAAGGACGGCTGGGTGCGCATCAGTGGCGTCAAGCGCTGAACCGCGCGCAGTCGTTGCGTTAGACTAGCTGCTTGGATTTTCCGGACCCGCGCATGAGCGAAAGCCACGTCACCCAGTGCCCCAATTGCCGTACCAGCTTCCGCGTCAGTCAGGCGCAGCTGGCTGCTGCCCATGGCGCAGTACGCTGCGGTGCCTGCCTGCACGTGTTCAATGCTGCCGAACAACTGTTCGGCCCGCGTGCCGCCGCACCTGCGCCAGCGGCAGCCAAAACGGTGAGCGCTCCGGCCACAGCCCAGCCCGACACACGCACCAAGCCGCCAGCGACCAAGCCCGCCGACGATACCCTATGGATTCATGACGACCTCGACCTGGACAGCCTCAACCTCGATGAGGAACTGGCCAGACTGGAGGAGCAGGAACAGCAGCTGTCGCAGCAGTTCCTCGCACTGGAACAGGCGCCGCGCTATGCCGAGAATTTCGGTAGCCGCGCGACGGACGAGCCCGACGACGTGCATGATGAAGCCTGGGCCGAGGCCCTGCTGCGTGACGAGCCGGTGAAGCGCGAGCGCGACAGCTTCGAACTGCAACCGACTGAAGAGCAGCCTGAACCGATCACTGCGCCTGAACCCAAAGCGGCCATTGAGTTCGTCGCTCCCGCCGCGCCCCGCAAGCAGCAGCCCATCGCCGATGACCTCGACGACTCCGTTGAGCCGCGCCTGGGTGATCTCGATGACGAGCAGACCGAACCGGAGCACCAGGACGAAGACCTGCGCACGGCACCTGAAGAACCCAAGGTAGTGCGCAACGAGCCGGGGCTGCGCGAGGAACGTCTGTTCGAACTGGACGACGAACCCCTGCAACTCGACTGGCGCCAGCCACAGAGCACGTCATGGGGTCGCCTGTTCGGCTGGGGATTGCTCAATCTGCTGGCGGCTGGCGGCCTGCTGGCACAATACGCTGCCTACAACTTCGATGAGCTGGCACGCCAGGACCGCTATCGCCCCTGGTTCGAACAACTGTGCCCGAACATCGGCTGCACCCTGCCCTCGAAAGTCGACATCAGCCAGATTCGCAGCAGCAACCTGGTGGTACGCAGCCACCCGGAGTTCTCCGGCGCACTGATCGTCGACGCCATCCTCTACAACCGCGCCTCCTTCGCCCAGCCCTTCCCGCTGCTGGAGATGCGCTTCGCCGACCTGGGCGGACAACTGGTCGCCAGTCGTCGCTTCAAACCCAGCGAGTACCTGGCCGGCGAGCTGGCCGGACAGAGCGAGATGCCACCTCAGACGCCCATCCACATCTCCCTGGACATCCTTGATCCGGGCACCCGCGCGGTGAACTACAGCCTGAGCTTCCACTCGCCCGAGTAGTCTGGAGAGGGCGCGACCCGTGGTCGCAGGCCCTCCTTCTAACTACTGGCGATAAGCCCATAGCTGTTCAGAATTTGTTCAAAACGACCTTTATCCGGTCATCCAGAGCGGGTATCATGCCCACCCTTTCGCGAGCACCAACCCACCGCAGTTTCCCCTGAGGACACAGTGGAGGGCGGGTGTTGATCGCCCTTTGTCTCAACTGCGCAACAACAAGCAGGGACGCCCCATGTCGGCCCCACGTATTGGCCCTTACACATTGCCCAATCGGTTGATCCTGGCTCCAATGGCCGGCGTCACCGATCGCCCGTTCCGCCAGCTGTGCCGCCGTCTCGGCGCCGGCCTGGTGGTCTCGGAGATGGTCACCAGCGATGTGCGCCTGTGGAATAGCCGCAAGTCCAGCCTGCGTTTGCTGCACGCCGGTGATCCCGAGCCACGCTCGGTACAGATCGCCGGTGGCGACCCGCAGATGATGGCCGACGCAGCACGCAAGAACGTCGAGTTGGGCGCGCAGATCATCGACATCAACATGGGCTGCCCAGCCAAGAAGGTCTGCAACAAGGCCGCCGGCTCCGCCCTACTGCGTGACGAGCCGCTGGTGCGGGAAATCCTCGACGCCGTGGTCGGTGCGGTGGACGTACCGGTGACCCTGAAGATTCGCACCGGCTGGGACCGCCAGAACAAGAACGGCATTACCGTGGCGAAAATCGCCGAAGATGCCGGCATTGCCGCACTGTCCGTACACGGCCGCACCCGCGCCGACCTTTATACCGGCGAAGCCGAGTACGACACCATCGCTGCCATCAAGCAGGCGATATCGATTCCGGTGTTCGCCAATGGCGACATCGACTCTCCACAGAAGGCCAAGGCCGTGCTCGACGCCACTGGCGCCGACGCCCTGCTCATTGGTCGTGCCGCCCAAGGACGGCCGTGGATCTTCCGTGAAATCGAGCACTACCTGCGTACCGGCGAAACCCTGCCGGCACCGAGCCTGCTCGAAGTGGAACGCATTCTGCTAGAGCACCTGGCTGCAGTGCACGTCTTCTATGGCGAATTGATGGGCACGCGTATCGCCCGCAAGCATGTCGGCTGGTATCTGGCAACCCTGCCGGGCGCCAGGGAGTTTCGCGCCCAATTCAACCGTCTGGACAGTACGGACGCACAGTGCGCCCACGTTCGCGCGTTCTTCCGCGAACGGCACAACGATGGAAACGAGGTGGCCGCATGACGTTGATGACAGAGACCCTAGTGAGTGGAATTGCACCCGTGAGTGACAACACCAGCCTTAAACAGCACCTGAACACGCCGAGCGAAGAGGGCCAGACCCTGCGCGGCGCCGTGGAGAAGGCGCTGCACAATTACTTCGCCCATCTCGAGGGCGCGGACGTCACCGACGTGTACAACCTGGTGCTCACCGAAGTCGAAGCGCCGCTGCTGGAAACCGTCATGAATTACGTGAAAGGTAACCAGACCAAGGCCTCCGAACTGCTCGGTCTGAACCGCGGTACGCTGCGCAAGAAGCTCAAGCAGTACGACCTGCTGTAACCCTGAACTCCCGAAAAGGGCGGCCCGCATGAGCCGCCTTTTTTGCTGATATCCCCGCTCTGATGGATAGTGAAATGACCGACCAGACCACCCTTCTGCCCGTCCGCCGCGCGCTGATCAGCGTTTCCGACAAGACCGGTGTCCTCGAATTCGCTCGCGAACTGGCCGCCCTCGGTGTCGAGATTCTCTCCACCGGCGGTACCTACAAGCTGCTCAAGGACAACGGCGTAGCCGCGGTGGAAGTGGCTGACTACACCGGCTTCCCGGAAATGATGGACGGCCGCGTGAAGACCCTGCACCCGAAGATCCACGGCGGCATTCTCGGCCGTCGCGCCCTGGACGGCGCAGTGATGGACGAGCACGGCATCAAGCCGATCGACCTGGTCGCGGTCAACCTCTATCCCTTCGAAGCCTCCGTGGCCAAGCCTGATTGCGACCTGGCCGACGCCATCGAGAACATCGACATCGGCGGCCCGACCATGGTCCGCAGCGCGGCGAAGAACCACAAGGACGTCGCCATCGTGGTCAACACCGGCGATTACGCCGGCATCGTCGCCTCGCTCAAGGCCGGCGGCCTGAGCTACGCCCAGCGCTTCGACCTGGCACTCAAGGCCTTCGAGCACACCGCGGCCTACGACGGCATGATCGCCAACTACCTGGGCACCATCGACCAGGCGGCGGACACCCTGTCCACCGAAGGTCGCGGCGCCTTCCCGCGCACCTTCAACAGCCAGTTCGTCAAGGCACAGGAAATGCGCTACGGCGAGAACCCGCACCAGAGTGCGGCGTTCTATGTCGAAGCGAAGAAGGGCGAAGCCAGCGTTTCCACCGCAATCCAATTGCAGGGCAAGGAACTGTCGTTCAACAACGTGGCCGACACCGACGCCGCGCTGGAATGCGTGAAGAGCTTCGTCAAACCGGCCTGCGTCATCGTCAAGCACGCCAACCCCTGCGGCGTGGCCGTGGTACCGGAAGACGAAGGCGGCATCCGCAAGGCCTACGACCTGGCCTACGCCACCGATACCGAATCGGCGTTCGGCGGCATCATCGCCTTCAACCGCGAGCTGGATGGCGAAACCGCCAAGGCCATCGTCGAGCGTCAGTTCGTCGAAGTGATCATCGCCCCGAAAATCAGCGCCGCCGCCCGTGAAGTGGTCGCTGCCAAGGCCAACGTGCGCCTGCTCGAATGCGGCGAATGGCCGGCCGAGCGCGCTGCGGGTTGGGACTTCAAACGCGTCAATGGTGGTCTGCTGGTGCAGAGCCGCGACATCGGCATGATCGCAGCGTCCGACCTGAAGATCGTTACCCAGCGCGCACCGAACGAGCAGGAAATCCACGACCTGATCTTCGCCTGGAAAGTGGCCAAGTTCGTCAAATCCAACGCCATCGTCTACGCCAAGAACCGCCAGACCGTCGGCGTCGGCGCCGGCCAGATGAGCCGCGTCAACTCCGCGCGCATCGCCGGCATCAAGGCCGAGCACGCTGGCCTGCCGGTGCCCGGCGCGGTCATGGCCTCCGACGCCTTCTTCCCCTTCCGCGACGGTATCGACAACGCCGCCAAGGCCGGCATCACCGCGGTGATCCAGCCCGGTGGCTCGATGCGCGACAACGAAGTGATCGCGGCTGCCGACGAAGCCGGCATTGCCATGGTGTTTACCGGCATGCGCCACTTTAGGCACTAAAATCGGCCGCACTGAAACCGGCATCTGCGTTGTTGCCCCAGGTTCCGCCAATGCTCATTGCCAGTCGGCAACTGCGCTTGTCGAAACCTGGGGCGCCTAGCATCTACCGGCTTCATCGCGACCTCGAATTTTGTAGAACGTAGCCCGGATGAAATCCGGGAACGCTCAGGAGAACCCCATGAACGTACTGATCATCGGCAGCGGCGGTCGTGAACACGCCCTGGCCTGGAAAGTGGCGCAGGACAAACGCGTCGAGAAGGTCTTCGTCGCCCCGGGCAACGCCGGCACTGCGGTGGAAGCCAAGTGTGAGAACGTCGCCATCGACGTGCTGGCCATCGAAGAGCTGGCCGATTTCGCCGAGAAGAACGTGCAACTGACCATCGTCGGCCCGGAAGCGCCGCTGGTCAAAGGCGTGGTCGATCTGTTCCGCAGCCGCAAACTGGACATCTTCGGCCCCACCGCTGCCGCAGCCCAGCTGGAAGGCTCCAAGGCCTTCACCAAGGATTTCCTGGCCCGTCACAAGATCCCGACTGCCGACTACCAGAACTTCACCGAGATCGAGCCGGCGCTGGCTTACCTGCGTGAGAAAGGTGCACCGATCGTGATCAAGGCCGACGGCCTGGCCGCAGGCAAGGGCGTGATCGTCGCCATGACCCTGGCCGAAGCCGAAGACGCGGTGCGCGACATGCTCGCCGGCAACGCCTTCGGTGAAGCCGGTTCGCGCGTGGTGATCGAGGAATTCCTCGACGGCGAAGAAGCCAGCTTCATCGTCATGGTCGACGGCGAGAACGTGCTGCCGATGGCCACCAGCCAGGACCACAAGCGCGTCGGCGACGGCGACAGCGGCCCGAATACCGGCGGCATGGGCGCCTACTCGCCAGCCCCGGTAGTCACCGCCGAAGTACACAAGCGCGTGATGGACGAGGTGATCTACCCCACCGTGCGCGGCATGGCCAGCGAAGGCAACGTCTACACCGGCTTCCTCTATGCCGGCCTGATGATCGACAAGGCGGGCAAGCCCAAGGTCATCGAATTCAACTGCCGCTTCGGCGACCCGGAAACCCAGCCGATCATGTGCCGTCTGGAAAGCTCCCTGGTGCTGCTGGTCGAGGCTGCCCTGGCCAAGGCGCTGGACAAGGTCGAAGCGACCTGGGACCCGCGTCCGACCGTGGGCGTGGTGCTGGCCGCCGGTGGCTACCCGGGCGACTATGCCAAGGGCGATGTAATCGACGGTCTGGATGAAGCCGCCAAGCTCGACGGCAAGGTGTTCCACGCCGGTACCGCACTGAAGGACGGCCAGATCGTCACCGCTGGCGGTCGCGTACTCTGCGCCACCGCCATCGGCGCCAGCGTTGCCGATGCCCAGCAGCAGGCCTACCGCCTGGCCGAGAAGATTCGCTGGAACGGCATGTTCCACCGTAACGACATCGGCTATCGGGCGATCGCCCGCGAGCGCGGCGAGGACTGATAAACAGGGTGCAGCCCGGTAAAAGGCGGTTTTTACCAGCAAAAAGCCTTAAAAATGCCTGGCTGCACCATGTTCCCGCGAGCAGATGCTTGGCTATAATCCGGCCACTCATTTAGAAGGATTTTGCCCGTGCGCCGGCTCAGGATTGCCATCGGACTACTCGCCAGCATGCTGTTTCTCAGCCTTGCGCTGACAGCCAGTGCGAACTCGGTCCCAACAAGCGCGCACAGCTGGTCCTATCTGGTCGACGCCAGTGCCCGCCTGGGCCTCGAAGAAGTCCGCGCCCAGCGCCAGCAGTTCAAGCCCCTCAGCAAGCAATCCTTTACCTTCCCGCCCAGTGACCACGCCGTCTGGCTTCGTGCCGAATTCGCACCGCAACAGCAGCCCGCCTGGCTGTGGATATTCTCGCCGCGGGTGCAGTACCTCGATTACTACCTGCTGAGAGATGGCCAGCTGGAGCAGAACCTGCACACCGGCGAGGCCATGCCGCTGGATTCGCGACCGCTGCCGTCGCGCTTCTATCTGATGCCGTTGCCCAATGACGGCCATGCCCGCGTCGCCTATGTCCGCCTGACCTCCAACCACCCGCTGATGACTTGGTTCAAGGTGATGGATCAGGCCGAACTGGTCAGCCTGGAAAAACCCGCCTACCTCTACGGCATGCTGTTCGGTGCTCTGCTGCTGCTGACCCTGTACAACCTCATCCGCTTCATCTACAGCCGCAGCGCCAGCGGCCTGTGGCTGGCCGGGGTGAACATCGGCCTGGCCGTGTGCTCCTCGGCCAACCTCGGCATTTTCGCCCAGTGGCTACCCAGCCTGGGCTACAACCAGTCATTGATCGCCGACCTCTCCGCGCTGTTCGCCGCCTTCAGCGCCTTGGCCTTTGGCCTGAGCTTCATGCACGGCACCCCCGTGCAGCGCAGCCCGCTCAATCGCCTGCTGCAGGGCAATGCCCTGCTGATACTGGTCTACGCCCTGTGTATCGCCGTCACCGGATTGTTCTGGTTCAGCTCGCTGGTCTACCTGCTGGTGGCCCTGAGTGCAATCAATCTGCTGCTGGTGAGCAGCCGGCACTGGCGCGCCGGTTATCAGCCGGCACGCCTGATCACCATCGGCATGCTGGTTTTCAACCTGGGCTTCGGCTTCTTCGTGCCGGTGCTGCTGGGTTTCGATCAGCTCAATCCGGGCTGGCTGGTACTGGGCGTGTTCAGCGTTGCCACCCTGGCCGGCCTGATTCTCAGCGTGTCGCTGACCGAACGGCAGCGGCAGATCCAGCGCGACACCCTGCAGGAAAGCACCGCCCTGGCCGCCAGCAGCGCCGAGCTGAAGGCCAAGGCCGAGTTCCTGGCCAAGATCAGCCACGAGATCCGCACACCGATGAACGGTGTACTGGGCATGACCGAGTTGCTGCTGGGCACGCCGCTGTCGGCCAAGCAGCGTGACTACGTGCAGACCATCCACAGTTCGGGCAACGAGCTGCTCACCCTGATCAACGAAATCCTCGACATTTCCAAGCTCGAATCCGGGCAGATCGAGTTGGACGACGTGCAGTTCGACCTCGGCGCACTGATCGAAGACTGCCTCGATATCTTCCGCGCCAAGGCCGAACAACAGCGCGTGGAGCTGATCAGCTTCATCCAGCCGCAGGTACCACGGGTGATCAGCGGCGACCCGACGCGCCTGCGCCAGGCCCTGCTCAGCCTGCTGGACAATGCCTTCAAGCAGACCGACGAGGGCGAGATCCTGCTGGTCGCCGCACTCGACAGCAGCGACGGCCAGCACCGCCTGCGCATCGCCGTGCAGGACAGCGGCCGACCGCTGCTGGCGGAAGAGCGCGACGCCCTGCTCAACGCCGAACTGCAGAGCCGCGACTTCCTTTCTGCCACCCGCCTGGGCGGGCGTCTCGGCCTGATCATCGCGCGCCAACTGGTAC
>JBLUOL010000130.1:0-13780 GCA_048065775.1 Pseudomonas sp. GW6
CAAAACCCCCCCCCCCCGGGGGCGTGGGGTTCTGTGGGAGGGGCTTTAGCCGCGACTAGACATTGAGTGGTTCCCCGGACTTCATCCGGGCTATTCATTGATTATCGCCAGCAAGCGGGCTCCTGGGGGGCGTGGTTTGTTCCGTAGGAGCCCGCTTGTCGGCGAGCCTGGCAATCTGGCGATGACGCCGGGCTATCACTCCGTCAGCGTCATCAGAATATCGGCATACCAGGTGCAGTTCAGACCCAGGGCTTCGTCCTGATCCTCGTCGCGATTGCCCAACAGGCGCGTGGAATGGATGCCGAGCAGATGCCAGGGTAGCTCGCCATCGACGCTGGCGCGTTTGACCACTGGCGCGCCACTCAGGCCGCGATGGGTGCGCCCGTCGGTGAGGAAGTAGCCCAGACCATGGAAACGCAAACCAAAGGACGACGCCAGCCCGGCATGGCGTGCTACCGGCATGCGGTGCAGGGTGTCCTGAAAACCCAGCGGGAAGCCCACCACCAGCAGCGTCGAGCCGATTTCCACATGCTCGTCTGCTTGCAGCAGGTGCTGTGGGGTGAAGGCCTGGTAAGCGCCGTTGTCGGGAAGGGCGGACTGATCCAGCTCGATCACCGCCACGTCGATCTCGCCCGCGCCATCCATGCCTTGCCGCCACAGGTGCTGGTCGCCGTCATACAGCGGAATGGCGAAGCTGACGGTGCTGGCCAGGTTGTCTGCGTCGGTATGCAGCTCGATCTGCAGGCTGTCCGGCTGATGGCCGCTCGGCTCGTCGAGCACCACGTGACGGCTGGTGACGAGGAACAGCCGTTGATCCCGGCGGAAGAAGAAACCACTGGCATTGGTCAGTACCTGTCCAGTCGCCAGCGTGGTGATGCGTGCAGCACTCAACATCAGGGAATCGATCATTGCCAGGGCCTCCTGCCGGTGTGTGGCTTATCGACTGACTGCCAAAACCGTGGCAGGTTCGTCTGGTTGCTCTGAGCCTGCGCCATAGTGGATGTAACACGTGACATCCATCCGAGGCAGTAGCGGGGCGGTAGGGTGCGCTGTGCGCACCGGTGGCTACGGTGATTCGAAGGTGCGCACAGCGCACCCTACACACATCACGGTGCGGCCGGCTCATCCTCGTTGCGATCCAGCGCTACCTGACGAATAGACAGGCGAATCTCCGCTGGCAGCACGCGCTTGGCGGCGCCTTCCGCCAGTTCGCTGAGCAGCGGATGATGGCTGAGCTTGCCGGCCTCGTCCTGGCGCAGCACGCCCTGGTCCAGCATGCTCTGGATGAAGTGACGGAACAGGCTCTTGTCGAAGAACTCCGGCGCATTGAGACCATGCAGGATCGACAGGCGCTGGGCCATCACTGTGCACAGGTCTTCCAGCTCCTCGGCGCTGATCGCGTTCTGCCCGGCGTTGAGCAGCAGGGCGATGGCCATGTAGAAGCGCTGCAGGGTCTGCGCCACCGAGCGCGACAGCAGGGTCAGCAGCACGAACTGGCGCGAGCTTGGCGCCGGGCGCACGTACACGTCGCCCTCGACCTTGAGCAGGCCCTGTTCGACGAAGGCCGCCAGCCACTGGTCGATCACGCCTTCCAGCTCGCTCTGTTCCCAGCGGATGAATAGCTCGGACTGCAGGTAGGGATACAGCGCGCCAGCGTAGCGCAGGATCTGCTCGCGGCTGATCCGCGCACTGCTCTGGAAGAAGCTCGCCAGCAGCGCCGGCAGGGCGAAGATGTGCAGCACGTTGTTGCGGTAGTAGGTCATCAGGACGGCGTTCTGCTCGTCCAGGTAGAGAATCTTGCCCAGTGCATCCTTCTGTTCGGCCAGCAGATCCATGCCCTTGACGTGCTCGATCAGCGCCGCGCCGTCGCCGTCCGGCAGGGTGGTGTGCGGCGAGTAGGGCACTGCGCGCAGCAGCGCCAGATACAGGTCGAGCACGCGCGCCAGGGCGCGGTCGTCCAGGGCCAGCTTGCTGGTGGACAGCAGCGCCAATGCCACCAGGTTGACCGGGTTGACCGAGGCCGCTTCGTTGAGGTGACGCGCCACGCGCTCGCCCAGGCGGTTGGTGGTGTCGTTGAGCCAGGCCGGGCGGTACTGCGGGCCCAGCTCCTGCTGACGCCAGCCCGGCTGCTGCTGGTCGAGGAACTCTGCCAGTTTGATCGGTTCGCCGAAGTTCACCGAGACCTGGCCGAAGCGCTGCTTGAGGGCGCCGAGCACCTTGAACAGGTCGAAGATCGATTCCTTCTTCTTGCTCGCGCCACGCAGCTCGCCCAGGTAGGTGCGGCCTTCCAGCACGCGCTCGTAACCGATGTACACCGGCACGAAGACGATGGGCAGGCGGTTGCTGCGCAGGAAGCTGCGCAGGGTGATGGCCAGCATGCCGGTCTTCGGCCGCAGCATGCGCCCGGTGCGCGAACGGCCGCCCTCGACGAAGTATTCGACCGGGAAACCCTTGCTGAACAGGGTGTGCAGGTATTCGTTGAACACCGCCGTATACAGCGGGTTGCCCTTGAAGGTGCGGCGCATGAAGAAGGCGCCCCCTCGTCTCAATAAGCCACCAATGACCGGCATGTTGAGGTTGATGCCAGCGGCGATGTGCGGCGGCGTCAGGCCGTTGCGGAACAGCAGGTAGGACAGCAGCAGGTAGTCGATGTGGCTGCGGTGGCAGGGCACGTAGATCACCTCGTGGCCCTGGGCGATGTCACGCACGCCTTCGACGTTGTGCACCTTGATGCCGTCGTAGATCTTGTTCCAGAACCAGGAAAGCACCAGTTCGAGGAAGCGGATCACCGTGTAGGTGTAGTCCGAGGCGATCTCGTTGCCGTAGCGCAGCGCCTGGGCTTCAGCCTTCTCCAGGCTGATCTTCTCGCGTTCGGCTTCCTCGGCAATCGCCTGGCGCACCATCGGGTCGTGCACCAGGCCCTTGACCAGGTTGCGCCGGTGCGACACGTCCGGGCCGATCACCGCCGCCTTCTGGTTGCGGAAGTGTACGCGCAGGATGCGATGCACCATGCGCAGGGTGCGCTCCTGGCCCTTGTCCTGCTCGACCAGTTCGCGCAGGTGAATCGGTGTGGAGAACTGCACGCGGGTCTTGCGCCCGAGAATCAGGATGCTGACCAGCCGGCGCAGGCGCCCGGTCACCGCCCAACTGTCGGCGAACAGCAGTTTCCAGGGGCTGGTTTCGCGATCCGGCGACTGGCCCCAAAACACGCTGACCGGCACGATCTGCGCGTCATCCACCGCATGCTGGCTGAGGGCGGTGACCACGCGATCCAGGGTCGGCGAAATGCCGCGCTTGTCCTGGCGGCCGAACCAGTCCGGCTCCGGCGTCAGGTAGAAGAAGGCGGCGGGCTCGATGTGTTCCCCGACCGCTACCGGCAACACCGGGCGCGGCAGGCCGGCCTTGGTGCACTCGCGGTCGACCACTGCCAGGTCGCTCACCGACGGCTGCTGCAGCACGTAGAACACCGGCTTGCTGCGGTCGAGCTTGAGGGTGAAGGCGGACTGGTTGATGGTTTCCGAGCGTACCCAGAGGTACAGCAAGCGGCGCAACGATCCGAAGACGAGGCGGCGGAAGGGGGAACGGGTCATACGGACTCTGCTTGTATGGCAAAACGAGCGGTGGCTCGGGAAGGGCGCTAGTGTGCCGCAAGCCCGCCTGGCCGGCAAAAACTCTCGCGTCCAGGCGGTCAGCCCGGCCAGCATGCAGGCAGCGTATGACGAAAAAACGGTCGACGGTTCAGCACCCGTTGATCAACAGAACCGTAAAGCGGGTCTCGGGTTCCCGATCAGAATGCCGAGTCAGGCTGGCCCGAGGGTGCGGATCGCCTCCTGACATGCTGGTTGCGCCCGGGTCCTGGGTAGGAGCGAGCTTTGCTCGCGAAGCTTTTGTGCTTGAGGATTCGCGAGCAGAGCTCGCTCCTACAGATGTCCTTGTAGGGTGGGCCGGGCGGCGATCCGCTTCAGTCAGGTAGGGTGGGCTTCAGCCCACCACCATCTATAACGCGACCCCCTACGCCAACTTCATCACCACCACACCAGCCGCAATCACCGCGCACGCCAGCAGGCGAATCGGTCGCAACCTTTCCTTGAGCAACACCACCCCCAGCAGCACGGCGAACACCACGCTGGTCTCGCGCAGGGCCGAAACCAATGCCACCGGTGCCTGAGTCATGGCCCATATGACGATGGTGTAGGCGGCCATCGACATCGCCCCGCCGGCCAACCCGCTGCGCCAGTGCGGGCCCAGCTGCAGGAAGGCACGCGGCCCACGGCTGATGGCCAATACCACCGCCATCACCACGCCGTTGACGGTGAACAGCCACAGCGAATAGCTCAGCGCATCGCCATTGTTGCGCGCGCCCATGGCATCGCTGAGGGTGTAGCCGGCGATGAACAGTGCCGTCATCAACGCACAGACCAGCATCGCTCCCTGTGGCGCCTTGTGCTGCCCACCGCGCAGCGCCATCAGCCAGATGCCCAGCACCAGAACCAGCAAACCCAGCAACTGCAGGGCACCGAGCCCGTCATGCAACAGCAGCAGCGACAGCAAGGCGACCATCAGCGGCGAGCTGCCCCGCGCAATCGGGTAGACCTGGCCCAGGTCGCCGTACTGGTAGGCGCGGGCGAGGAAGAAGTTGTAGCCGATATGCAGCAGCGCCGACAGCGCGATCCACGGCCAGGCCGAGGCTTGTGGCAGCGCCACCAGCGGCAGGGCGCAAAGTGCTACCAGGCCGGCACCGATCTGGATCAGCGTGGCGGTGAGGAAGCGATCCAGACCAATCTTGAGCAGAGCGTTCCAGCCGGCATGCAGGGCAGCGGCGGCGATGACGGCGAGAAAGACCGTGGTTTCCAAGGCGGGCCTCGAAGGCAGGCGGTTATCGAAGAAATTGAGCAGGAGCCGTGCGGATGCCGCTCGGCTCGACGTGATGTGGCTGAGGCGCCGTGTCGGTCGTCAGTCTGCCGCAAGCTCGATTTTCGGGCAAAACCCGTTACCGCATGATGGCAGCACAGTGGCGCAACAGTGCCTATGATTCAACGCAAGGCGATGGATCACGCCCCGCGACGCTGAACCAAAGGGCATCAGACCCTTGCCCTCGACAACTAGAAACAGCCCGCCCGTGAATGGCTTGGAGAACAAGGCGATGACCCCGCCCAGCACGCCGATCGACGCGCATGACGCCGTCGCTCGACGCCCTCGAATCGCAACACCCTTGAACCTGCTGATCGTTCTGGCGAGCGTATTCGTTGCCGTTGTCTGGCTGATCACCCTGCAACGCATCGCCTTCGAACGTGAGCAGGCGTTGGCTGCGGAAATGGAAGCCAACTCCAGTCTGGCCATCGCTTTCGAGCAGCAGGTGTTCCGCGCGCTGAAGGCGGCCGAGCAGGTGGCGGCTTTCGTGCGCGAGCAGTATCGCCGGCAGGGCAAGGCCATCGACCTGCGCCGCTGGGTCGAGGAGGGCGTGATCCGCGAGGAGATGTTCACCATCGTCAGCGTGGTGGACGAGCAGGGCGATATCGTCAGCAGTAGCCAGAACACCGGCCCGGTCAACTACGCCGACCGTGAGTTCTTCACGGCGCAGCGCGATGCCCGTATCGATCACCTGTTCATCAATCAGCCGGTACTCGGGCGGGTTTCCGGGCGTTGGCTGATCCCCATGTCGCTGCGTATCGAGCGCGATGACGGCAGCTTCGCCGGCGTCGTGGTGATGGCCGTGCGTCCAGAGGACGTCACGCGTTTCTTCCAGCAGGTCGATCTGGGCCCGCAGGGGCTGTTGGAGCTCGCCGGCCTCGACGGCGTGATACGTGCGCGCAAGATCGGCGCACGCAGCGAATTTGGCCTGGGTGCCGAGTCGCTGGCCTGGTTCCAGCGGCAAAAGCTGCATGACGTTGATGATTTCCACGACAGTGGCGAGGGGCTCGATGGCGTCGCCCGTATCGTCAGTTACCGCACCATGAGCGGTTATCCCCTGATGATTACCGTGGCCACCGGCTACGACGAGGAGATGGCGACGACCTTGCAGCGGCGCTCCACCTACCTGATGGCCGCAGTCGGCGTCACCCTGGTGGTCATGCTGTTCGTTGGCCTGCTGGCGCTGATGCTGGTTCGCCAACGTGCGGCCACCGATGCCCTGCAAGGCAGCGAAGCGCTGTTTCGCGCCACCTTTCACCAGGCGGCCATGGGTATCGCCCATATCAGCCCCGAGGGTCGGATACTGCGGGTCAACGAGAAGTTCGCACGCATGCTGGGGCGCCCGGCCGAGGCGCTGCAAGGCGCCAACATTTTCGACCTGAGCGACACTGAAGTAGCTGCCGCAGCCCGCAGCTTTCTGAGCGAGCAACTGGTCAGCGAGGCACGTGCGCTTTCCCCGGAAATCGAGAAAACCTATCGGCGTGAGAATGGCTCGCTGATCTGGGTCTGCGAGGCCTCGAGCGTCGTGCGCAATCGCCAGGGTCACCCGGAGTTCCTGGTGCTGGTCACGCAGGACATCACCGAGCGCAAGCACCTGGAAGCGCGCCTTTGTCATGACGCCGAGCATGACGCCCTCACCGGGTTGGCCAACCGCGTCAGGTTCCACCAGCGACTCGACCAGGCGCTGGAGTCCGTGCGCGACCAGCAGCAGCTGTGCGCCGTGCTCTATATCGACCTGGATGGATTCAAGGAAATCAACGACCGCCACGGTCATACGGCTGGCGATAGCCTGCTGCAGATGGCCGCCAGGCGGCTGGAAGGTTGTGTGCGCAGCACCGACACGGTCGCACGCTTCGGCGGTGATGAGTTCGGCATCGTCCTAGGCAATCTGCACGGCAGTCAGGATTGCGAGACGGTGGCGCTCAAGGTGCTGGATGTACTGGCCAAACCATTCGATCTGGACGGCAGCATGGTGCGGATATCGGCGAGCGTGGGCGCCGCTCTGTTTCCGCTGCACGCTGAAGGCGGCCAGGACCTGCTGAAACGTGCGGATCAGGCCATGTACGCGGCCAAGCACGCGGGCAAGAACCGTTTTCACAGCGCTGACGGACAGGGCTGATGATGGCCTGAGCGGCCATCGCCGGATCTTCGCCTGAATACCTGTGACGGCTACCGGGCCGCGACAGGCTGAGTCGAAACGCCCTGTTCGCCAGCCACCAGCAGCTGCCTGCGCCATTTCCACTCCAGCATGCCCAGGCCTCCCACGAACGCAGCCTCGCCGAGCACATGGCAAAGCCCCGGTAGCGTCATGAGCGGGGCAAAGGTCGCAGCGATGCCAAGGCATGCCAGCGCCCAGAGTCCGTTGGCCACTGCCAGCAGCTTGATCAGCGCTTCGGCGCGCCGCACACGAATCGCCAGCGAAAAGGAAAAGCAGGCATAGGCGATATTGACCGCGCCGATGAAGCTCAGCAGCTCGCCGGGCAGGGCATACCAGCCGCTCAACCAGGGGGCCAGCAACAGGACCACAACGCCCGCGCTCGCAGCGGCCATGCAGTCCAGCCAGAGGACATGCCTGATCATTCCCATGAGGTTCGCCTCAAGCACTGCGCCGCTTTTGCACGGCCAGCAGGAACAGCAGGGTAAAGATGATCACCAGCAGATCCAGGGCGATGGCGGGCGCGGCCTTGCTCAGATAATCCTGGCCATGGGTTAGCAGCAGCGACACGAAGATGGCCTTGCTCAGCGCGGCAATGATGGCGCAGAGAACCCGATGCTTCGGGCTCAGCGCACCATAGATCAGCAGTACGCCCATCAACCCGACCAGCGCCGACCAACTGCGAACGACCAAGGATTGCAACTGCCCATCGAAGGATGCGCCGAACATCGACTGTAGCGCCTCCTGCGGGGCGAACAGGCCGTAGAACATGGTTGCCGTGAGAACGCCGGATAGCAGCATCAGCCATCTGAAATTGCGTGCAATGAAGTCCATCGATGTTTACGTCCTTGTTGGGATGAGCGGGGGCGAGTCCATATACACTTGCTAGAGGTTAATCCTGTACGGAGAAGTGCTTTTTAGCCAGTTCTTTAGCTAGCTGCAAACCTTCCTCTGTTAAGTAAACTGACTCTGATTTGCCTTTGGGGTCGCTGATATAGCCTTTTTTAAATAGCTCATCCATAACGCTGAATTCTATCCGTTTCCAAGCCCTGCCGTTCTCAAACTCAAACACTCCAAACAGTGCTAGAACAACTTCCGAAATTTTTTGATTATCGTATTTCATGGTTGTTGGCCTCGATATGTATGAGTGGCTTCTAAG
Organism: Pseudomonas sp. GW6; assembly: GCA_048065775.1. GTDB lineage: Bacteria > Pseudomonadota > Gammaproteobacteria > Pseudomonadales > Pseudomonadaceae > Aquipseudomonas. The sequence continues at coordinate 8,226 of JBLUOL010000130.1, forward strand.
GTTTGGTTAAGGGGCGGGGTTTAGCACGTCCCAGTGAGCGAAGCGAACGATTTGAACCAGTTGTTATGTGTTTTGACTCGAATGTCGTGTTATTTGTCGTTTCGTGAATGCTTCAAGATTCATTTCTTCATCGACATAAATGTTTTCGATAGTGAGGCCTAGGCCGCAATAAGCATTTCGAAAGTCTTCCCAGTTAAGTGGTGAAGAGTCGAACTCATCCATATTTCTTGCAAAATCAAAAAGCTTATTAATTAATGCTTGAAGCTCGCCGAGGCGATAGAAATATGTGATTAGGTTGCGTCTATCAGAGCGTGAACCACCATTACCCCTGTGCCGCTCTGCATAGCCCCTCATTCTTGAATCATGGATTTGCAGCCACACAAGAATTCTAGAGAGGTTGTCGCCGACATTGGGTTCAGCATGTCGAATGCAATCTCTAAAAACTGACTTATATTCTTGCGGTAACTCGGGGATTTCAAGGTTTTGGTTGCCATCGTCTCTTGATTCCCATACTAAATTAAAAACCCTGGCACTGTTTATAAAGTATGTAATCAGTTCACTCATGGCTGCGGGTAGGAATGCCTTGGCCGCAAGAAAATCTCGACTACGTTGTTTTTCAGCGTTGTATCTTGAAATATTGAAAGCTATGACGCTTGAGATGAAAGCCAGCATGCCTACGTTCAGGCCCTGCCATCGATCCCAAACGGCTTGCACGTAAATCCATTCGCCATTGCCAGATATCCACGGCCAAACGAACATGCAAAATACATATATGATCACCACAGGTAATCCAATGAGGTTGAGCATATTTACTAGGGTGTCAGGTTTTAATATGCCAAGGTGCTTCATGGAATTACCTGCTGAGTGACTACGCTTACACATAACGTTTGGTTAAGGGGCGGGCTTTAGCCCGTCCCAGTGAGCGAAGCGAACGGTTTGAACCAGTTGTTATGTGTTTAGTATAGAATTTGCTCATATTTTTCTGAAAGAAGTGCAAATTCGCCCCAGCCTAAGTTTTCAATGCATAGACCTACGCCGTTTTTTGTGACCTTTCCGTACATCAGGATAATTTTCCCAGCAGACGTATCGTTTATTCCTTTTTCTTGTTGTTTTTCATCAGAAAGTTTTAGGTAAAAGTCGGCGAAATCATTGCTATTGAATTTTAGCTTGGTCATGCGGATGTTTTGAGGTGTTTTGCCCGCATTAAATGAGCTGATGATTTTACCGTAATAAATACGTGGTATATCGTCTTCGCCAGTAATGCTTTCGATACTCTTGAGAAGGTCTTGTAGTTGAACCGCATACTGCCCGCCAGGCATGAAGAAGTATCTATTTATATTCTCGTCGAACTTGTTGCAAATTCCGCGAATGGTTTTAAATTTGCTTGGCAATTTAAATTCTTCGCCTCTATGCCTTCCAATAGGGACGTTCGCGATTGGTCCGTCAAGCTCTTCTACTTGCGAGGCATCATATTCGGCTTGCTCCTTGTTTGGCGGTAGGGGTTTGTTTTTTATGAAGCCCTCTACAATAACAAGCTCTTCATTTTGTATTGCTCGCCGCGCTTCTTCTTCTGTTAAGTATTTTTTACCTTCTGGCCGTTTTGTGCGCAGGCCGCAATCCGTCTTTATGCCTCTGTTGTGCGCAAAATAAGCAGCCCTTCCATTTGCAGAAAACTCTTTGTTTTCTGGGGAGCGAAAAAGATTTGCCGAACACTCAGGGCAGAATATGGAACCCTTCATATTAGGAGTGTATTCGGCGACTAATATTTTTTCAGCGTCTCTTTTTAGCTGAGTTTTGTCCCCGTCTTGGAACGACCAGCCATTGAGGTAGAGTGCGAGTTTTATTCTGTTTTCCATTAGTCCTCCTTGGCTAATATTGGGTGCACATAACGCCGCCAACACGCGCAGCTTTGTAGTGAAGGCGAAGCCGCAACGAAAAAGCTGTCGCCGTGCTTGGCCTGGTTATGTTTTGGTTACTCGATGCCATATATATACTGGTGTTTTCTTGAAGTCTTGATGGCGACCTAATGAATCCAGTGTTTCAGAAGCGCCACCCGCTGCAACAACCATAAGTGATGGAATCAGAGGGAGAGATGATCCCGAGAGCATCGCGGTCGTTATTCCACCTAATGACACCAGAACTCCTTTGGTCGCTGACCGGGTAATGTTCCGAACATTACGTCTCAATTCATCTATCTGCGGTAATATTTCATTGCTGAAGTATAACTGGGCATGGGTTTCAAAGTTCTCTGGCTCAACGTCTTTTAGATGCTCTACTGCATAAAGTACGGATGAATTAAATCTTTCAAAAGCTGCCGGGTACTTCTCGCGCAATTCAATAACCGTTTCAGGTGTGGTTATATTTATTAAAGCCTTATTAGCAGAAAGAAATTTACAAGGTCTATTCGATGAAGGAACATTTTCGGTTCCGGATCGGCTTAGTAGTTCAGACTCGAACTCAGACTCTGTTATATATGTGTGGCCCAGTTCACCAGCTAGCCTAGTCTCATTGTAGATGTTTCTTAGCCTAACTCTCATTGCCTGATTAATTGTTTGATAGGACCACCGTTCAAACGTTTCTTCATCAAGAAATTTATCTGGCTGCCATATCTGCCTACACTCAAAGCCGCCATCAATTTCGCCAACTTTCTCAACTGTCTGGAAAAGATATAGCTGAACACCCTTTTTCCAAAAATCTCCGCGAAACATTACATTTAAAGCTGGTCTACGTTTCTTTGAGGCGTCTTCCTTCAAGACCAACATCCTGCCCTGATCATCTCGCACTACAGATCTTAGGTTCGCACGACTGTGTATGAAGTCATGCAACTCGTCGGGTATGCTGGATCTAAACGCATCGTCAGAAACCAACAATGGAACTTCATCGCTTGGCCTATTAAGTAGCGATAGCGGTATTACCTTTATGATATCTGCTTTAATCAATTGAAAATATGAAGAAAATAGCCTCAAACCTTCTTCAATGGAGTCATAGCTAATACTAGAGCTAGCCGAAACCAGTGGGTCATCAATTATAATCGATTCATAAACAAGAGCTGATGGCAGTATTTTTGGCGCCGATGCTTCCGTGGACTCAGATCCAAAAAGTGCATTAAGTCTGCGGGGGGGATCGAAGGATACTAGCTCGGCATCAATAGTTTGAACCCTACCGTTTATATACTGAGAGATTCGCGCGGAGATCTCATTTTCGGGTAGGCCAGACAAATCGACGGGTCTTCCTGCCGCTGTGAGCAGTCCCGAATCTATCAAGAGGTTTATCGCATGCCTACTCACATTATCTCCAGAAAAACATAACGTTTGGTTAAGGGGCGGGCTTTAGCCCGTCCCAGTGAGCGAAGCGAACGGTTTGAACCAGTTGTTATGCACGCCCACAAGCTACCTTTAACCCCTGGCCCAGTTTTTCGAGTAGTTTCAATAGGGCCTCTACATCGGCGGTTGATACGACTAGCCGCTGGCCAACTTTATAACTCGCATCTCCGGAGTTCTTTACGTACCGTTCGTCAACGATACCCTCTTGATGAGCTAAGAGATGACGCTTTTGGTACTGAATTTTTAGTTCGTCTAATTCGCTCGGTGAGAGCCATTTCTCGTACCCAACTCCCAGTGCTTCTCTCCAGAGCTTGCTGCCATCCTCAATGCGTTGAAATGCGTTGAATGGTGGCTTGCCATAGGTATCGTAAAGGCCTTCGCAATATTTTTGAAATGCGGTGACTCCATCAGTAAGGCAGGTTTCCCGCAAGGACCTGCAAGTTAGCTCAGCTTCATCTCGACCCAAAGACTCCGCAAGCGCTCTTCGTACCGCATCCTCACTATCTTTCTTGGCTCGAATTTTTCGTAAAGAATCGTCAAATGTACGAATAACAGAGTTGACGCCGCACGCTGGACAAAAATATGCGCTGCCTATTACTGCGAAACGGGATGAACAATTTTCGCATTGGATTTCGAGCTGCATCACTTCAGCAGCTTTGGCTGGAAGGGTGTAGGTTCTCTGCATGCCGCCTTTTACTTCCATCGACATGGAGATAAAGCTATTTCGTGGTTGGTTTCGATTGAATTTTTGTGCCCCAGAACGGAGGGCGTTGTTGATCTCACCTTTCAATACAGTCAAGGCTTCTGACTTAATGTGTTCAGCTTGCTCAATTGTGAACCATGCCTTAGCCGGAGATTCGTTCCTACACATGGGGCACCAAACTGCTTCGTCCTTGAATATGTTTTTCCAGTCATCTTCGTTGACTTTAAATAGGAATTCACAGTTGCTAGCAGGGCATTGCTTGTCTAAGTATCCCTTCTCATCGGCTTCGATTCCCACTGACACCGACCGACCATTCAGGCTGCCAAGAGTTTTGATTAGGTCATCAAACATGGGAGCTCCAATTTCGCATAACGTTTGGCTAAGGGGCGGGCTTTAGCCCGTCCCAGTGAGCGAAGCGAACGGTTTGAACCAGTTGTTAGGTTAAACACTACAGCCACAGCCTGTATTGGGCAGCCATAAGACCGCTGGAATTAGATCTCCAAAAGTCCACATCAGGGTTCCAAATATTGCAAAATTGTAGGCGACATGTGAGTAGATTTGATCTTTCGTCAGCCCCCAGCGCCAAGGCTTTTCAAAGCGATCCATGTTCACATGCATGTAGCTTTGTATGAAAACGGACAAGCCAACAAGTAGTCCACCAACTCTAGGAAGCCAGCAAATTTTTGGGAAAATCTGCATTAAAATTACGGAGGATGAGAAGGCGATGACAAACATCGTTGCTGCCAGTATGGCTGGATAAAAGCGCTGGTACATTCCATCACCTAACGTTTGGTTAAGGGGGGCTAGCCGATTACGAGAAAACGTAGCGAACGACCTGAACCATTTATTAGCCGCTATTCGAGGATGAAGAATGAATTGCATCCGCCTTGAAGGCCATAAACAGTGTGCTCGGTGTTTGTTGTGGTGTTTTTGAAGTGCGATATTTCTTCAATCTCCGCAGGGGTGTGGAAAGAGAATAAAAACTCTATTGCATCCCTTGATTTCATTTCAAAGTGATTGCTGTAGTGTTTTCCGATACGAAAATTTATGGCTCGCTCTTGCCCGGATGGATCTATTGTTCTTATGTTGTACACCCTGTTGTCGAACGATATTCTTGATTTGGATGTGCGGCATAATCCTTTGTATTGGAGCCAAATGCATTTGCATTTATCGCACTCTAAGAAGGCTGCGTCGTAATTTGCCTGAGCTGTAGAGTGTAATTTTCCTCTGCATACATTTCGGATGCACTTTTGTTTTTCAATCCGCTGTTTTGTATTTCTTTGAGAGAGGGAGGATGGGCTGATTGCTACCGTGACATAAGATAAAACTTCTGCTGCTGTCATGTGCTGCAGAGCTAAAGCTAGCGCAGTATCGATTAAATTTATAATCTCTTTAGGATGCGAGTGCTTCGGCATTTATGAACCTAACGTTTGGCTAAGGGGCGGGCTTTAGCCCAATGTCATCAACTTTGGAAATTATCCATAAATATCATATAATTAGCGCTCAAATCAGTGCATGGGAGAAGCCCT